>CAYTAS010000011.1:0-64124 GCA_964435885.1 uncultured Nitrospira sp. | reverse complement strand
ATCCGTTCGCCGGCCAGGTGAACCCCAACGCCAAGGCGGGGTACTGAGCGGTAGATAGATCGCATCCATAGTTTGTTTGTAAGAGTGAGACTCAGGGGGCCGGCTTGGATATGCGAGCCGGCCCCCGACGTTTTTGTGTCCATGACGTCGAGATCGCCAATTTGCACTAAGGGTGCGCCTGCCGGAAGGAACTAAGGTCTGCTGCGGACTCACATCAATACGCTGGTCATGCTTCGTGTTCCGGTCTCGCTAATCTCCAGATTTCAAGAAAAAGAAAAGGTCGCGAGAGAGCCGGAAGTAGCCCCCTGAAGCGGGATTCCTATTCCCGTCGACCCAACGAAATTATGGAACGAGAATTTTACTCACAACACAAACTCTGCTATATGGCACACATACAATCTCCATTTTGTGGAAGTGAAGGGAGGTGGAGTGCTCATGGCAACGAAGAAAGTAGCGAAGAAAGCAGCGAAGAAGCCTGTGAAGAAGGCGGCCAAGAAAAAGAAATAGTCGCACCATGAGGGGGCGTCGGCGACGTCGCCTCCTCACCATCCCACGCCCTCGATCTTCCTCAGTTTCACACCATATCGCAGCAGTCGTCGTCCGATCGAATGCTTCCTCTACGACGCTTCCGAGAAACTCGACCACCCGAGGGGACCCACGTTACCGACGAGAGATTCCTTTTGCTGGTCAGCCTCCATTGAGATGGAATCGGCAACGGTGTCCGAATGGAACCGGTTACGCTGACGAAGGACACTTTGGAGATGAAGAATTCGGCAAAAGAGAACAGAACAGCCGGTAGGCTGAGATCACGACAAGGAAGGAGCGGCGCGGCAAAAGAAAAGACAACGAAACTCGTATAAGCCATGACTTACAGTAATCTAGCTGGCGATGCTGGAGGAGAGGCCATGGGGAAGGATATTCAAGGATATTCAATGAGCGAGGCCACGCCCGAGTGAGGTAGAATGACCGACGGTCATGGCTCACGGAAAGCGGAAGCACCTCAGCGCTTCAGTGTGTGCGCAGTAATTGAGATTGATGCGGCTGGGAGGCGTCGCTTTGTGACAGGGTCACGTTTGCTGATCGAAAATCAGTGATAAGCTGACGAAAGGGAAAGGTTGGTTGCGGGGAGAGGATTTGAACCTCTGACCTTTGGGTTATGAGCCCAACGAGCTACCAGGCTGCTCCACCCCGCGATGGGATGCTAACAAAGCGCTGATCAGCAAGTCAAGGTACGGTAGTCCACGATTGCTTTCTTATAACCACGATGCTAAAGGCAAGGTATGCGCATCGTCTTCATGGGCACCCCGGAATTTGCCGTACCGTCGCTCGACGCACTCCTTCGATCTGATGAGCAAGTGGTGGGAGTGGTATCACAGCCGGATCGACCCAAGGGCAGAGGACAGCAGCTTGTCGAGCCGCCGGTGAAACTCGTGGCGCAGCGCGCGGGTATTCCTGTATTGCAGCCGCTCAAGATCCGCACGCCGGAGTTTGTGCAAGCTTTGTCATCTTGGCAACCAGATCTGATCGCTGTTGCTGCATACGGGCGTATTTTACATGCGCCCATTCTTCATCTTCCTCCGATGGGCTGCGTGAATGTGCATGGTTCGCTGTTGCCGAAGTATCGGGGCGCCGCTCCGGTTCAGTGGGCCGTCATCAATGGCGAGACGGAAACGGGTATTACGACGATGCTGATGGACGAAGGCATGGATACCGGGGCCATATTGCTTCAGGAGAAGCTCACGATCATGCCGGACGATACGGCTGGGACGTTGGCGCCTCGTCTCGCGGAGTTGGGTGGGCGACTGCTTGTCGAGACGATTGCGCAATTGAAAGCCGGGACGGTGACGCCGAAGGAGCAAGACCATGATCAGGCAACTCTGGCGCCGCTCTTAAAAAAAGAAGATGGTCTGATCGATTGGACGATAAAGGCCACATCACTTGCCAATCGAGTGAGAGGGCTCTCTCCCTGGCCGGGAGCCTATACGTTTTTCGGTGAGGAACGGTGGAACATCTGGAAAGTGATTTCGACCATGGAGGCGACGACCGACAAGCCGGGAACGATCGTCGCGGTGAATAAATCATCAATCTTGGTGGCCACCGGCGATGGTCTTCTTGATATCCGCGAAGTTCAGACGGCTAATTCGAAACGTATGTCAGTAGCCCAATTTCTGGCTGGACATCGAGTCACGGCCGGTGCGCAATTGGGTTCACCGGCTACATAAACCCTTCTCTTGACGACGGCCGGCATCTCCTGGTCTGAGCTATGATTCGCGAAAGGCACGTGAGAGCTGATGGCCGGGGGCTCTCTCCTCGATCGATTGCGCTCTCTCTCCTTCTCTCCTGTCAACGAACTGATATGCCGCTCGATGACTTGCTCGAACGATCAGTCACGTCAGGTCTCCAGCCTCGTGATCGTTCGTTGATGATGGAGTTGGTGTACGGCGTCTTGCGACGACAGGAGACGATCGATTGGACACTTGGCGCGTTTCTGGATAAACCGCTCCACAAACTGCCCGTTGTCGTTCAAATGTTGCTGCGGCTTGGCGCCTATCAGCTCCTGTTTCTTGATCGCATTCCCCCTTCGGCTGCCGTGAACGAGACGGTCCTGCTGGCGAAGGCGCAGGCTAAAAAGCTGGGTCGCGATTGGAGTGGGTTGGTCAACGCGGTCCTGCGCAACATCACACGTGTGGCGCCGCCTCTCCCAGACGCCGCAACCCATCCGGCGCACTCATTATCTATTCGATATGGACTCCCCGTATGGCTCATAGAACGGTGGCTTGCCAAACTAGGATTCGAGCACGCAGAATCGGTCTGTCGAGCAAGCAGTACGGTTCCCAGTGTGACCCTTCGTGTGAATTCCCAGAGACTCACCAGGGACGAGTTCTTGGAGCGGTTGCGACAAGCAGGTGTACCGGTCCATCCTACGACGGTCAGCCCGGTAGGAGTCGTACTCGAAAAAGGTCAGGACGTGAGGTCGCTGCCAGGCTTCTCGACCGGGGATTTCTATGTAGAGGATGAAGCAGCTCAGCTCATTCCTCCGATTCTTGATCCACAACCGGGTGAGAGTATTTTGGATGCCTGCGCTGCTCCGGGTGGGAAGGCGACACACCTTGCCGGACTCATGGGCGATCGCGGGACGATTTATGCCGTTGATCGCCAAGCCTCACGATTGGATCTCCTCCGCCAGAACTGCCGACGACTAGGCATTCAGAGCGTCGTGCCGATCGTCGGCGATGTGAGAAAATCAGCTGAATGGTCTAAGATGATGACATGTCGATCACACGTTCGTGACGGATCGCCGGTGTTCAATCGCATACTTTTAGATGCTCCCTGTAGTGGGATGGGGGTGTTGCGCCGGCACCCTGAAGCGAAATGGCGGAAGGACAGTTTGGCCTTCGCCAGACATCGGAAACTTCAACTTGAAATCCTTGCTTCAGTGGCGCCCTGCTTGCGACCTGGTGGGGTGCTGGTCTATAGTGTCTGTTCAGCGGAAACGGAAGAGACCGAAGAGGTCCTCGACCGCTTTTGCGAAGACTATCCTGGATGGATACGTGAATCTGTGGCTCCCTGGCTTCCCCCTACGGCGCTGCAATTTGTCACTGCCCGAGGGGCGCTCTCCACTCTGTGCAACAGTGTTGGAATGGATGGATTTTACGCCGTTCGTTTACGGAAGAACGACTGATGCCTCATCCGATCTACATTGCCCCGTCGATTCTCTCAGCTGACTTTGCCAGGCTGGCCGATGAAGTCTCCGCTGTGGAGCAGGCTGGTGCTGATTTTCTGCATGTGGATGTCATGGATGGTCATTTCGTCCCGAATCTGACGGTGGGCCCCCCCATCGTGGAAAGTCTCAGAAAAGTCACCAAGCTGCCTTTGGATGTTCACTTGATGATCACCAACGCCGATGCGTTCATTCCAGAGTTTGCCGACGCGGGGGCCAACTATCTCACGGTTCATGTTGAAGCCTGCCCCCACCTCCATCGGACGATTCAGTCGATCAAGGAACGTGGGGTCAAGGCTGGAGTGACGCTCAATCCTGCCACGCCGATCTCGTCCCTCCAAGAGATCTGGGGCGATATCGACTTGGTCTTGATCATGTCGGTGAACCCGGGATTCGGTGGACAGACCTTTATTCCATCCGTGCTCAAGAAAATCGTCGAGGCACGGACCCAGTTAGATCGAATCAAGAGCCAGGCGCTGCTTGAAGTGGACGGCGGCGTGAAGGTGGACAATACCAGGGAAATCGTCGCGGCCGGCGCGACGACGCTTGTCGCAGGCTCTGCGATTTTTTCACAGCGCGACTATACGGCCACCATCGCTGCGATGCGGACAGCCGCAACAACAGCCATTCAACCGACGCCTCGCGCAGCGGTCAATCGATAGGCCATTCAGGGTGGACATTTCTTCTGCAGTTATCGATAGCCTTCATCCTCTCGAAATAAAAGTCCTGACGACGTTAGGCGCACATCAGCCGGAAACGATTTTGGACAGCGAACAGTTGGCTTCCGCCGCTGAGTTGGAGCCGTCTCAGTTCAGCATGGCGGTCGAATGGCTGCTGGCCAAAGAGTTGATCGTAGTTCAGACCGAAACGGTGACGCCAGTCGTGTCACTGACGAAAATTGGTGAAGAGTATCTCCGTGGTGCAGCCCCCATCGAACGGGTGCTCGAGGCTGCTCGTGAAGCGGCTGGGACAGGAAAGCGACTCACTATTCCAGATTTGCAATCGCAGGATGGACTCGATCCCTCCGATGTCAGCAAAGCGGTTGGGCGATTGAAGAAGGAAGGGGTCTTGCTGATCGTGCAGGGAGGGTGCATCGAAACCACCGGACGTTCAAGCCAGACCGTTGACGCGCTTCGGTCCGTCTTACAGCAGCTGGAAGCATCCTCGCGGGAACTGGCGACGTTTTCAGACGAGCACCGTCGCGTGATCGAAGACTATGCCGTGAAGCGGGGAAATGCCAAAGAGCCATTCCGGGTGGACGAGCGTGTGACCCGCGCATTCAGGTTGTCTCCATCAGGAGTCAGTGCCGCGACCCACTTACTCAAGCAAGGGGTCGCCGAAGAAGTCTCGCAGTTGACTCCTGACATGTTAAAGGACGGAAGTTGGCGCCAGAAACGATTCCGTAAGTACACCATCAGCCTGCGTGCGCCACGCGTCGGGACCGGGAAAAAACATCCGTATCGGGAATTTCTGGATACGGTCAAAACGAAACTCGTCAGTATGGGCTTCCAAGAAATGCGCGGGTCGTTGGTGGAAACCGAATTTTGGGATATGGATGCCCTGTTCATGCCGCAATTTCATCCTGCCCGCGATATTCACGATGTATATTTCGTGAAGCATCCGACCCATGCGTTGGCCAAGGATGAGCCGTTTGTGTCCCGTGTGGCCAAGGTGCATGAGAATGGGGCCGATACCGGCTCGAGTGGCTGGGGCTATTCGTTCAATCTTCAGCGCGCCAAGCGATTGGTCTTACGGAGCCAAGGGACTGCCGTGTCGGCGAGAACACTCGCGGCTTCGCCGAACATTCCCGGGAAGTACTTTTCGATCGCACGCTGCTTTCGCTACGACCAGGTCGACGCCACCCACGCGACGGATTTTTTCCAGGTGGAAGGTATTGTGCTTGGCGAAGACATCAATTTTCGCATGTTGCTGGGGCTCCTGAATTTATTTGCCCGGGAAGTGGCACAGGCAAAGGAAGTGAAGTTCTTGCCCGCCTATTTCCCATTTACCGAGCCGTCGGTCGAACTGCATGTTCGGCATCCTCGCCTCGGGTGGATGGAGTTGGGCGGTGCGGGACTCTTCCGCCAGGAAGTGACGTTGCCGCTTGGGGTCACGGTTCCGGTGATCGCCTGGGGGCTGGGGCTCGATCGGATGGCGATGGTGGCGCTGGGGATCCACGATATCCGAGAACTGTTCACGGACAATCTTGAATTGATCCGCTCGACCAGAGGGGCGTTCTAGCGACGGCTATGCCTACGATTACGATCCATAAAGATGATTTCCAATCCCTCCTTCACGGCGCTGATGCTGTGCGTCGGGCCGTCTCGATTGAAGAGGTGGAAGACTGGCTCATGCTCGTGAAAGGCGAGTTGAAGGAGTACACCCCCGAAACCGGAGAGCTCCGGGTTGAGCTCCAGGACAGCAATCGTCCCGATCTGTGGTGCTGCGAAGGGATCGCCCGACAAATCAGGATCAAGCAACGGGGCAAGCTCTCGCCCTATCCGTTCTTATCCGGAAAGACCAAGTCCGGGAAGAAGATCATTGTAAAGCCGGGGATGGAACGGGTCCGTCCCTATGTCGCGGCCTGTGCGGCAAGAGGATACCGAGTCACGACAGAAGGACTGGCCCAGTTGATTCAAACGCAGGAGAAATTGGCGGACATTTTCGGCCACAAGCGCAAGACTATTTCGATCGGAATTTATCAGCTTCCCAAGATCGAGTTTCCAGTGACCTACGAGCTGGTGAAGCCCGACGAAGCGCGGTTTACGCCGTTGGGCATGGAAACGGTCATGACCTTGTCGGAAATTCTCATGGTACATCCGAAGGGATTGGAATATGGCGGGATCCTTGCGGGGGCGGAGCGTATACCAATCCTCCGTGATGCGGCTAATCAACCGCTGTCTTTCCCGCCAATCATCAATAGTAGGGAAGTCGGAGAAGTTCAGGTAGGTGATGATCAGCTGTTCGTGGAGGTAACGGGTACCGATCTCCCGATGGTCGTCTTAACGCTGAACATTTTTGCGTCGAATCTCGCCGACCGTGGGGCAATGATTGAGCCGGTGGATGTTCACTATTCGACGAGCACTCCATTGGGAAAGCGAGTGACAACGCCCTTGGATCTTGGAAAGTCAAAAACCCTTCGGGTCGACCGGATTGAACAGGCGCTTGGCCAGGAGCTGGGGGTAACGAATGTCGCACAAGCCCTCGAAACGTACGGCTACCAGGTGGCGTCTGGAAAGAGATCCGTCAAAGTCAAACTGCCTCTCTATCGGCATGATCTCATGCATACGATGGATGTAGTCGAAGATGTGGCTATGAGTCTTGGGTATGCCGAATTCACTCCGGTCATGCCGGCGCAGTTCACCGTGGGCGGCCTGTCTGCCATCGAACAGACGTCGGATCGAGCTCGGGAACTGATGGTGGGCTTAGGGTTTCAGGAGATCATTTCCAACATCCTTGGCTCGCCAGAGAATTATTCCGGTCGGATGCGGCTCGATGAGACGGCATGGGGGTGTATGGTCGAAGTCGACAATGTCATGTCCTTGAGCTTCTCCTGTCTCCGGCAATGGATCCTGCCGTCTCTGTTGCGTGTCGAGACTGCTTCGAGTCGAGCCTTCTATCCACACCGTCTCTTCGAGGCCGGTGATGTGGCGATTCCTGATGCTACGCATGAATTGGGTTCTCGGACTGAGACGGTCTTGGGGGCCATGATTGCCCATGCCGGAGCACATTTCTCAGAAATTCATTCCTGCCTCGATGTGTTGTTTTACTATCTTGGGAAAGAGTACAGCCTTGAACTGGTGGAGCATCCTTCATTTCTGGAAGGCCGCGCAGGGCGAATTGTTGTTGGAGGTAGACCTGTCGGCGTGATCGGTGAACTCCATCCCGAAGTGCTCGAACGCTGGCAAATCACCATGCCCGTCGTTGCATTTGATGTGAACCTGTCGCAACTCACTGAGTTGGCTTAAACCTCAGGTTTCGTACCAAGCGGGGCGACAGGTTGCTGTCCAATGCTCATGCGGAAACATATACGCCATGCATTCGTCCTGTGTATCAAGGATGATGACTGCGACGATCTGGAGAAGAGAAAAATCTATCGCGTCGTCCCTGACAAAAAAGCGGACAAAGATGGATATATTCGAGTGGTCGATGAATCGGGCGAGGACTATCTCTATCCCGCATCCAATTTCGTTCGTGTCCAATTGCCCCACAAGGCTGAGCAGGTTATCGCAGCTGCAGGATGATTAGAAGTCTCATCGGCGAAGTCTATCCTGAAACTCTCGAACACTGGCAGATCGCCATGCCGGTCGTCGCATTCGACCTCAACCTCTATAACCAGTTGTTAACGCTCTTTTGATGTCTTCATCGGTCATCGCTCTTGACTCCGCCAACGTTTCACGATCGCGTCCACGTCGAGATCGGTTGGCCCTTCCTTCCAGTTCTTATAGAAATCAACATCATCGCTGTTGGGAGTGGGGTTTGGCCTACCGAACTGAAGGCGCGTGGGTAGGGGAACCGCCTCGCCAAGAACGAGGGCTTCGCCTCGACCCAACCCTGCGAGTACGCTGACCAAATCCCCTTCGCTCTCCGGCACGAGGCTTCGCACATAGCCTTGATCGTCAGGGTTCGTGATGCGCAGGCAGATAAACGTGCCGCACTGCGCGAGAACTGTTTCGGAGACCTCGTGGGGTCGCTGGCTCACGATGGCAAGACCGACCCCGTACTTTCGTCCTTCCTTCGCGATACGCTCCATCGATTTGCGGGACCCCGCGAATTGGCTCTCAAGCGCGCGTGGGATGTACGCATGGGCTTCCTCGCACATGAGGAGGATGGGAAACTCGCGGTACTTTGGGTTCCAGTAGTTGAACTCGAAGGCCAAGCGGCCGATCTGCGCCGCGACGGTGGGCCGAACGTCGAAGGGGACTGAGGATAGGTCTATCACTGTGACGGCGGCTTTCTGCGAGCCAAGTCCGACGAAATCCCGTAACATTCCAACTAGTGAAGCGGAGTTCGTTCGCACCTTCGGTTTCAAAAGAAAGTCGTATCGCACATCGTTCATACGGCTTTCAAGGCGGACAAGGAAGCGGTCGAAGTCACCGAACATATCTCCCTGCTTGAGCCCCTTCGCCCCTTGGACCATCTCAGTATTCTTGGCGCGCACGGCCTCCACAAGTTCGTCGAGGGAGAAGAACACAGGGGTATCAACGGTTACTCGATTCAAGCTCAGCGGTGTCTTCTCTTTCTCACGAAGTTGTCGAAGCTTGTCACGGAAGTACGCAGTCTGGTTGTGTGCCGCTTGCTCGGTACGGTCAATCAACAGATCGCAGAGTTCCGCGTAGGTCATCAGCCAGTACGGAATCTCCATGTCTCTGGCGTCCACATGGCGCACGATTGTGTCGGGAAAAGCATAATGACGGCTGCCGTCCTCACGCTTCCAACAATACTCCCCGTGCAAGTCCAGAATGATGATGTGAGCACGCGGCATAATCAAAACCGCACGCTGGACGAGCGCGGTGACCGTCCATGACTTTCCAGACCCCGTCTGACCAAGAATGGCAAAGTGTCGCCCGAATAGATTGGAAGGGTCGAGGCAGACCTTGAGCGACGGGTGCGTCGCAACCGTGCCCACCGAGAAACCCTTAGACTGGAAGCGGTCGAACATCTTGGCGATGTCAGCTGACCCAATCGCATGGACCTCGGCGCCTGTGGTCGGATATTGTCCGACACCTCGCTCAAACTGCCCATCAGCTTTGATTGAACCGATCGGGGTCAGGCGCGCGATCCGTTTCGCAAAGGGGAGTCGTGCGGTATCTTCGCCTGGGGTCTCGATAGTCGGCGTGGCAAGTGCCTCCTGTTCGGTCATCCGAGTAACGACGGCAATGATGTGGACCGCGTTCTGACGGATTGCAACGTAGGAGCCAAGCTGGCCGACCGCGATGTCTTCATCACCGATTGTGACGGTGGGCGAATGCCCCTGTTCGTCTTCGACAAGCGTCGCCGTGAGCAGACTGCCCTGAACGTCGACGATGTATCCGATCACTGCGTTGGTTGAGGTGAGCATTTGTTAGACCTCCTTCGCGAGACGCTCGAAACTCCAGAGATCGGCATGACCCGTCCCGACCTGCCCCTTGAGAGCGCAGCGATTCTCGGTAACGACAATCGCGTTAGTTTTCGTACACCATCTAGTCCAGACAGAATCAGCGAGGGCCTGCGCGAATATCAAGACCGTGAAGTCTGTTCTTGCCAAAGCGGAATCGATGATCACGTTTATGTGCTCATCTGCAAAACCGTATCCGATGCAGACAAGTCGGTTGAGCGGAGCGGCGTTGTGGCCAAGGCAACCGCGAAATGCAGACCAGAGCGCGGAATACGGCCGATTCATGGTTTCCTCCGCCTTCCTACGCTGAGGTGGGATCATCAGTCGCTTTGTGCTTGCGGGCGGCCCCGCGCCGAACCCGCACCTCCGAACACCATTCGTTGGGCACTCATACCACCCGATCGAACCATGAAGCTTTAGCAGGTGGATGGGCTTCACAGTCTCTTCAAATTGCCTGCCCTTGTGTGATCCACGAATGCGCCCAATACGCTCCTCAAACACGGCAGGGTCGAAATAGCAATGTTCGGCCCCCAAGAACCCATCAATCAGGCGTACTCGCACCATCGCCGCAGCTCGCTCAATCAACGGGTCATAGTTGAGGCTGAACACTTTGACGGATGGGTCGGCGCGCTGCGAGATCCGGCGAACAAACTCCCCATGCAGGTTCAACGGTGGAGACATCGGCATGAACAGGTCAGCGATTGCGCTCGTTACCAAGTGGCGATAGGGTGTGTCGTTCGCTCCTCCATCGTCAAGCAGGTCCAGGGCATGCTCAATACCCTTGGCCCCGCTGTCGAGTTTGTCTTGGATGTCCTTGCGCTTCGCCGCGTCTGCGATGCTGTCCTTGATCTTATCCCATAGTTGAAACGCGAGTGGGTAACCATTGTTGTTGAGATACGACGAGCCTGCGCCGAGTAGGTAGCCGACACGCTGCGACTTGAGTTGCTGAGTAACCTTCGCCTCGAGTTCAGCCGTGAAATTGGACGTGGTGCTCATTAGTTCATGCGCGTAACCATGTTTAGGTCGATCCGCATGAGAGCCAGATCCACCAGTGCCTGAGCAGCAACGTTTTGCTATGGTTCACGAACAATACGACATAACCCTTGTCATTTCAATAAACCGCAAATTTATCATGGGACTTCATGCGTATTGGCATAAGAGCTTTCCTGAAGGGGTTCATATCCCACCCAGGGGGCTGAGGCACCGACCAGCTTTCACAATAGAAGCCATGTGGATGGCCAATTGCCGTTTTGATGATGCGATGCCTAACAACTCCTGGATCAACCGAATGTCAGAGGCATTTTCAAACTGGTGCTTCGCAAACAAATGACGGAATGCTGATGACTGGTTGGCAGTTTATGCGCAGCTCCCATGCGGTTGAGGTGAGCTGGAGGATGTTCTGTCAGCCCTTGGACCGACAACTGGATGGAGCGAAAGGAGAAAGGTGTTGATCTTGATCAAAGAACAAAGCGAGAGCGACGATTCGTCACTCCCGCTTCACCTTTACCGCTGTTGTTTGATTGGCTTATGCCGCTGCTGGGGACATGTGCTGTTTGGCGAGGCCGCACAACTTTTCAAATCCCGCCGCGTCCTTAATCGCCATGTCGGACAGGACCTTGCGGTCCAACAACACATTGGCTTTCTTCAAGGCGTTGATGAATCGCCCATAGCTCAGGCCCTGTGCCCGTACCGCTGCGCTGATGCGAGCGATCCACAATTGGCGGAAGTCCCGCTTGCGATTCTTTCGGCCGGTGTAGGCGTAGGTCAATCCCTTGTCTACACTCTCCGTGGCAGATCGAAACAACCGACTCTTCGCTCCGTACTGACCCGACGCTAATTTTATCCGCTTCTTCCGCCGGGCTCTCGTTTTTGGTCCACCTTTTGCGCGAGGCATGGTTCATTACTCCTTTTGAGTCCTAAAATTCACAACACCAGACGATCACTGATTATGCGTAGGGCAGGAGACGATTCAATGTCAAAACCACCGTTGGATCGACGACGGCGGTTCCGCTCAAGCGACGCTTTCGGTCGTGCCGCTTACTGGTCAGGATGTGCCGCTTGCCGGCCTTGCGACGGACAATTTTCCCGCTGCCTGTTTTTTTAAATCGCTTACTCGTTCCTGAATGCGTCTTGACCTTCATCGCAGTATTCCTTTGGTTGATAGATACCCTAGTGCCGAACGTTAGTGTTTCGGCGCCACGATCATGATCAAACTGCGCCCCTCCATGCGGGGAGCATACTCGATCGTGCCGGATTGTGCCAATTGTTCAATCACGGAATTCATCACGGTACGACCCATTTCCTGATTGGCCATCTCTCGCCCACGATAGGTGAGGGTGACCTTGGTCTTATTCCCTTCCTCTAAAAAGGCCTTGATCTGCCGAACTTTGATTTCAAGGTCATGCTTGTCCGTCCGTGGGCGGAGCTTGATTTCCTTCACCTGGGTGGACTTCTGATGACGCCGGCTCTGATGTTCCTTCTTGCTGAGCTCGTACTTGTACTTCCCGTAGTCCATAATCCGGCAGACCGGGGGAGCCGATGTCGGAGCCACTTCCACGAGGTCATAGCCGCCCTCTTGAGCCTGGCGAAACGCATCCGGGGTCGGGAGAATCCCGAGTTGCTCTCCTTCCGGGCCGATCACACGAACTTCTCGCACTCGGATCTCACGGTTGACGCGCAATTTGGGGACGATAGGCCACCTCTTTCTTATCGGGTGAGTTGAAGTTCACGCTGGGTCTGTTTGGTTTCGGCTTGGAGTAGCGCCACCACTTCAGCCAGCGTCATCGTTCCTAAGTTTGAGCCGCTTCGACCACGGACGGACAGCGTCCCGTTTTCAACTTCTCGTTTTCCTGCGACCAGCATGAACGGAACTTTGGCTTTTTCCGCTTCTCGAATCTTGAACCCGATCTTTTCGTTCCGCAGATCGGCTTCGGCGCGGAAGCCGGCAGCCTTCAAGTGGGTGACCGCAGCGGAGACAAACGCTTCCTGCTGGTCGGTGATATTCATCACCACCGCCTGAACGGGAGCAAGCCAGGTCGGGAATGCGCCGCCAAAGTGTTCGACCAGAATGCCGAAGAAGCGTTCGATGGATCCCATCAATGCGCGATGGATCATGATCGGGCGATGCGCCTTGCCGTCTTCTCCAATATAACTTAATTCAAACCGCTCTGGGTTATTAAAGTCCACCTGCACCGTGGAGCACTGCCAGGAACGGCCCAACGCGTCCTTGATCTTGATATCGATCTTCGGGCCATAGAATGCGCCGCCGCCGGGGTCGAGATGGAAGGAGATGTTGCGGCTCTTCAGCGCGGCTTCCAGCGCGCTCGTCGCCAATGTCCAATGCTCATCCCCGCCCACCGACTCTTTCGGCCTGGTCGACAAAAACACTTCAAATTCACTGAACCCGAACGTTTGCAAGACAAAAAACGTAAAATCCAAGACCCGGCTGACTTCGGTCTCCATCTGGTCCGGGCGACAGAAGAGATGGGCATCATCTTGGGTGAAGCCGCGTACTCGCATCAGTCCATGCAAGACGCCGGTCCGCTCATAACGGTACACGGTTCCCAGTTCGCCGTAGCGAATCGGAAGATCTCGATAGCTCCTGAGATGAGACTGATAGATCATGATGTGGTACGGACAATTCATCGGCTTGAGCTGGTACTCGCTTCCCTCCAGCTTCATCGGTGGGAACATGTTGTCTCGGTAATAATCAACGTGCCCGCTGGTTTTCCAGAGGTCGAGGCGAGCGGTATGGGGCGAATAGACCAAGTCGTAGCCGTCGCGAATATGCTGTTCCCGCCAGAAGTTCTCGATTAACAAACGCACGGCCGCGCCTTTGGGATGCCAGAGCACCAATCCGGGGCCGATTTCATCCTGAATGCTGATCAAGTCCAGTTCTTTTCCGACCTTTCTGTGGTCGCGCCGCTTGATCTCCTCCAACCTGGCAAGATAGGCATCCACCTCAGCCTTGGTCGGGAAGGAGGTCCCGTAAATACGCTGCAACATGGGGTTGCGTTCATCGCCACGCCAGTATGCTCCGGCGGTGTTGAGCAATTTAATCGCACCGACCGAACCGGTGGTCGGGAGGTGAGGCCCACGGCAGAGGTCAACAAAATCACCCTGAGAATAGGCAGTGATCGGTTCTCCATCGGGAAAACCTTGAATCAATTCAACCTTGTACTGTTCTCCTCTGGCCTGAAAAAAATCGATGGCTTCTTGTTTGGAAAATTCTCTCCGTGTAATCGTGAGATTCCGTGCGATGATCTCAGAGGCACGTGCTTCGATCTTTTCAAGGTCCTCAGGCGTAAAGGGGCGGTCGTACGCAAAGTCATAGTAAAAACTATCTTCAAGCGCAGGACCGATCGTGAGCTGTGCGGTCGGAAATAGTTCCTTTACAGCTTGGGCCATGATATGGGTGCTGCTGTGACGATAGACCTCTCGCCCCTCGGCGCTATTGAAGCGAAGTGGTTCGACGGTTGAGCTACTGGATAGAGGTCGCGACAGATCCACCACCGCTCCATCGACTTTGGCTGCCACGATATCTTGGTCAGCAAAGCCCAGAGCGGACAGAGCAGCTTCTACCGTTTCCCCAACCGGCACATCTGCAGTCGGGCCGTCTTTGACCGAGATCTTCATCGCCTTTACGGGACTAAGTCCACTGCACCAAAAACAGCAAAAGGCACCGTGCCTTCGAGAGGCAAACCAGTGCCTCGGATTCATGGTAGGCGCGGACGGTCTTGAACCGTCGACCTCTACCGTGTCAAGGTAGCGCTCTCCCCCTGAGCTACGCGCCTACTCGCAAATGTGGCATGCTAATATAGCCTCAGGGACACTGTCAAGAAAGTGAAAGAGGAGACAGTGCTCTATCACTGAGCTGAAAGAGAGACTCCCCGTCGTTCCATCGCAGGCATTCTTCAGGAGAAGCTGGATTACTTCACGGCGGAACGAAGCTCTTTTCCGGCCGAAAACTTCGGAACCTTGGCAGCCGGAATTCGAAGCGATTCACCTGTTCGTGGGTTCCTCCCCATACGGGCTTTTCGCTTGGAGATCGTAAACGTGCCAAAATTGACAAGGGAGACTCGTTGTCCCTTCTTGAGGGAGGAAGTCACCGCTCCGGTAAACGCTTCAAGGGCGGTTCCTGCCGCAACTTTGGTGATTCCTGCCGAAGTGGCCATCTTCGCAATCAACTCTTCCTTGGTCATGATATCCCTCCTCCATGAGTGTTGAGAGAAATGTGAACAATGAACGCAGAGGTACTTCGTGATACCAAGAACCTAAGCACTGCGACCAGCCCGTAGTTTGGTCCGCTTCAAAGGAATGTGTAAGTCGACGATCTTTTTTCGCAAAGTATTCCGATTCAACCCGAGAAACTCAGCGGCTTGTATTTGATTGCCTCGCGTTTCGTTCAAGGCCGAAGTGATGAGAGGGCGCTCCACGGCAGCAATGAGGATCGAGTGCAGATTTCTTGCCGATCCATTCCGCATGCCTTTTACGAACTCTCCCATCTTCATCTCCAAATAACTCTCCAGCGAGCCGTCACGGGCTTTATTCGGCTGGGGGGTGCTCGGTGCACTCATTACCTGGATCATCTTGAGCGCCTTTCTCAACACGGCGCGTGAACCCTTGATGAACAGCGTGCGAGAGGGGACGCTATCGTGTTCCGGTTCGATCGTCTGCTCCTGACTTGTACGTGCCTCTACGACCACAATGTCAAAGCTGTGCTTGAGCGATTCTTTCCGAAGGTCGGTCTCGTCTCGCGCGACGGTAATCGATGCACCTCGAAAGACCTGCCCGACCTGTCTCTGTATAACCGCATCGGTTGTAAGTACGAGAATACGATATGCAGGTGACGGCACTGGCATGAAGGCACCACAGGAACACGCGGTCGGATTATTGCTGGAGGTGTCCATGATGTCAATCGGAATTATGTATCTAGTCGCCTGTCAAAGAGCTCCATTCGTTCATCAGATATGGGCGGACAGCACCTCGTCGATCGTGGGATTCGTTGGTGTAGTGCGGTGGCGCAGTCGTGGTAATTGGGGTTGAATACCGAGCCGGCAGAAACGCTGAAGACATTGCGACGCAGATCCAGGCAGTAAGTACCAGGTAGATGCCATCAGACTTGACAGATCCATTGAGAGAAGGGTATAGGTATCCATCCTATTCCTACCGGAATAATAAAGAATGAAAGTGTCGAAGCGTACCACTTATGGAATCATGGCGGCTGTTGATTTGGCGATCAATGCCAACGAGTTTCCTGTTCAAGCGAGAGCCATCGCCAAGCGGCAGGGGATTCCGATTCGTTTTCTTGAGCAGGTCCTCCATGCGCTAAAAAATGCAGATGTAATAGAAAGCCATCGAGGGGCGCAGGGGGGATATCTCTTATCACGCGAACCATCGAGCATTTCGATTGCAGACATACTGGAAGCCTTGGATGGGCCGCTCTTCCACCGAACCCCTGCCCATCAGGGGACGCGCGATCGGCTTCCGATCAAGCCGGAGAGTCTTCTTGATGACGTCTGGGAGGAAGTACAACAGGCAGAACGGAAGGTGCTTGAGAGCATCACCGTCGAACAGTTGGCGACACATCAACGGACTCTTGAGGCCCAAAGAAATCCGATGTACCACATTTGACACAAACGTTTCTTTGGTGAGGAGGCAAGGAGCTAGCGATGAGCCAGGTTGAATCCATTACGACCCCTAAGATCCTGACATATCCGGTCCCGCCGGCCATCCAGGAGGAAATCGAAACCTTTGAAACTGAAGCTCTCCGAACCTTGGCTGGGGAGATCTCTACCGATCTGTTCAAACCCTTCCGCCTGCAATACGGTATCTATGGCCAGCGCCAACCCGGGGTGCAGATGGTACGAGTCAAGATTCCATTCGGCGGCATCACGGCGAATCAGCTTCGTCGCCTGGCGGAACTCGCCGATCGCTACGCGACCGGAGTCGGCCATGTTACGACCAGGCAAGACATTCAAATGCATTTTGTGGAACTGCAAGATGTGCCGACCATTATGCGGGGATTGGCGGAAGTCGGCCTGACCACCAGAGAAGCCTGTGCCAACACCGTGCGGAATGTGACGGCCTGCCACCTGGCGGGCGTGTGCCAAGGCGAAGTGTTCGATGTCACCCCGTATGCGAAAACGGTGGCCTATCATCTCCTGCGGAACCCCTTGAACCAGAGTTTGCCGCGGAAGTTCAAGATCGCGTTTTCTGGTTGCGCGCACGACTGCGCCCTGACGCCGATCCATGATATCGGTCTCTTGGCTGCGAGACGGGCCGACGGGGTGATCGGTTTCCGCATGGTGGCGGGCGGCGGATTAGGCTCGGCGCCGCGAGTCGCACAACTTCTTCGGGAATTCACCCCGATAGAGGAACTGATCCCCAGCATCGAGGCTGTCATTAAAGTCTTCGATACCCTTGGGAATAGAAAAAACCGTAACAAGGCCCGTATGAAGTTCGTGATCGACAAACTGGGTTTTGATGAATTCAAGCGCCGATGGGAAGCCGCCTACGTCGCGATGGGCCATGCTCTTCCCAGGAACGGATCTGTGACGCTTCTTCAGCATCAAGATGAGCCCACACCGCTCATCATGCCCACGCGGAACGAGGCAACAAGCAAAAACGGCAACGGCGAGTCCGTCATCGGCCGCGAAACGCCGTATGAGATGTGGAAACGAACCAATGTGGTGAAACAGAAGCAAGAAGGCTATGTGACCGCCGCTATCAAGCTCTTCATGGGAGATATTACGGTTGAGCAGATGTTGTTCGTCGCCGATCTTGCCGAGCGGTATTCGAACGGCAATCTCCGCACCACGATCAATCAGAATATGGTGATCCGGTGGATTCCCTCCGATCTGGTCCCGCGCCTCTATGAGGATCTGGTCTCACGTGGGTTGGCCGATCCCGGCGCGGAACTGGTTGAAGATATTATTGCCTGCCCGGGCACCGATACTTGCGGTCTGGGCATCACCTCTTCCAAGGGGCTCGCACGAGCGTTGGCAGAAGTATTTCCGGCCGGGCGGGTGCCTGAAGATCTGGCGGGAGTCGATGTCAAAATCAGCGGGTGTCACAACTCCTGCGCCCAGCACCACATTTCCACGATCGGACTGCATGGGGTTGGAAAACGTCTCGGCAACCATGTCGCGCCTCACTACGAATTGCATCTCGGCGGCTCGGTCAACGGGACAGCAAAGATCGGACAGATGACCGTGAAGTTGCCGGCAAAAGCAGTTCCTGCAGCGATCTCTCATCTCATCGACGTGTACCGGCGTGATCGCCAACCGAACGAAAACTTACCGAAGTTCATTGCCAGGATGGGAAAGAGCAAACTGAAAGATGAACTGATCCCCTACACGATCGTGCCGTCGTTTGAAGAGGACTCGACGTTCTACTACGACTGGGAAGGGGAGGAGGAGTTCATTCTTGAAGACCTCGGCCCCGGCGAATGTGCCGGCGGCGCGCTGGAGATGATCGAAAACGGAATCCTGGAGGCCGACCAAGAACTCTATCAAGCAAAGTTGTTGGTCGAGAAGCATCAATATTCCGTGTCGGTGAACAAATCCTATCGGGCCGTATTGGCTGCGGCTAAGGCGTTGTTGGTCACCGAAGGGCTGGAACCGTCGACGGATTCAGAAACGTTTCTTGAGTTCGACGGCCGGATCGCGCAGAAAGGAATCGTCCCGGCTCTCTATCGAGATTTAAGCGCAAAAGTCGGCGATCTGGGTCCGAAGGAAACCACCGCGCAATCGGCGAGCGAGAAGATGGCGTTTGCCAAAAGGTTTGTCGACGCCTGCCGGACGGCGACGGACCAGATGGGCAAAGACCTCAAATTGTCGGCTGCGAAGGAGGAGAAGCTTCCGACCGCGCCTGCTCCGATTGAAACCAAACCGGCTGCTCCGGAGCCGACTGGGGCGCCTGTCTACGACCTGCGTGGGGTGGCCTGTCCGATGAACTATGTGAAAACAAAGCTGAAGCTCGAAATGATGGATGCCGGAGAGAAGTTAGAAGTGTGGCTCGACGCGGGCGAACCGATCAAGAACGTGCCGATGAGCCTGAAAAATGACGGGCATAAGGTATTGATTCAGGAGGCGCTGGAGCCGAAAGCGTCTCATTATCGGATCCTGGTCGAAAAGGTCGAAGGATAAGGACATTTCAGTTGCCATGGCAGTAGAAGACCGATCGGAACTGATAGAAGGGCTCAAGGCCTGGGGCGCCTCTTTTGAAACGAGGCAGCCTCAGGATGTCGTGGCGGCTGCTATCGAGCGGTACCGAGGGAAAATTGTGTTGGCCTGTAGTTTTGGAGCGGAGGACGTCGTGCTGGTCGACATGGTCCATCGCGTTGATCCATCAGTGCCATTGTTCTATCTCGACACCGAGTTTTTGTTTCCCGAAACCTACGCCACACGAGATCGAGTAATCGAACGGTATAGCCTCAAGCCGGCACAGGTCATCCAAGTGAAATCATTGCTGACACCGAAAAAACAGGCCGAAGACTATGGCGATGCGCTGTGGTCACGAGAGCCGGACCGCTGCTGCCGGCTGCGCAAGGTCGAGCCGTTGACTCGTGTCTTGCAGGGGTACGAAGCATGGATTACCGGAATCAGACGCGACCAAGCACCGTCTCGTGCAAATGCCGAATTGATTGAATGGGACTCCAAATTCGAACTAGCGAAAGTGAATCCGCTGGCCAGATGGACGTGGACCGATGTCTGGACCTACATCAAGGTCCACGAAGTCCCGTACAACCCGCTGCATGATCGGAACTATCCCAGCATCGGGTGTACGCATTGCACGGCCCCCGTGGAGCCCGGTGGCGATCCGCGAGCCGGGCGCTGGAAACATTTTGCCAAAACCGAGTGCGGACTCCATAAGTCATAACATGCCGATTCAAGACATCCTCGCCAAGATCGCGAAAGGGCCGAAGGCTTCCAAGGACCTCACTTGGGATGAGTGCAAACAAGCCATGAAGGCGCTGATTGAAGGGGAGGCGAGTGCGGCGCAAGTCGGCGCCTTTCTCATCGCCATGCGATTCAAGATGGAGTCGGTGACCGAGTTGGCGGCGCTCACCGCCGCCGCGCGGCAGTATGTGCCTCCGCTCGCCGTCTCGCGGGGTATGGCTTTGGTCGATGTGCCGAGTTATGCCGGCAAGCAGGATACGTTTCACGCGATTATTGCGGCGTCCATTGTCGCCGTGGCGGCCGGAGCTGCGGTCTTGATGCATGGGTATGACGGCATCCCCGGTCGGCCTGGAAGCGCCGGGGTCTTGAAAGCGTTGGGTGTCCCGGTTGATGCCGATCCCAAATTGGTGGCGGAGGACGTGAATCGCAAGGGGTTCGGGTATCTGGACATCGGACTGTACCACCCGCCGGTCTTCCGATTTTTGGAGATGCGTCAAGAGTTCGGTGTCAGAAACGTCTTCCATCCCATCGCCAGACTGCTCAATCCGGCTCGGGCTTCGGTGCAAGTCGTCGGGTTGTCGCACCCGCCGCATTTTGAAAAAACGGCAGAAGCCTTGCGGATGCTCGGGTGCCCGAGAGCGCTTGTGATCCGGGGCGTCGAGGGGGACCCCGAGTTGTCCGCATCGATGGTGACTCGGGTGCTGGAGTTGCGCGATGAGCGCATTACGCCGCTGGGCATGGCACCGAAGGATTTTGGACTGACGTTCGTTCCCTCGCGCGAGATGGCGGGATTTCCGCCCGATCAGCGGGACAAGGAGGCCGATCTGTTGCGCCGGATTCTTCAGAATCGAGTCCCGGGTGGCCCGAGAGAGTGGGTGCTCATGAACGCGGCGATGCTGCTCTATGCGGCAGGCAAAGGCTCGTCCCTGTCGACGTGCCTCCCGGCTGTGCGCGCGGCGCTTGAGGGAGGAGCGGCGGCCCGCAAGCTTGATGAATTGGCGCGAACTTCGGTGGCAGCGTAGGAGGAATGGTGGAAGGATTGGGGTCATGAAACATCTTCGGCAACTTGAAGATCAAAGCGTCTACATCTTTCGAGAAGCGTACAAGCACTTCGATAATCTTGCCATGCTCTGGTCGATGGGAAAAGATTCAACCGTGTTGCTCTGGCTGGCTCGCAAGGCGTTCTTCGGGCATGTGCCGTTTCCGCTCCTCCACGTCGATACCAGTTACAAGATTCCGGCCATGATCGAGTACCGTGACCAGCTGGCACGGGAATGGCGATTAAATCTGGTTGTCGGTCAAAACAAGGAAGCGTTGGCGGCCGGCATGAATCACACGATGGGCCGCGTGGTCTGCTGTACTGCCTTGAAGACGAACGGACTCAAGCAGTTATTGGAGCAAAAGGGGTACACCGGCGTCATCCTTGGTGTCCGGGCCGACGAAGAGGGGACCAGGGCCAAGGAACGCTATTTCTCGCCACGGGACAAGCACGGCGACTGGGATTTTCGGGATCAGCCGCCTGAGTTGTGGGATCAATACAAGACGACGTTCCCGCCCGGCACCCATATTCGTATTCATCCGTTGCTCGATTGGACCGAGATCAATATTTGGGAGTACATCAAACTCGAAAATATCCCGTTCATCGATCTGTATCTCGATCGAGGCGACGGCACACGCTATCGCAGCCTGGGCTGCGCGCCCTGCACGACGCCGATCAAATCGACCGCGAAGAACGTGGATGACATCATCGAAGAGCTTCGCCATACCACGGTGGCCGAACGGTCGGGCCGGGCCCAAGACGAAGGGCGGGGAATGGAGCTTCTGCGAAAAGATGGATACATGTGAGCAGCATGCTGAAACAGGCATCCGGCTTCGTTCTCGGATCGAAACAATCCTCAACGTATCCCAGAGGGTACGCCTTCGGTTGTATCTCGCCTGGGGCCTCGCCGGTCTGCCCGTTTGAGCATGCTGGAAAATGGAATGACTATGACGACTGTGAACACCAAACCGTCTGAGAATTTGAACATCGTGATCGTCGGCCATGTGGATCATGGCAAATCCACACTGTTGGGTCGGCTCTATGCCGATACCGAGTCGCTGCCTGACGGCAAATTGGAAAAGGTCCAGGCGATCTGCAAACAGCAGGGGAAAGAGTTCGAATACGCTTTTCTCTTTGATGCCTTCCTCGAGGAACAGGAGCAGGGGATCACCATCGATACGGCTCGCACGTTTTTCATGTGGAAGGGCCGTCAGTACATCATCATCGATGCGCCGGGCCACAAGGAATTCCTCAAAAACATGATCTCCGGTGCCGCACGCGCTGAAGCGGCCTTGCTCTTGATCGATGCTCTGGAAGGCGTCAAGGAGCAGTCGAAGAAACACGGCTATCTCTTGTCCCTCCTAGGCGTCAGACAGTTTGCAGTCGTGGTCAACAAGATGGATTTGGTCGGGTATCGGCAAGACGTGTTCAATGGGATTGAAAAAGAGTACCGGGATTTTCTGGGCCAGTTCAAAGCCGTGCCGTCACAATTTATTCCAGTCAGCGCCAAGCTCGGCGACAACATCGCGAATCGCAGTGCGACAATGTCGTGGTACAACGGGCCGACCGTTCTTGAGACGCTCGGTGGGTTCAGCAAAGAAACGGCCCGTTCGGAACAACCACTGCGATTGCCCGTACAGGACGTCTATAAGTTCGATGCGCGTCGTATAATCACGGGTCGTATTACAGCCGGTCGGCTCAAGGTTGGCGATCATCTCGTCTTTTCTCCCTCGAACAAACGGGCGAACATTCGGACGGTGGAGGCGTTCAATATCGAGCCTCAACCGTCCGAGGGCCAGGCAGGTCAATCGATCGGCGTGACGCTCGACGAGCAAATTTTTGTGGAGCGTGGTGAAATCGCTTCGCTCCAAGATCACCTTCCCCAGGTCTCCACGGCCTTTCGGGCCAACTTGTTTTGGCTGGGGAAACGGCCGTTGGAAAAGGGGCGGAAATATCTGCTGCGTGTCGCCACGAAAGAGGTGGACTGTGAAGTGGCGTCGATCCATCGGATCATCGATACGATGGACCTGGCTCAGCAACAGGGTAGCAGCGCCGTCAGTAAAAACCAAGTGGCTGAATTGACCTTGCGCGCGAAAGCCCCGATCGCATTCGACCTCTCGGCGTCGTTTGAGGCCACTGGGCGGTTCGTGCTAGTGGACGAATACGATATTGCGGGGGGCGGCATCATCACTGAACTGGTCCCCGACGACCAGGAGTTTCTCCGCGAAGAAGCTAGACGGCGCGACTTTGCCTGGGTCAAGGGCGAAGTCACCATCGAAGACCGTGCCCAACAGTATGGCCATCGTGCCGCCGTTGTCCTCTTCACCGGTGGCCGGCACACAGGCAAATCGTTCTTGGCCAGGAAACTCGAGGGACGTCTGGTGGCGGATGGGCGGCATGCGTATCTCTTGGATGGAGAGAATCTCCGCCGGGGGCTTGATGCTGATCTGAGCCAAGATGAGCGTGGGCAAACGACAGAAATGGCACGGCGTTACGGTGAAGTCGCGCGTCTGCTCATCGACACCGGCCTCATCGTGGTGTCTACCACCAATCCCTTCGGTCTGGCTTACCGCGAAGCCTCACAGGCTATCAGGACGCTTGTGCATCCCGTGCCGGTCATTGCAGTGCACATGAGCAAGACCGTAGAGGAGCCTCCGCCGAATACCGACGTCGTCCTCGCAGGCCCCACGGATTTCGATGCTGCCACGGCTCGGATACTCGACGAACTCAAACGCCGTGGCGTCCTCGCCCAGGCCATCGGGGCAAAGCCGATCTTCCAATATTCGATCTGACTCAACCGGTGAGGGGTCATCCTGGGTGGGCTCACGTTCGGGCTGTGCTCGACATGGCCGAGCTGGTGGCCACAGGGAGGAACCCGGTGATTCGCGCGTTGTATCAGTGACTGTGTCAGGCGGGTAAGGCGAAGACGTTGGTGTTGGTGGTGTTCATGCAGAAACTGATGATTATCTTGAATGCGGTGGCGAAGAACGAGACATCGTGGCGAGTGGACACGATGTCAGCCTGACACATTGTTCTCCATGATTAGAATTTGAATACCAGCTTCCGCAAAATCACAATCGCCGTTGGAACCGCCGCCCCAAGTCCTGCCCACTGCGCCTTCTGGTTCCAGGCCAAGTCCTCTTTCCGCCGCCGCTCAGCGTCGAGCTGCTCCTGGAGCGCAGCGTTTTGTTCTTGCAGCAATTCACTCTCCTGCTTCCGGTTCTCGTTCAGCCCCTCCAGCGTTTCAACATAGGCTTTCTGTTTCTCAAACATGTCCTTGTATTCAGCCAACAACTTTCCCGATTCGGTCAGGAGCTGCTTGTTCTGCTTGACCTCAGCCAGCACCTTGACGAACTGATCACGAGGCACCGCAACAACTTTCTCCCCGGCCGCTGCGACGGCAGGGAATAGGAGTAGGATAAACAATAGGTAGATCATGGTTTCCGTTCCTCCACCTTGACATACCAATGTGCTTCACGCTTCCGAACAGTCCGATCAACGCATGCAAAATGCACCGCGTTAGACGTTACGGTGCCTCGAGAGTTTCCAGTCATAGAATGGAATGCGCCTTTCCGATCAACGACATTCCTTCACCTCTACCTCGATTCCCAACGTTTCTCTTGCCAGCTTCACCAACCCCGCATCCGTCTTGGTCTGCTTCAGCACAGCCTCCTGAACCATCGGCGTCTGCGCTTTCATGGCCTCCAAGGCCTGCTCGTAGTTGGCCAATTGCTGGTGTCGCAGCCCAAGCTCGCGTATTTGGGTTGCGGCTAGCGCGTCCTTCTCCTTAATGACCTCTTGGAGCTGTGTGATCTGCTGGCGGAGCTGCCCATTCTGTTGACGGAGCTGGCCGTTCTGCTGGCGGAGCTGGCCGTTCTGGTTCTCGAGTTGTTCGTTCTGATCGTTGAGCTGGTTATTCTGTGCGTAGAGTTCATGGTTTCTCTGTTCCAGCCCGGAAATCCTCTCTACCGAAGCCACGTCGACGGCCGCCTCAACCGACTGCGGCTCCATGAAGTTCGTCTCGTTCTGCCAGGACCATATGACCGCCTGCCCGGTGAAGAACATGATCACCACGCCGGCGAGGCTATAGGCCACGACATGGGATTTGAGATGGTTCAGCATGGGTCAACCTCTTCGCGGCAAATTCTCTCTACTATACCACCATGTAAAACCACTGAAGACATTGAGGAGTGTACTCCAGTCCCAAAATCCGACGACGACATGATTCCTGCGTGACTTACGGAATCGCCCTCCTACTCCACGCTGCTATCGTGGCCTAGTAAACCATAAAATGCAAGAGCTTCCGCAGGGAATTCCATCTCACGACGTTACCGTGAATAGCGATGTCGCCCTAATGGGCCTCACTCATCGTGGTGCTGCTATAAGTGGTATCCACAGGGATCTGAAGACCATAACTATTCTTCTGCTTCATCCTGCATCCACCATGTGCTAGGACGAGATCTCTGTCAATGGGAACTCTTCCCTGTGCATGGGCTCGAGCGCGTCAAGATGGACCGTGCAACATCCAGCCAGAAGCCTTCCCGGAATATGCAAAGTCCAGCAATCATCCCCATTCACACCAGTCCGCGGTCTTGTGGGGCAGGGCCAGAAGGTCAGTTCCTGCCGTTTAGAGGATGGGCCAGACGGCCCCTTGACGGCCTCCCTCTACAGCAATATTCTGCTGTGGCATCCTCATTTGCTCTCCTTAGGCCAAAATGACTGTTATGCAGGGCAAAGACCCGTTCTTGGCACTCCTCGGGGTATTCATCCTTGGTCTGACGTTCTTCTTCTGTGGTGAAAGGTCGGTGACCTCGCCACCTCCGGTCGCATCGGAGCACCCGGCTGACATTCCTACACCGGCACCGAACATCATTGAGCCGCCGCCATCACCACCGCTATCGCCGCCGGTGTTGAAAAAGAAGATCGATGACCTGCTGATGGGCAATACCATGACATTCCGATTCAACAGCGCGATCCTTCTTCCCGAGGGGAAAACCCTGTTAAACCGAGTGGCCACGATTTTACACGAGGACCCAACGGTCGCCTTTGAAGTCGGTGGGCAAACGGACAACATCGGACCGGAGCACGCGAATCAGGTGCTCTCGGAACAGCGCGCCAAGGCCGTTGTCGAATATCTCATCTCACAAGGCATCGCAGCCGAACGGTTGACCCCCAAAGGGTACGGAGCGTCGCGCCCGGTTCCGGAGGGTGTCGCCGATGAGGGGCGCCAGCAAAACCGAAGCATCGAATTTTCCGTACGAACCAATGGAGAGCAGCCATAATGTCTGCGAACTGGACATGCTGGCTCGGGACCGTGGTGGGAGCCGGTCTGCTGGGGTGGGGGATCAAGGGCATGGTGCTGGGGACAGTGATGGATGACAAACGTCGTGAGATGGAACGCCTCACGAGTAAGCTCGCCATGCTCACCAAGCTCGCCAATCAACCGCCGGAGGTCCGAACGGTTGAGAAGCGAGTTGAAGTGCCGGTCGAACGAGTGGTGGTGAAACACGTGGAAGTACCGGTGGAGAAGGTCGTCGATCGGCCGGTCGACAATCCGGAGTACTTGGCCAGGATCAAGGCGTTGGAAGGCGAAGTCGCCGTGATCGTTGGGCTATTACCGCAGATGGCCCAGCTTCAGACCGTTGTTTCACAGATGGGAGGGAGGAGTATCGAAGGGCGGGTGGTCGTGCCGGTCGACAATCCGGAGCACCTGGCCCGGATCAAAGCATTGGAAGACGAAGTGGCCGCGATCGCCGAGCTGCGTGAGCAGATGGCTGAGCTCAGGGCCGTGTCTGCGCAGACCGATGAAAGGGTCGTTGAGCAGCAGATCGAGCCTCCCACCGAACAGAATGGGGTCGTGCCGGTCGACAATCCGGAGCACGTGGCCCGGATCAAGGCGCTGGAAGGCGAAGTGGCCATGATCGCCGACCTGCGTGGGCAACTCGCTCAGCTCGCACAGCTTGCGCAGCTCCAAGCCGCGTCGTTACAGGCCGGGAAAACGAGTGTCGAGCAGCCGATCGAGACTTGCGCTGAACCGCGCGCCGCGTCGAATGGGACCGAGCCGGTGGCATCGATCGGCGAACAGATGGAGGATCTGGACCGTGCCGATGCCGTCGCGCCGTCGGATGAGGGACCAGCGGTCGGCGAGTCGCCCGATGATCTGAAACAAATTCGCGGGGTCGGGCCGGCGTTAGAACGGTTCCTGCACAAGCGGGGCGTCTTCTGGTTCAGCCAGGTGGCGACCTGGAGCCAGAAGGATATCGACAAATTCGAGTTCCTCTTGCCCAACTTCAGCGGGCGCATCCAACGGGAAAACTGGGTGCGCAACGCGCAGGTCGAGTACTACAAGAAGTATAAGCAGTGGCTCGGCGACGGCGAGCCTCCGAATGAGAGCCTCGACCTTCGGGCGCAGATGGCTGAGCTCCGGCCCGCATCTTCACCGGCCGAGGGAACGAGTGTCGCGCAGCCGATCGAGACTTCCGCTGAACCGCGCGCCGTGTCGAATGGGACCGAGCCGGTGGCATCGATCGGCGAACAGATGGAGGATCTGGACCGTGCCGATGCCGTCGCGCCGTCGGATGAGGGACCAGCGGTCGGCGAGTCGCCCGATGATCTGAAACAAATTCGCGGGGTCGGGCCGGCGTTAGAACGGTTCCTGCACAAGCGGGGCGTCTTCTGGTTCAGCCAGGTGGCGACCTGGAGCCAGAAGGATATCGACAAATTCGAGTTCCTCTTGCCCAACTTCAGCGGGCGCATCCAACGGGAAAACTGGGTGCGCAACGCGCAGGTCGAGTACTACAAGAAGTATAAGCAGTGGCTCGGCGACGGCGAGCCTCCGAATGCATCGCCGGAGACACCGTAACGGTTTGCGGAACGACTCAGGTTGATTGCCGGTTCTCTCAGAACGGTTGATCGGTTAGAGCAACGCTTTGAACTCATCAATGGTCAAGCCGGCATCACGAACGATTCCACCCATGGTGATGGCATTGATAGGATTGTGACGAGGGATCGTGATGATCCGGTGGCCGTTGCTCATCACGATGTGCTTGCTCTGGCGGACCACCCGATAACCGGCTTTCTCGAGAGCACGTTTGGCATCAAGGTGATTGATTCCAGGAAGTTTAGACAACGCTACACCGCGACTTCTATCTCTCGCACGTCTTGCCCTTTGATCTCGTCGTCGACGGCGGCCAGGTATTCGCGGATGGCGTCCTGGATATTTTCCAGAGCCTCCTGCTCGGTCACGCCTTGCGACCAGCAACCGGGAAGGCCAGGGACCGAGACGGCATAACCTTCTTCTGATCTGTACAGGGCAATTCGATATTTCATGCCGAACCTCTTATACGAAACGCGGCTTGCCTACCTCTGTTTGATCGGATTTTTCTCAGCGTGCATCCCAAGAATAGGAATCAGTAAAGAAATCGCGCCAGGTCAGCCGGAAGCGATATGGTCGTCGGTTTTGTGGTAGCCATGGTTCGTCACCAGCTCCCTTGGGTGAGTATATGGATAGCTTCGTCTAGCTGGATGGATTCTGTCAAGCGTTTGCCTTCTTGAACCGGATCAGATCGAGCTGGCTCATGATAGTCGCCGATACGCGGGACCGGTCCACCACCATTTGCAAACACGGATGTCGTCCCCGTGGGTTCTAGCCGAGGGCTTCCGCTAGGTGTGCAATACGCGAGCACCCTGCCATGTCGGCGTCGGATGCACCGGCATGCAAGAAACAAGACGCGACCCCGCTTTCTGCGACCCCTCTCCTGTTAGTTGGGACCAGGCTCTTGTCGGGCTTTCTCTCCGGTCGTCCTCTGCATGAAACCTTGATGATTTCATAAATCGAAAAGGGTAAGCTTCCGGCGCTCCGTCTGGTAGAACTCTACTTCATGAAAGAAGCCACCGCACGTATCAAGATTAACAAGCTTCTGGAGGCCGCGGGGTGGCGATTCTTCGCCGACAGCAACGGCCCTGCAAACATCCAGCTCGAACCAAGTGTTGCCATACACCCCCGCGATCTGGACGGCCTGGGAGACGATTTTGAAAAAACGAAAAAGGGCTATATCGATTTTCTGCTCCTCAACGAAAAGGGATTCCCCTTCATCGTGCTCGAAGCAAAGGCAGAGGACAAGAATCCTCTCGTTGGAAAAGAACAGGCCCGTAAGTATGCCCGTTCACAAAACTGCCGTTTCATCGTTCTTTCCAACGGCAACCTGCATTACTTCTGGGACTTGGAGCGTGGGAACCCCTATATCATTACCTCATTCCCTACCCCTGATTCTGTTGCCGGCTACCAGAAAGTCACACCGAATCCGCCGCGTCTGGTCGAAGAAGATGTCGGAAGCGATTACATTGTCCTGACTCAGCGACCGACCTATCAGGCCGAGGCGGGCTGGAAGCATGAGGCGGAACGATCGGCCTATATCCAGGCCAACAAGCTCAGCTTTCTGCGCCCCTATCAGCTGAAGGCCATTCACCACCTACAGGCTGCGGTGAAGGATGGCAAGGACCGTTTCCTGTTCGAGATGGCTACCGGCACTGGGAAGACCCTGACCGCTGCCGCTGTCGTGAAGCTCTTTCTGCGCACCGGCAATGCCCAGCGTGTGATTTTTCTTGTAGACCGTCTCGAACTCGAAGAACAGGCGAAGAAGGCCTTCGCAGCTCTATTGTCTTCTGACTTCAAGACCGTCATTTATAAGGAGAACCGCGACGATTGGCGACGCGCGGAAATCGTCGTCACGACCGTGCAATCGCTGCTGTTCAATAACAAGTATCAGCGATTGTTCTCGCCGACCGACTTTGATCTGGTGATCTCCGACGAGGCGCATCGGTCGATCGGCGGCAATGCTCGCGCGGTGTTCGACTATTTCGTCGGCTACAAGCTGGGGTTGACCGCCACACCACGCGACTATCTGCGGCGCTTCGACAGCGATAACCCGAGCACTCGCGATCCGCGTGAGGCCGAGCGCCGGCTGCTGCTCGACACCTACCGCACATTCGGCTGCGAAAGCGGCCAGCCGACTTTCCGATACTCACTCCTCGACGGGGTGAGGGAGGGCTACCTGATCAATCCGACCGTGGTGGATGCCCGAACGGAGGTCACCACACAGCTCCTCTCTGAGGAGGGCTTCATCGTCTCATTCACCGACGACACGGGCGAGAATCAGCGCGAGGCGTTCCAGCAGCGGGAGTTTGAGAAACGGTTCTTCTCCGACGCCACCAACCAGCTCTTCTGCAAGACGTTCCTCGAAAACGCTCTGCGCGATCCCATCAGCGGCGAGATCGGCAAGTCCATTGTGTTCGGCGTCAGCCAGAACCATGCGGCCAAGCTGACGGAGATCTTCAATCAGATGGCAGACCGCATGTTTCCCGGTAAATATCAGTCCGACTTTGCGGTCCAGGTCACCTCGTCAGTTCCTGACGCCCAGCAGTTCACGGTCAACTTCGCCAACAACAATCTACTCGGTTCCGGCAACTTCATTCCGGGCTATAAGACCAGCAAGGCGCGGGTCTGTATCACGGTAGGGATGATGACCACGGGCTACGATTGTACCGACATTCTGAACCTCGGCCTGTTTCGACCGATCTTCTCGCCGACGGATTTCATTCAGATCAAAGGTCGTGGCACGCGCAAGCATGGTTTTCTGGAGCAGCTCTTCGATGACACGATCAGAGCCGGCATAGGGCAGCCGCAGAAGACCGCCTATACGCTGTTCGATTTCTTCGCCAACTGTGAGTACTTCGAGACGGAGTTCAATTACGACGAAGTGCTCATATTGCCGCGCCCGACGAGGAAGGGCCGAGAGGAGGGCGGGGATGGTCCTGTGGTCTATGAGGGCACCTACGAGCACCTGGGAACCGATATTCTGTCTTCTATCCGGGAAGAGGTGATTGGCTTCGAAGGCATGAGGATCGACCGCATGTTCTTCGAGCGATTCGGGGACACCGTGCGGGAGAATGCGGAGATTGCGGCCGCTGTCGAGGCCGGCCAGTGGGATCGGGTGATCGACTATGTGAACCGCGAAGTCTTCGATAAGCCGGAAGAGTACTACACCCTCGACAAGCTGCGGAAAGCCGCCGCCGTCGACCGACGCATCACCCTGCGCGAAATCTTAGAGAAGATCTTCGGTCTGATCCCGCGTTTCAAGTCCAAGGACGAGCTGCTGGAGGAAGAGTTCGCCAAGTTTGTCGCTGATCATGTTCCGGAGCCTCCCTCGGCGATTCCGGCCATTAAACACTACTTCAAGGCCTACGTCACCAGCGGGCGGGTGCGCGACATCATCGACCATCGCCAGTTCACGGACCTTGCCACGAACCCCATGTTCTCAACCAAGGATTTTCGGGCCGTGCCCGAGAAATTCCGCGCGATCGTCCCGGAATACGTCAAAGACTACGTGTCCTTGAATCAGTTTGCCACGTAAAGGAACTCCATGCTCGATACCGACACCAAGCGCCGCATCGACACCGCCCGGGACATCCTTGTGGGCAAGGTGCCTGATCCAAAGTCCCAGGTAGAACAAATCACCATTGCGCTCATCTACAAATTCATGGATGACATGGATGCCGAGGCGGAGGAACTCGGCGGGAAGCGGAAGTTCTTCTCCGACGAGTATGCTCGCTACGGCTGGGCCAAGCTGATGCGGTCAGGCCTGGGCGGCCACGAGACACTGAACCTCTATGCCGAGGCCATCGCCAAGATGCCCGAGAATCCCGGGATCCCACCGCTCTTCCGCGACATCTTCAAGAATGCCTTCCTGCCGTACCGAGATCCGGAGACGCTGCGCGCGTTCCTCAAGATCATCGATGAGTTCGAATACGACCACTCCGAACGCTTGGGTGATGCGTTTGAGTATCTGCTTTCTGTCCTCGGCAGCCAGGGCGACGCCGGGCAATTCCGTACCCCGCGGCATATCATCGATTTCATCGTCGCCATCATTGATCCGAAGAAAACCGACACGGTGCTTGACCCCGCCTGCGGCACGGCGGGATTCCTGATCTCCTCCTTCAAGCACATTCTCAAGACCAACAGGGACGAGGACGGCAACAGCACGCTGACGCCAGACGATAAGGAGCGTCTCGCCAAGAACTTCAAGGGATATGACATCTCACCCGACATGGTGCGCCTGTCGCTGGTCAATCTGTATCTCCACGGCTTCACCGATCCACACATCTTTGAGTACGATACGCTCACCAGCCAGGAACGCTGGAATGAGTATGCCGACGTGATCCTCGCCAATCCTCCCTTCATGTCGCCGAAAGGCGGCATCAAGCCGCACAATCGCTTTTCAGTACAGAGCAAACGAAGCGAAGTGCTGTTCGTGGACTACATGGCCGAACACCTGACGCCCAGCGGGCGCGCCGGCATCATCGTGCCCGAAGGCATCATCTTCCAGGGCCAGACGGCGTATACCCAACTCCGCAAGATGCTGGTGGAGGACTACCTCGTCGCTGTCGTCTCGCTGCCTGCCGGGGTGTTCAATCCCTACTCGGGTGTCAAGACATCGATCCTGATTCTTGACAAGTCTCTCGCCAAGCAGGCGCAGACCATCGCCTTCTTCAAGATCGAGAACGACGGCTTTGGGCTCGGCGCTCAACGCCGCGAAATCAACAAAAACGACCTACCCCAAGCCAAGGCCGAGATCACTGAATACCTTCGCCGCCTGCGCTCGCGGGAGTCCGTGGAGGACTGCCAGCTGACGTTAGGGTTGGTTGTGGGTAAGGAAAAGATCGAGGCGAAAAGCGACTACAACCTGAGTGGTGAGCGGTATCGAGAGAATGGTCGGGCTGCCTGCGCAAAGTGGCCGGTAGTACGACTCGGAGAGTTGTGCACATTCATGACCGGGGGAACACCAACCTCCACCGTCTCGGAATACTACGAGGCTGGCACCGTTCCGTGGTTGGTGTCCGGTGACATTCATCAGGGCGAGATTCACGATTGCGAGAGACGGATAACGGCGAAGGGCGTCGAGAATAGCAATGCGCGATACCTGCCACAGAATAGTGTACTGATTGCCCTAAACGGGCAAGGCAAGACACGCGGTACGGTTGCAATGCTTCGCATGAGCAACGCGACGTGCAATCAGTCCCTCGTTGCCATTAGTCCCGTCGAGCCCATTCGAGCGACCCCCGAATACATCTTCGTGGTGCTCCGTTCGATGTACCAAGACATTCGCGCGCTTACGGGCGATGAAGAGCGCAGTGGTCTTAGCATCACGATCCTCAAAACCATCGAGATCCCCCTGCCGCCGTTGGAGGTGCAGAAGGAGATCGTGGCGGAGATCGAGGGCTACCAGAAAGTCATCGACGGCGCCCGCGCCGTCCTCGACAATTACCGCCCCCACATCCCCATCCACCCCGACTGGCCGATGGTGGAGATCGGCGAGTTGTGCGAACAGGTGCAGTATGGCCTTTCCGTCCCGCTCAAGATTGACGGCGCGGGGTTCAAGACTTTCCGCATGAACGAGCTTGTCGAGGGGAAGTGCGTGGATCGAGGCGACATGAAGTGCGCTGAAGTCTCCGCGAAGGAGTTCGAGAAATATCGCCTCACGCGGGGAGACATTCTTTTCAATCGCACCAACAGCTTTGAGCATGTCGGTCGCACTGGCATCTTCGATTTAATGGGCGACTACTGTTTCGCTTCCTACCTGATCCGGCTCACAGTCGCGAAGGGCAAAGCCGATCCGTTCTTCGTGAACGCGTTCATGAACACGGAAGGCTTTCAGCAGGGCATCAAGCAGTTCGCCAGTCGTGCTATCGGCCAATCGAACATCAACGCGACAAACCTCGCCGCGTATCCCATCCCCCTCCCACCCCTCGCCAAGCAGCGCGCCATCGTCGCCGAGATCGAAGCAGAGCAGGCGCTGGTCGCCGCGAACCGCGAGCTGATCGACCGCTTCGAGAAGAAGATCCAGGCCGCCCTCGCCCGGGTCTGGGGTGAGGACGAGCGGACCCCGGCGGAGGCGTGAGCCATGGAAGAAGCCGCCGAACTGGGAAACTACCTGCCCCTCTCCTTCAAGAGCCCGAAGGAGCAGGAGTACATCGAGTTCCTCTGGGACGCGTTTGAGACCAACTACACCCACGGCAAATACCAGTTCGCGTTCCTCGCATACCACATGCTCACGATGAGCTTCGTCTACTTCAACATCTGGCAGATCAAGCAGACGGAGCCCAAGGACTTCGCGATGGGTCTGATCGGCTTCGGCAAGGACATCGAGAAGAGCCTGCTCGAGGCGACTTCGCCCTTCGTCTTCAGCACCGTCAATGAGCGCAGCATCCTGCGCTTCCTGAAGCTCATCGCGTGCGACAACGGCAAGATCGGCACGTACGCCAAACTGGTGGACGACCGCAACGAGTCCGCCCACCCCAACGGCAACATCTTCTACAGCACCCAGGCGGCACTCGACACCAAGATCACTGAGGTCCTGCGCGTCGTGGACGAGATCCAGGCACACTCGAAGCCGGTGATCGAGCACTGCTACCGCGAGTTCCTGATCGAGAACCACGATCCCGATGAACGCGCGTATCCCGATCTCGCGGATCAGATCCGCGAGATTCTGATTCACGAGAACTACCTGTCTCAGAAGGACATCGAGATCTGCCTCAGTTTCGATATCGAATCCATCGCGGCAGCCCCGAGGAACAAGCCTATGCGCGAGCTTCACGAAGTGTTATGCGTGAAGTACGGTGCGGATGTTGCGGGCGGCGCGGCATAACACGCATTGATGTATATAGGACAAGCCAACCACGAGCAAAGGGGGCGGATACCGTTTCTGGCCTTCTGCACGCTCTCGCGGAGTTGCAGAAGAGCCTGCCGGTGAGCCGGAGCCCATGCCAGGTTCAATGCGCGTGCTCGTGTTGTCAAACGGCAATCGCCCGTCTGTGCTGTGCAGCAAGCCTATGATGTCGTACCTCAGTTCCTGTTTCCGAGAGAGCTGGAGTAGTTGGCGCACGATGTCGAGCGTTGAGGTGCTCACAATGTGGGCTAGTAATCTGTCGTGGGCCAACGCCACCACCGGGACAGGTACACACGAAATGCTGCGGTTCAGTGGCGCTGGAAGCCGGTGTAGTCGTGCCACATGACTGTTTCACTGTTGCTGGAGCAGGTTGGTGCCGCTCGCCTGTCTGGTTTGACTCCCCGAAAATCCCTATGATAGCGTAGGTTATCGAAAATCTTGCGGAGCGACTGTCACAGGAGATTTTATGAAATTTGTCTGTCTCAATTGCGAAACATATATGAGTCTGGAGAAGGTCGAGAAGCCGGAGGAGGGTTCGCTCGGCGTCTTTTTTGCCTGCCCGTCCTGCAGTGCAAAATTCTCGATGGTGACGAACGCCGGCGAAACGAACATGATGAATTCTTTGGGGCTGAAGTTGAGCGCAAAGGCCGCGCCGGCTGCTTCCATGGAAGGGTTGCAGGCGCTAGCCGGAAATGGCCAAACAGCTCCCGCTGCGACGAAACCAGCGACATCGACCTCTGTTGTTTCCACCACTGCGGACTCACCGGCCAAAGCACCGGAAAAAGCGAGCGGCTGTCCCTTTTCGGCCATGGTCGCAGAGATGGGCTTGACCAACTCAGGGAAGCCGGCCAACGGCGGATCTTCTCCATCCGAATTTGCCTGGACATCGGACGCGAAGGAAAAGCTCGATCGCCTTCCGGCCTTCGTGAAGCCGATGGTCCAGAGCAGCGTGGAAGGGTACGCGCGCAAGCACGGATTCACGACGATCACGCTGCAAGTGATGGACGATTCCAAGAACTATTCTCCCGAGGGCATGACCTGGTCGCGTGAGGCCGAACAACGGCTGGAGAATATCCCGGACTTCATTCGCCCGATGGCCCGCAAAGAAGTCGAACGTATGGCCAAAGAACGAGGAGTCTCCACTGTCACGGCGCAAGTGATGGACGAGGCCAAAGACAAGTTCATGAAATTCATGTAAGAGAATGAACGTATCGATTCCGGTGGAAAGGCCCATCCGGCCGTTTGGTGGATGGGCTTTTTCATGATCTGTGGCAGTGGTGTAGCGGGTCCTGCATGAATTGGTGTGAGTCTCTGCTGGCTCTTCTGGTGCTCGTGGGTGGGATCGTCACGTGGCTGCCGGACTCACTCGCGCAGCCGGCCTTAGAACATCATCAAGCCTCCGGTACGACGGATACGAAGCATCAAGCGCATGGGATGGAGGGGAGTGGAGGCTGGGAATCATCAGCCGAAGGGAAGGCCTATTCGGAGTTTAACCATCACCTCGCTGGCTTCTTCGACACCCTCTTGGGGCTCGCCGAGTTAGGCAATGCGCTCCAGTACCCGCTTCCATTATGGACCCGCCTCGTTCTGCCTGCCGCTCTCGGCGCCATGGGGGTGTATCTGTTCATCTGGAGCGATCACGACGCCTGGCCGATCGGCACCCTCAGCTTTAAGGAGTCGTTTTTCGGAGAGGATCGGGAGATTGTCGAGCACAAGTTCTACGGGGTCCTCGCCCTACTCATGGCCTTCGTAGAGGCGCTTCGTCGGACGGGCAGGCTTCACCATCCGGCCTGGGCGGCGCCGTTGATTTTCTCCACGCTGATCGCCGGGCTGCTGCTGTTTATCCATTCACATGGCGATCACCCGGCCACGGCAAAGATCGAGTTGCACCATGCCCTGTTGGGAAGCGTGGCTGTCGGTGCTGCTGTATTCAAGGCGATGGCCTCGTGGATGCCTGGTGCGTCGAGGCAGTTTGTGAAATGGGCCGACGTGGGGTGGGCGGGTTCCGTGATTCTCTTTGGGCTGCTGCTGCTCGTCTATTCCGAATAACGATCCGTGGCCAATGCCGGGTGTCATTTGACACCCTTCCGAAGCCTATGCTACCTCTACACGCTCTCCATACTTAGTGACACACGACACAGCTCTACCAGCCGAGAGAGTCAGGCCGGATAGAGGAGGATACACATGGGTGGACATAGTCATTGGGCGACGATCAAACGGCACAAAGGGGCTCAGGACGTCAAGCGCGGGAAGATTTTTACCCGTATCATCAGAGAACTGACGATCGCGGCTCGTGGGGGCGGTGATCCGGACGGTAATCCTCGGCTGCGTCTCGCCATCGCGAAGGCGAAAGAAGCCAACATGCCTGGCGATACGATGAAAAAGGCGATTCAACGCGGCACGGGTGATCTGCCCGGTGTGTCCTACGAAGAATTTACGCTCGAGGGCTACGGACCCGGTGGAACGGCCGTGCTCTTGGAAATCACCAGCGACAATCGAAATCGAACCGTCGCGGAGATCCGCAGCCTCTTCACGAAGAATCACGGCAATATGGCCGAAGCCGGCGCTGTCGCATGGCAATTTCACAAAAAGGGATTGCTGACGCTTGAGCCTGGAAAGGTGGACGAGGACACGCTCCTCTCATTGACGCTGGACGCCGGCGCCGAGGACGTCAAAACCGGTGAGAAATCGATCGAGATCATTACCGGCCCGCAGGAATTTGAAGCCGTCAAGAAGGCGCTGGCCGATGCCAAGGTCGAGACGACGCTTGCGGAACTGACGTATCTTCCCCAAAATACCATCAGGCTGGAGGAAAAATCCGCCGAACAGATGCTGAAGTTGATGGAAGTCATGGACGAACATGATGATGTGCAGAAAGTCCACGCCAACTTCGACATTCCGGAAGAGGTGATGGAGAAGGTTGCCGCGACTGCGGCGGGATAACCCCCGGCGAACCACTATGGCCCTTGCCTTCGGATAGCGAAACGAGATGATCGCCTTTCTCACGGGGCGGTTGGCATTCAAGGCGCCCACCCATCTGACACTCGATGTGCAGGGGGTCGGGTACGAAGTGCATATTCCACTCAGCACCTATTACGCTCTCCCGAACCTCAACGACGTTACCGCCCTGAATATTCACACGCATCTTCGTGAGGATGCGATCCAGTTGTTCGGCTTTCTCTCGCAAAGTGAAAAAGAGTCGTTCTTGCTGCTGACCAGCGTGTCGGGCATCGGCCCCAAGCTCGCTCTGAGCGTGCTTTCCAGCTTGTCGATCGCAGACTTGGTTCATGCCATTCGAACCGAGGACGTCGACAAGCTTGGCACCGTTCCCGGTATCGGAAAGAAATCGGCCGGCCGCATTGCGCTGGAACTGAAGGACAAAATCGACAGAATTCATGGTCTTTACCCCCAGGCCGCCGCGGCAGAGGCATCTGACGCGGATGGACCCTATGAGGACGCGCTTTCGGCTCTGATAAACTTAGGCTATCGCGCGCAGGACGCCAAAGATGCCTTGAAACGTGTGATGAAGGCCACGGCAGGCTCTCTGGCGTTGAAAGACCTCATTCGCGAAGGCCTCAAGGAACTTTCAAGGGGGTAAGCATGATGCCGTTGAACGTCGGGAATCTCGCCGGACCTTTCATGTGTGTTGCGGCCATTGGAGCGATGGCCGCCGTGACAGCTCCGGAAACCGGTTTTGCGGATGCGGCTCCGAAGCCCAAGAGTATTCGAATGACGTGCGGGAAGTGTCCGGACGGGTATGCCACCACCGGGGTGACGCAATCTTCCGAGATTTGCAAAGACGACGATCCGACACTGGTGGAATGTGTGCCGTTAGGAGCCAATATGCTGGCGGTCTGTGGCGCATGTCCCGAGGGGTACGCTGAAATCGGCAGTTCCTCGCTTCCCGCGCGCTGTGGAAACAGCGACGGCGGTCGCCTGAGCCAGTGCCAGTTGCGGCACATGGAAACCAATTTGCCCGACCCCAATCAAGGGTTCATGACCTGTCCTCCCGATTGCGGGAGTACGGCCAAGCCAGGGCAGGGGGCGCTGTCGCCTCCCCCAAAGTATCAACAGTTTCAAGAGAGCAAAGAATGATGCGTGTCGTGTCATGACCGACCGTCTGGTGACCAGTCGCGCCACGGACGAAGAACGAGGCTTGGAAAATGTGCTCAGGCCTCAGACGCTCGATGAGTACGTCGGCCAAGAGAAAATGAAGGAGTCGCTTCGGATTTGCATCGAAGCGGCCAAACAACGGGGAGAAGCGCTCGACCATGCGATCTTTTACGGCCCCCCCGGTCTTGGGAAAACGACTATCGCGCACATTATCGCCAGGGAGATGGGAGCGACCTTACGGTCGACCTCCGGGTTGGTCCTCGCCCATGCAGGCGATCTCGCGGCCATTCTGACCAATCTCCAAGCGCATGACGTGCTCTTCATCGATGAGATTCATCGGTTGCCCGCGTCGGTTGAAGAAGCGCTGTATCCCGCGATGGAAGACTTTCAACTGGATTTGGTCATCGGACAAGGTCCCGCCGCGAGGACGGTGAAACTCGACCTTCCGCCCTTTACGCTGGTGGGAGCGACGACGCGGGCCGGGTCGCTCACCTCGCCGCTTCGCGATAGATTTGGATTGGTGTATCGGCTGGAATTCTATGGGCCGGCCGAGTTGGAAGCGATCGTGGTCAGGTCTGCCGGGGTGCTCGGCGTCGAGATTCATCGCGATGGGGCGGCAGAAATCGCGCGCCGGGCGCGGGGAACCCCACGCATCGTCAATCGGCTCATCAAGCGCATCAGGGACTATGCTCAGGTCAAAGCGGATGGACAGATCACCAAACATGTCGCGCAAGAAGGGTTGGCTTGGCTGGGGATCGACGAAGCCGGTTTCGATGACATGGACCGCAAAATTCTCCTGGCCATCATCGAGAAGTTCAACGGGGGACCGGTCGGTGTCGAATCGCTGGCGGCAACGGTTCAGGAAGACAAGGGCACGATCGAAGACGTGTACGAACCCTATCTCATCCAAGCCGGCTTCCTCGATCGGACGGGTCGAGGCCGCCAGGTTACTCGGTCGGCCTACGACCACTTTAAACGGTCTTCACCGTTTCTGATGTAAGTAAGCGTTCCAACCATTTGAGAGCTTCCGATAGCTCCGCACCGTCCTTGCAATAATTTCCATCGTTCCTGTAGAATTCCCCAATTGTCTGTGCGGGACCCCCTTCCCTCGCGGGGATGAAACAAATCCTCCCGGATCCGGTGCCCGAGGCTAGGATCTCCATGCCAAGAGATATGCTGGAATATCGTAAAGAAATCGACAGGATCGATGACGAGATCCTCCGCTTGCTCAACGAGCGGTCGAAGAGCGTCATCGAGATCGGCAAGATCAAAAAAGAAAAGGATGCCGAAGCCAATCTCCACACCGCCGGTCGCGAGGCTGAAATCGTCGACCGGTTAACGAAGCGCAACACCGGCCCCTTTCCGAGCGAAGCCATTCGGTCCGTGTATCGTGAAATCATGTCGGCTTCTCTCTCGCTGGAGTCGCCACAGAAGGTGGCCTATTTGGGTCCGCGGGCGACGTTTACGCACATGGCCAGCATGCAGAAATTCGGATCGTCCGTTCAATATGTGCCGGTCTACAGCATCAAAGAAGTGTTCAGCGAAGTCGAGCGAGGTCGAGCCAACTTCGGAGTGGTGCCGATTGAAAACACGACCGAAGGTGTCGTGAATCACACGCTCGACATGTTTATCGATTCCAACTTATTGATCTACGGGGAAATTCTTCAAGAGGTTTCCCATCATCTCTTGTCGAAGTCGGGGTTGATGGAGGACGTGAAGAAGATCTATTCTCATCCGCATGCCCTTGCACAGTGCCGGAATTGGCTTGAAGCAAACCTCCGGCATGTCCCGGCGGTCGAAGTAGCCAGTACGGCCCGAGCGGCTGAACTCTGTATCGATGAGCCCGCCTCGGCGGCCATTGCATCGGAATTGGCAGGGCAGCTCTATGGGCTCAAAGTCATTCAGTCGCGTATTGAGGATAATCTGAATAATTTCACCCGTTTCCTGATTCTGTCGCAGAGGCCTTCGGAACGGACCGGCAAGGATAAGACGTCCTTGATGCTCTCGGTAAAGGATAAAGTGGGGGCGCTCTATGATCTCCTCCGTCCTTTTGCTTCTCACGGAATCAGCATGACCAAGATTGAATCCCGTCCGTCCCAACGAAAGGCATGGGAATACATCTTTTTTGTGGACGTCGAGGGGCATATCAACGAAGAGCGGGTCAGTAGGGCCGTAGAAGAAGTCAAGGGACGCTGTCTCTTCATGAAAATACTCGGGTCGTACCCCGTTCACACCTGATTATGGGATTGCAAGTCCACCCAGATATCCGATCACTCAGCCCGTATGTTCCGGGAAAACCTGTCGAGGAACTCCAGCGGGAACTCGGTCTCACTCGAGTGATCAAACTGGCCTCCAATGAGAATCCGCTGGGACCTTCGCCGAAGGCGACGGCGGCATTGAGCGGTGCGCAGGCTGCGCTGCACCGATATCCCGACGGCGGGGGAACGCAACTACGCCAGGCGATTGCGGATCGGTGGAAGGTGGCCGGCGACCAAGTCATTTTAGGAAATGGTTCAGATGAGATTCTCTGCCTGTTGGCCAGAACGTTCTTGACTCCCGGCGATGAAGCCGTCATGGCTGATCACACCTTTGTGATCTATAAAATGGAAGTCACCGCCGTCCACGGCAAGCCGGTGGTCGTGCCCCTGGTCGATTGGACGCACGACCTGGAATCGATGGCGCGGGCGATCACGCCTCGAACGAAGTTGGTGTTTCTCTGTAATCCCAACAACCCCACCGGGACGATGGTCTCGGCCGAAGCCGTTGATCGGCTGATGGATCGAGTGCCTGAAGATGCCATTGTCGTGTTCGATGAAGCCTACTTTGAGTATGTCCGCAATCCCCGATTTCCCGATGCGATGGCCTACGTGAAACAGGGACGGAACGCAATCGTATTACGAACGTTTTCCAAGATCTATGGGCTGGCGGGATTGCGAATTGGGTATGGGGTGAGCACATCGGAGATCATCGGCTTCTTGAATCGGATTCGGCCGCCGTTCAATGCCAACAGTTTGGCCCAGACCGCCGCGCTTGCGGCGTTGGGGGACGATGAACATGTGGCCAAGAGTCGGGCGATCAACGCAGCCGGCATGGAACAGCTGGAACAGGGACTGCGCGCATTGGGTGTGACTCCGATCCAGAGTGAGACCAACTTTCTCTATTTTGATGCTCAACGGGACGGTCGATCGGTGTTCGAGGCGTTGCTGCGAGAAGGGATTATCGTGCGGCACATCGAAGGCACCATGCTTCGCGTCACGATCGGTCTGGCCGACGAAAACGCCGCCTTCCTCCAGGCATTCAAGAAAGTCTTGGCCGGAGCAAGGTAGCCAATAGTGAGGGAATTATGATCATTGTTTTGAAACCAGAAGCCTCAGAAAGTGAAGTCGATCACATTATCGATCGACTGCGCGATTTGGGGCTGAAATCTCAGATCTCGACCGGTCAGGAACGCACCATCATCGGCGTGATCGGCGACGATCGAATCCTGCATAACCAACCCTTGACGGCACTCCCGGGCGTGGAAAGTGTTCTGCCGATCCTGGCGCCCTGGAAATTGGTCAGCCGTGAGTTTAAGAAGGACGCAACCATCATCAACGTCGGGGGTGTTGATATCGGCGCGAAAAAGCTGGCCATCATGGCAGGGCCTTGTGCGGTCGAACGTCTTGAGCTCACGATGGGGATTGCCCGCGAGGTGAAGGCAGCCGGAGCCTCGATTCTTCGCGGCGGGGCCTATAAACCCAGAACCTCACCGTATTCGTTTCAAGGTTTGGGCCGGGAGGGACTCGATTATTTGGTCGAAGCGAGAAAACAGACGGGATTGCCGGTCGTAAGTGAAATTTTGGACACGCGGGACATCGAGCTTTTTCTCGAAAAGGCGGACATCATCCAGATCGGCGCTCGGAACATGCAGAATTTCGAGCTCCTCAAGGAGGTCGGCGCGTACGACAAGCCGGTGCTCCTGAAACGAGGCCTGTCCGCGACCATCAAGGAGTTTCTGTTGTCGGCCGAGTACATCATGTCGCGCGGAAACCAGAACGTCATGCTGTGCGAGCGGGGCATCCGCACATTCGAAACGCAATATCGCAATACGCTGGATCTTGCGGCTATTCCTACCTTGAAAGAACTCTCGCACCTTCCCGTCATTGTCGACCCGAGTCATGCCACCGGAAAGTGGGCTCTTGTCGCTCCGATGTCAAAAGCCGCGGTTGCAGCAGGGGCCGATGGACTCCTGATCGAGGTGCATTCGAATCCAGAATGTGCGTTGTGCGACGGCGAAGAGTCGATCAAGCCTTCGAAGTTCAAATCTCTCATGGGCGACCTCAGAAATATTGCGAAAGCTGTGGGGAGAGAACTCTAAAATCGATGGCCGTTCATTTCAGACAGGTGGCGATCATCGGCGTGGGGTTGATCGGTGGATCGCTCGGCATGATCATCCGGCGACAGGGGCTGGCCGATCAGGTGGTCGGTGTCGGGCGGCGTATCGACAATCTCAAGACGGCAGTGGCGTTGGGCGCGATCGATCGATATGTGGCCGATCCTCACGAGGCGGTGCGTGAGGCGGAGTTAGTCGTCTTGGCGGCACCTGTGGATACGTATGAGCGTCATCTCCAGGAATGGGCGCATTGCCTCGCCCCCGGATCGATCGTCAGCGACGTTGGGAGCGTGAAGGGAACGTTGGTCGAACGGTCGGAGTCGGCGATGCCTGCCGGAGTTCATTTTGTCGGGGCACACCCCATTGCAGGGAAAGAAAAGACCGGAGTCGCTGCCGGATCGGATCGGTTGTTTAAAGGCGCGCGCTGTATCTTGACGCCGACGAAGCGAACCGATTCCACCGCCCTGGCTCGGGTGACGCAGTTGTGGGAAGAGGCCGGCTCGATTGTCTTGACGATGGATCCGCATGTCCACGACCAAATCCTCGGGGCGGTCAGTCACTTGCCGCATGTGGCGGCATTTGCGCTCATCAATGCCTTAGCCGACCTGCGTGATCAACAGCTTCCTGCCCTTGATCTTGCTGGGCATTCCGGTGGAGGTTTGCGGGATACCACGAGGATTGCCGCAAGTTCTCCGGAAATGTGGCGCGACATTTTTCTATGGAACCGAGAGAATGTGGTGTCCTATATCGACCGATACATGAAGGCATTGGAAGACTTGAAGCAACTGCTCCAGGACGGAGATGCGGCCGGTCTCGAGAAGTCGCTCGAACGGGCCAAAGGCGAGCGCGAGAAATTGAATACCGTCTCACCGAGTCATTCATGACATCCTTGACGATTACGCCGGGAAGACCACTCAGAGGGACGATCACGGTCCCCGGCGACAAGTCGCTTACCCATCGAGCCATTATCCTCGCGGCCCTTGCCGAAGGTCCGAGTACGATTGCAGGCTATTGCCACGGGGAGGATTGCCTCAACACGATGAAGGCGTTTCAGAGTCTCGGGATTCCGATTACGCACACACCGGACCAATTGACGATTGATGGGAAGGGGTTTTGGGGATTGACTGAACCCAACGCCCCGATTGATTGCGGAAATTCAGGAACGGGTATTCGGCTCCTGACCGGTCTCTTGGCCGGGCAGGACTTTTTCTCAGTCCTCACGGGCGATGAGTCGATCAGACGGCGTCCGATGGGGCGGGTGGTTAAACCGTTGCGGCAAATGGGAGCGATCATCGGTGGACGAAAGGGCGGAGAGCTGGCCCCGCTCGCGATTACCGGGTCAGGGCTTCATGAGATCGACTACACGTCGCCGGTGGCGAGCGCGCAAATCAAATCATCGCTCCTTCTTGCCGGGTTGTATGCGGAAGGGAAGACTCGCTACAAGGAGCCGAGTTTGTCGCGAGATCATACGGAACGGATGTTCCAGTTTTTCGGAATTCCACTCAAGAGAGAAGCAGGGGCTCTGGTTCTGCAAGGGCGACCGTCCGTCGGATGGCACGGTGTCCCCATGACGATTCCGGGGGATTTCTCCGCCGCGGCGTTTTTCATCGTCGGGGCGACGATCGTACCGGGCTCCGATGTTACCATTCGCCATGTCGGCCTGAATCCCACCAGGACCGGACTGCTGGACGTTATGAAGAAGATGGGCGCCGATATTGAGGTGTTGAACCGCCGGGAAGAGGCCGGCGAACCGGTGGGAGATCTCCGGGTCCAGTCTGCTCCGCTGAAAGGGGTCGCCATCGGCTCCGAACTGATTCCGAAAACGATCGATGAATTTCCCGCGCTGTGCGTGGCTGCCGCAGTGGCGGATGGAGATACCGTGATTTCTGGCGCCGAAGAGCTGAGGGTCAAAGAGAGCGATCGGATCGCGACCATGAGCGGCGAATTGCGAGCCATGGGGGTCCAAATAGAGGAGCGTCCTGATGGTATGTTCATTCGAGGGTTAGGGCAAGCTGGAGAAAATGGGCGCCTGATTGCTGCGGTCTCGGCGCAGAGCCACGGAGACCATCGGGTCGCCATGTCTCTTGCGATCGGCGGTCTTACCGCGGAACGAAGCATGACGATCGCAGACACCGGGTGTGTAGGCACGTCGTTTCCCGACTTTGAAGGAGTACTTGCGCAACTCGTGAGCGCTCGATGACGCGTTCGTGTGCGTGAACAGGCAGGTGAGTCGTGATCGTTGCGATTGATGGACCGGCTGGAGTGGGTAAGAGTACAGTGGCCAGGTTATTGGCGGCTCGTTTAGGGTGTCTCTATCTTGATACGGGGGCCCTCTACCGTGCCGTCGCATGGAAAATATTACAGGCAGGCAGACAACCCATGGACCGTGAACAGGTGGTGACGCTCTTGCCCGTGACCTCCCTCCAGATGGAATTTCAGAATGGGGCGGTGCAGGTACTGATCGATGGCATTGATGTCACAGGGGATCTCCGTACCCCAGAGGTGACTGCCGCCGCGTCTATCGTATCGGCCATTCCGGAGGTCCGCGAATGGTTGTTGCCGATCCAGCGTCAAATCGGCCAGCGAGGTTCGGTGGTTGCCGAAGGGCGCGATGTCGGCACGAGAGTATTCCCCACCGCATCGCACAAATTTTTCTTGGATGCGGATGCCAGCATCCGAGTGGAGAGACGGCACCGCGAGCTCGTAGCTGCAGGTCGTGGAGGGGCGATTGAGGCGACGTATCGAGACCTATCGGCGCGAGATACGCGAGATCGGACCCGTTCGATCGACCCGCTGGTTTCGGCGCCTGACGCGCGACTGATCGACACCTCTCTGCTCAGCCCTGAGCAGGTGGTGGAACAAATGATGACGGCTGTGTCGGCCGAGTTGTGAGCGGGATCATCTATGGATTCCTGTGGGGGTTGGCCAGGGCCATCGGATGGTTGTGTTTCCGGTATCGAGTCGAAGGACGGGTCCCTCGCACCGGAGGGTTGCTGATCGCCGCGAATCATGCCAGCTACCTCGATATCCCCCTGCTTGGCTGCGGGCTGAATCGAAGGGCTTGGTACTTGGGACGGAATGATTTGTTCCCGATCCCTGTGGTGAACGGCCTATTGCGGGCATTGGGCTGGATCCCGGTGCGGCTCGGTCGCCTCGATCGCGAGGCGTTCGGTAAGGCGATTAATCTGATTCGAGCGGGAAAAGTCGTGGTTATTTTCCCGGAAGGCAGCCGCAGTCATGATGGCCACTTGCGGGAGCCAAAGGCGGGTATTGGAGTCATTGTCTCGCAGACCGGCTGTCCGGTCGTCCCGGCGTATCTCAAGGGGACCTTTGACGTCCTGCCGCCGGGCGCTTCCTGGCCGCGGTTGCGTCCGGTAACGGTACGATTCGGGGATCCCATTCAATTCGAAGTCGAGAAGCAACAAGAGAGGGCAGCTACCAAACAGTTTTATCAACAGGTCAGCCGGACGGTGATCGAGCAGATTGCAGCTTTGGGTCAAGTTCCTGTTCCCCACGGCAAAGGCAATCTGGATGCAGGTACGTCGAACCGGCGGACTGCCGATGCTCACAATGCTGAGTGAGGTCGGTAATTTCACCATCAGCACCCGACAACAGTCGGAAGAGTAGGACGTTCATATGGGGACGGTATCCAACAGCAGCGATGCTCAGCTAGACCGCAACGCCTTGGCCGCATTGTACGAGGAGACTTTCCGGAACTTGGAGGAAGGGACGATCACCGAGGGTCGCGTGGTGGCCCAGACCAAGGATAAGGTCGTCGTCGATATCGGCTACAAATCTGAGGGCATGATCCCTCGCGATCATTTTTCGTCGGAGGAACTCGACAACCTCAAGATCGGCGATCGGCTTCAGGTCTACATCGAGGAATGTGAAGATGCGGACGGAAATCTCGTGCTTTCCAAGGAAAAAGCCGACAAGATGAAGATTTGGGAAGAACTCGAGAATCTCTATAAAGAGGAAAAGAGCATCGAGGGAAAGATTGTCTCACGCATCAAGGGCGGCATGATGGTCGATATCGGCGTGAAGGCATTCTTGCCGGGCTCGCAGATCGATTTGCACCCTGTCCGAGACCTGGATGGCCTTGTCGGAAAGACCTTTCCCTTGAAGATCATCAAGATCAACCATCGGCGAGGGAACGTCGTGGTCTCGCGGCGGGTGCTGCTCGAGGAAACACGGGATAAAAAGAGGCAGACGACGTTGGCCACCCTGAAGGAAGGCCAATTGATTCAAGGGACGGTCAAGAACATTACCGATTACGGGTCATTCATCGACCTTGGTGGGATCGACGGATTGCTGCATATCACCGACATGTCCTGGGGGCGAGTGGGCCATCCTTCAGAGCTGTTTACGGTAGGAGATAAAGCTGAGGTGACGGTCTTGAAATACGATCGAGAGACCGGTCGAATTTCTCTCGGGCTCAAACAAAAGACCGCTGATCCTTGGACGAACGTGGCCGGTAAATATCCTATCGGCACAAGAGTCCGCGGGCGTGTGGTCAGCTTGACGGATTATGGAGCATTCGTGGAGCTCGAGCCAGGCGTGGAGGGATTGGTGCACGTGTCGGAGATGTCCTGGACGCACGAAGTGCGACATCCGTCGAGAGTGGTTGCGGTCGGTGATCAGGTCGAAGCGGCGGTGCTGAATGTCGATCCGGCCAGCCGCAAGATTTCATTGGGGATGAAGCAAACAGCCCCCAATCCGTGGGACATGATCGAAAACAAGTATCCGATCGGGACGTGCATCGAGGGCAAGGTGAAGAGTTTGACGGATTTCGGCGCCTTTGTGGGACTCGAGGAGGGCATCGACGGCCTCATCCATATTTCCGACATGTCATGGACGAAGCATATTAAGCATCCGTCCGAACTGTTCAAAAAAGGGCAAAAAGTGGAAGCGGTGGTGTTACGTATCGACAAAGAGAAAGAGCGATTGTCGCTTGGCTACAAACAGTTGGCGCGCGATCCTTGGGATGAGGCGATCCCGTCGCGATATCATGTCGGCGACTCAGTGACCGGCAAGGTGGCAAAGGTTGCCGATTTCGGGATTTTCATCGAGCTTGACGGCGATGTTGAGGGATTGATCCACGTGAGCGAATCCGGGCTGGAGCCCTCCGCGAAGCTCGAAGAAAAGTTTAAGTTGCAAGACGATGTCACGGCGAAGATAATCAAAGTCGATCGGGAAGAGCGCAAGATCGCCCTTAGCCTTCGAGACCAGCAACTTGATTGGGAGCGCAAACAGGTCGATGACTATCATTCATCGCAAGGCGTGCTTGATCAAAGCCTCGGTCGTGCCGCGAAGCAGAGCCGGAAACGCACACAATCGGACGATCAAGAATAGATGGCGCCGATCTACTGAAACAGGCTGTGTGAAACGGTGGATGACTTAGCACAGGGCGAACGCCCCCAAAGGCGTCGCCCGTTCCGCAGAATGTTCTGGCTGTTTGCGGCGGTCGTGGGGACTGTCGTGTTGATGAATCTCTTCTTCACGGACATCGATTTCTCCACGGAGGATCGTATCGCCTTGATTCGGATTGAGGGCGTGATCATGGATTCACAGGCCACCGTGGTGGATCTCAAACGATTCAGCGAGAATCCTTCCGTCAAGGCGATCGTGCTTCGCATCGATACTCCTGGAGGCGGCGTGGTGCCGTCGCAAGAGATTCATGACGCGGTCAAGCGGGTGCGAAACAAAAGCAATAAGGCGGTCATCGCGTCCATGGGGAGCGTGGCGGCATCGGGTGGGTATTATATTGCGGCTGCGACGGATCGAATCGTGGCGAATCCAGGGACGCTCACGGGGAGTATCGGCGTCATCATGGAAACGGCCAACCTGGAAGGCTTATTGCAGAAAATCGGCGTCGAAGGGGTGATCATCAAAAGCGGAAAATACAAGGACGTGGGCTCTCCCCTACGAAAGATGAGCGCGGAAGAACGAGGGTTGCTGCAAACCGTGATGGATGATGTCCACAAGCAGTTCATCGAAGCCGTGGCCGAAGGCCGTTCGATGGAACTCCGTGCGGCTCAAGTGTTGGCGGATGGCCGTATCTTCACCGGACGTCAAGCGAAGGAAGCGAAATTGGTCGACGAACTGGGAGATCTGGAGACAGCCATTCAGCTGGCTGCGGACGTCGTCGGGATCGAAGGAGAACCCAAAGTCGTTGAGCCTCGGCGGCGGTTTTCTCTTCGAGAACTCCTTGATTCCAAGCTCAGCATGATGTTTCCAAAATTGGACGTTCATCCAGGGGTCGGGTTGAAATACCTTATGGCCTTTTAAGCGTCTTCAGTCAGGCGCAGTGATCACCCAAGCGGAGGAAAGCGGACATGACCAAGGCGCAGATCATTGAGCGAGTCTCCGAGCAAGTCACCACGTTGACCAAGCGGCAGGCGGAAGTCGTCGTCAACACGATTTTCGATTGTGTGCGGGATTCACTGAAAAACGGGGACAAGACGGAGATTCGTGGGTTCGGAAGCTTTCGCCTGCGGGCCAGACGAATGAAAGAAGGACGTAACCCAAAGACAGGTGAAACCGTGGCAGTCCCGGCCAAGCGGGTTCCCTTTTTCAAGGCCGGTAAAGAGTTGAAAGAATTACTCAATCAGTAACGCGAGTAACTTACTGACAGAGGGCTCAGGGTGATGTCGGATTCTCAGGATTCTGCGACAACGGAAATTCGCTGGACTGATGGCGCGCTGAAACGCATGGAACGCGCTCCTATCTTCTTGCGCGGTATGGTTCGTCGGTTGGCCGAAAAGAAAGCGCGAGAATTAGGGTATGAAACGATTACGGAAGAAATTCTCGACCAGTTTAAGAGCCAGATGATGGGGCGTATGGGGGGTGAAGACGGAATGGCATCTGCCGTCGAGGAGATGGCAGGTGGTCGCCTTCCATGGACCGCCGCAGCGAAAGAACGGTTGGCCACGATCCCTGAATTTATGCGCGCCATGATCAAACAGATCGCGGAGGAGATCGCAAGAGAACGGGGACACCTGGAGGTGAACGTCGAGTTATTTGAAAAAGTTGAAGCGCTCGGCGAGCTTCATGACGAGGTTGGGCCGGCTATGGTGTGGACGGAGGGGGCCCGTTCGCGACTCGAAGAGAAAGTGAAGGGGTCGCCTCCCATTGCCCTAGATTTTGTCACGGACATGCTGAAGCGTGACACCGAAGATCTGGCAAGGGAAAAGCACCTGACGCTCATTGATGAATCGGCTCTACAGGACTTGTGGAATGCGCCTCAAGCACGAGTCGCTTGGTCGGATGAGGCGTGGAAGCGGCTCCAGACATCTCCTGATTTCGTGCGCAGTGGAATCAGAAAAGCCGCCGAGCGGCGAGCGCGAAAGTTGGGACTGAAGGAGATCGACTCCGATCACCTGACGACGTTTCGAAATCAGGCCATGATGAAAGCCGTCAAGCGCATCCGTTCCTTCGGATATCAGGAATTGACGTTCGAGGCGTTTGAGACCGCCCTCCAGAAAACAAAGCGCCTACAGGGAAATGATCAGGCTGGAAAACGTCTCCAGGAAATTCGTGGGCACTTTGCCGATCCTTCGACCAAGAAGCCGGAAGGAGGAACGCTGGGAGCGGAGCTTATGGATCGCTTTCGCAGGTATCTCAAAGGCGAAGGAACCCTCTGATCGCTGGACTCAATCCCGACCGTTCCATTCGGCCCTGTCATCGAGAGCAGCACCCCCAACCCTGGCCCGAGTCCTAGTGGCTTGCAGCCTGCTGGGGCCAGAATTTGTGCCGAATCTGAGGAAGCGGCTCGTTGTCGAAGTTGGGGATATCGTAGAGACAACGATCGATTGTGCCGACTTCCTCCTCGGTCAAGCCTAACGTCACCTTCTTCTTCCAGAACTGATCCAGTACAAAGTAGTCGCCGGACTGTGGCTTTTGAGCCAGTAACTCTTGCATCTTCTTGAAGCCAGGCGTATCGACGCCTGATATGCGCCCTTTATTCCTCTCAAGACACCAGTAGAGCACTTCCGCGATCCCGTACATGGTAATGTCGATGTTCACAATATTGCTCATGATCTTCCTCCAGACAAACAACGAGGCATCATAACGCAAGCAGTGAGTGAAATTCAAAGCCTGATACCACGTTCGCGCACGTTGCGAGGGAGAAGGTTGCATTTGTATACTATGCGGCCGGCTTGAATAGCTCAAGTCTCGTCGACCATCTGACCGAGGCATCGTGGATACGTGCCAAGCTTCATGAAAAAACCATCCTGTTCAGTCGAGATCATGGTCCGCTTAACGTTACTGTGTCTTCTTTTCGGTGGTGGCCTCTGGGCTTGCACCAAGACCGAACCCTATACCCCACCGGACCCCTTTTATTATTTTGCCAGTTACAAAGTCGGCAAGAATCCTACCACCGTTACAACGGGAGATCTTAATCACGACTCATTGACGGATGTTGTGACCACAAACATCGCGAGCAATACCATTTCGATACTCTTGGGCAACGGCGACGGCACCTTCAAAGATCAAATTCAGCTCCATGTCTGTCAGGAGCCACGGGCCCTTGCGATGGGTGACTTCAATGAGGACGGGCATGCCGATGTTGCGCTGGCGTGCTCCGGCAGCGATGAAATCGCGCTGCTCTTGGGAAACGGGCAGGGGAGATTCGAAGAAGGTCAACGGTATCCCGTCCATCGAACGCCGGTCGCTCTGGCAACGGACGACCTTAACGGTGATGGGCATGCCGATCTTGTGGCGGCGTTGCGAAACGACAAGATCAAAGTTTTTCTCGGAAATGGAACCGGTGAATTTCGTCGTGGCGCGCAGTATGAACATGGAGATACCCCAACATCGGTGGCCTTGGCTGATCTCAATGCCGATGGGAAGCAGGACCTGGTTGTGACCAACGGCGGACCGATGTCGAACGCCGTCTCCGTTTGGCTCGGCAACGGCGACGGGTCCTTCAGAGCCCCCAAGGATTACCGGACGGGGCATCGACCTCTTAGCGTAAGTTTTGCGGACTTTAACAACGATCGTCATAGCGATCTCCTGGTCATCAATGGAGAAAAGGACTGCTTTACGACGTTCCTTGGCAACGGCAATGCGACATTTCGACCGGGTAAAGATTCAGGCGCGGATGCGGGTCCGAATTTCGGACTGGCGCGAGACTTCAACGGCGATAATTTAGTGGATGTGGCAATCGTGAACCTTCAATCAAATGACCTGTCGATTGTGTTTGGGAAAGGCGACGGCACCTTTCACTACCCGCCGAGAAACTACCGCACCAAGGCCGGCCCGTTCGCGCTGTCCTTCTTTCGCGTGACGACTACCGGGGTAGAGGAACCAGGCCTGGCCATTGCCGATAATGGCAGCGGGAGCGTCTCGATTTTCCTCCACAAAGGCCTCAAAGCGGTCATAAAGGCGCAAGCACAGGATTAGGCGGGGAAGGATCGCCATCTATTCTTGACAGCCTGGGGGGCCTTCGCTAGATTTGCTGTGGGATATAGCCGAGCAGATTGACAGGCTTAAGGATGGCGCTTCGTTCATTCGCATGGTGGTTTATGATTGGGGCCTTGATGACCCTTTCCGTCTTGATGGTCCAGGGCGGGGTGCGAGATTTATGGGAAGGAACCCAACCTGCTGGAGGTACGAACGTGCTTGTGCATTTCGGCACGACGTTGATCGGGGGGGGCTTACTGGCCGGGTGTGTTGCATTAATCATGAACCGTCTGCGGTAACCTGGAGAGAGCGAGACATGTATGCAGTGTTTGAAGTGCAGAGGATTTATGATGGTGGAGCGCCACTATACCCTCATCAACCGCAGAATTTACGCTCGATGCCTCAATTGCGGGTTTTGGATCGACCTCGCAGATCTCCTTCGGTTTTTTCACAAGGTCATCGATAGTGGGCGAAAAGGCGATAAGGTTCGGGAGTCCTTCACCTTCTAAGCGATAGGCGGTTGGGAGTGAAACGGAAGGACTGTTGGCCCAGTCGTCGGCTGCAACGGTGCCGATTCGGCTTACAGTGTGCTCTTCTTGCGGTCCTCTCCATCACGCTGAGTGGACTGTCGGTCGTTCCGGTCTGGGGAAAAGAGATCACTCCCTGGGGGATGATGAGTTTCCCCGTCTCTTATGCGCCGAAAGCGCTGCACTGGAAACGGATCCCGGCCCACAGTATTCTCCTGAAAGATTTGAGCTCTGGGCGGGTTCTCTACCAATACGACGTCAAAAAACGTCTCTCGCCTGCCAGCCTGACTAAGATCATGTCGGGTCTCATCATCCTTGAAGATGGGCGACTCGATGATCTGGTCACGGTCGGTAAGAATGCGGCTCGTGCTCCCAAGACGCATCTTCGCTTGAAAGTCGGAGAGGTGTATCGGCTGAAGGATCTGCTGAAGGCCATGATGATGGTTTCCGCCAATGATGCCTGTCTGGCGGCGATAGAACATGTGGGCGGAAGCGAGGAGCAGTTCGTCAAGTTGATGAATGCTAAGGCGACCGCGCTGGACCTACACGATACTCATTTCAGCAACGGATGTGGTTTTGACGGATCGGATCACTACTCGACGGCCGAAGATCTTGCGAAGCTGAGCGAAGTCGCGATGCGGAATGCCGTGTTTCGGGAAGTTGTAAAAGAAGAACGGGAGATCATCACCCCTGTGAGAGGCTACCGGACGTACGTGCTACGCAATACGAATCGCCTCCTCGGTCGTATCCCCGGTGTGGAGGGGGTGAAAACGGGATTCACCTCAAAAGCCGGCCGATGCTTGATTGCCAAAGTGTCTCAAAACGAGACCGACTTGCTGCTGGTTATCCTGAACTCCAACCGCAGGTGGACCACCGCAAAAAGCTTGATCGATTACGGCTTCCGTCTGACCAATACAATTCAGTAATCCCCCGGGGGCCCAGTTTCTCCGGTCGACAGCTCTTCGCAAACGTTGGCGTAACAAGAATTTCATGAGACGGCTGTGAAGCCGGAGCGATATCATGGCCGGCCGCTGGACAGCCGCGTGGTGGCTGAGGCGCCGTCAGGAGAGATCAGTGAGGCAATGCGAACTCGATATTGACGTCCTTGCCGAGGTAGTTCACTTGGAAACCTTGTTTGTCATAAGCAAGGATGGCCCCCATGACGTTCTCGTCGCCGTACTCTTCCTGTCCGAGCAATTTTCGAATCTCATCGGGGCTTTCGCTGTCAAGAACGTGCCGAAAGACGCCTCTCGTCTTGAACGCAAAGCGATTGTTGATGAAGAGCAGATCGACCTTGCCGTCCTGGATTCGGACTCCGGCCATCGGCCCGGTTGGTTTGCGTTGGTCGAGAAGGAAGATGAATGTGGCTTCCTGTTCCGCACGAATTCCAGAAATGTGCTTTTTCATCAGCGTCTCGACGGCCTTGTTTTCCGAGTCGCCAAGCTTGACCCCAAAGAGCGAGACATTCAGGCTGGAAATACTCTTGGGTTCGGTGACATCAGTCTGACTCAACTCATACTGGTCGGCATAAACCGAAGACCATGACACGAAGAGGCCCAGGAAAATCATGATGACGGTCCGAGGCAGATTGTTTTTCATAATGCGTCCGCTGCGAGGTGCACCAGAATCAATGATGTATTCGAGTGGTCATTCATGCGATGGGCTTGAAAAGTCAGGCTATTTTAACGAACGAACTGCTGAATCTGCAAGGAACCGTCGTAGTAGGTGAGAGGGTCCGCCTCGCGCATTGAGGCAGATCATGGCGATGTCTCTACGTTCAGCAACATTTCACCCAGCTCGCGAAGGCAACGAAAGTAGGGAAGACAGTCAGCTTCCAGCTCAGCCGTTAAATCATCAAGATCCCGTAGGCAATCCTTCACGATGGCAATCCGTTGGTCGTCGAGATCAACGGTGCTGTCGAGGTAGTAGACCACGCAACCGCTGATGACCGTGTCGAGTGTCATCAATTGCCCTTGGTGCGGACTCGAAAATTGAGGCCAACCGTTGGAGCAGTGCTGTTCCCACGCTGTTTCGATCGCGCGTCGCGTCATGAGATGCTCCTTCGTCCTGCCGGTGAACATCACCCTAACGTACCAATCGATTGCGTGGCAAGCACGCGAGTCAGCGATCAAGATCGAACGGAGATCCAACGGGTGCGCAGTCTATGGGTATAATCCGCGCTGGAGGTGGGCTTGAGCGACCTGGTCGATGCCGCTCATGAGCGCCGCCATGCGCATTGAAACCCGGCGTTCCGATGAGAAATGAAGAGTGCGATGAAAAGCGGAGGTAATGATGGCCTGCAGCCGATGTTGGATATCCGCCGCGCTCCAGAAGAACCGCTGAAGATCCTGAACCCACTCGAAGTATGAGACAATGACCCCGCCGGAATTTGCGAGAATATCCGGAATCACAAATATCCCTTTGTCCGCCAGAATGCGATCGGCCTCGAGTGTTGTCGGCCCGTTGGCTCCTTCGGATAGGATCCGGCACTTCAGGGAATTCGCGTTGCGATCGGTGATCTGCTCGGACAGTGCGGCAGGAACGAGCACGGTGCACTCCAATTGAAGTAATTCCTCGTTCGTGATCGTGTCTCCGAGTTTCGTTTCATGGAGCGGCTGGTTGGGATCACGACGGAGAAGACGCACGATGTCCAGTCCCTTCTCGCTGTAGAGACCTCCGGTGACGTCGCTGACGGCGATCACGCGCGCACCGTGCTCCTGCATGATGCGAGCGGTGTGAGAGCCGACGTTTCCGAACCCTTGAATGGCGACGGTCGCATTCTCCAGCGACAGCTTCAAATGACGGAGCGCTTCCAGTGTGACATAGACGACCCCTCGACCTGTGGCTTCTTCACGACCTAAACTGCCGCCGAGAGACAGCGGTTTCCCGGTCACAACTCCGGGCACGGCGTACCCGACTTGCTGGCTGTACGTGTCCATGATCCACGCCATGACCTGTGCATCGGTCCCCACGTCCGGCGCCGGCACATCCTTGTCCGGGCCGATGAGCGGGAAAATTTCGGCCGTATATCGCCTGGTCAATCGCTGTAATTCGGCGCGGGACAATTGCTTGGTCGATACGGCGATTCCGCCTTTTGCTCCGCCATAGGGCAAGCCGGCGAGGGCGCATTTCCACGTCATCCACATGGCCAGCGCCGCCACCTCGCCGAGGTTCACGTCGGGGTGGTAGCGGATGCCTCCCTTCGAAGGCCCGCGCGACGAGTCATGCTGTACGCGGTAGCCGGCAAAGACCTCAACCCGACCGTCGTCCATCCGGACGGGGAGGCTGACCACCAGCGAACGTTGCGGGAGCTTCAGGCGCTCGTGGAGATTGGGGTCCAGCTGCATGGCCTTCGCGGCCTGATCAAATTGCGAAACGGCCAGGCGAAAGGTCGGCGTCAAAAGTTCCTGCATAGATCTCCTTCTTGATCGTCTTGAGCGGTTTCTTGTCCTTGCGTGTTCGACATGCGGAGGGAGCTTGAAGAGCATATCGCCGCGAAGGTTTGAGCAAGTTGCTGTTTGATGGTTTCAACCGGGACAGCCTCGTCGGACACTTCCGCCATGGATGTCACGGAACAATCGGGAAATCCACATGGGTGAATATGACGGAACGGGGCCAAGTCGAGATCTACGTTCAGGGACACCCCGTGTAACGTCACGCCATGTTGGATTCGCACGCCGACGAAACCGATCTTCTTCGGGGACGGCTGCATGACCCACACGCCGGGTTTGCCGACGATACGAACGCCTGTCATGTTCCAGCGCTCAAGCACACGAATGAGGACCTCCTCAAGTAACCACACGAATTGCTTCGCACCTGCGGCATACCGGCGAAGTTTCAAGATCGGGTACACGACGACCTGTCCCGGGCCATGAAAGGTGACGGACCCACCACGGTTCACCTGGACGACTTCCGCTCCGTTCTCGCACAAGGCTGCCGTATTCCCACCCCAGTCTGATACGCGTGTCCTGCGTCCTAGCGTATAGACAGGCGAATGCTCAAGAATCAACAGGGTGTCCGGTCGGCGATCGAGGATGCGTTCGTTGTGTACGCGCGATTGCAGGTCCCACGCGGTGAGATAGGGGACAGGGTCGGAAAATATGTCCACGAGAGTATCTTGATCGCGATGAGAGTGAAAGGAAGAAAGTATAGGGCTATCAAGACCGACGAGGTCGCACATAGTGACAGGTCGTTCCATGAACGAGACGAACCGCCGGACAACGTCCACCGTACGTGGTCGCGGATACGAAAAGGAGCCATGGGCTCCGCGCGGAGGACATCATTGTTACACAACTGACTGGAAAGAGGAAGGTCAAGATCCGAGGGCAGGAAAGCCTCCCTCGGACCTGCTACAGTGCAGAGGGTTACTTGATGGCGGCGAAGAGCTCCTTGATTGCGGGAGTCTTGAGTTTTTTGAGCGCCTTCGCTTCAATCTGACGAATACGCTCGCGTGTGACGGACAAGCTTTGGCCGACCTGCTCAAGAGTGCTGGCTTCATCGTAGCCGATTCCAAATCGGAGACGGATCACCAGTTGCTCTCGCGGTGTCAGCGTACCCAGGATTCGGTCCAGCTGATGAGTCAGCTCACCTCGGTGCACATGAGCGTCGGGTGACACGGCCTGCTGGTCAGGGATCATATCGCCGAACTGGGTGTCTCCATCCCCGATCGGAGTCTCCAAGGCCACCGGCTCTTGAAATGCTTGGACGGTTTCTTGGAGCCGTTCCGGCCTCATGCGTAACGCATGAGCCACTTCGTCCAGCCGGGCAGGTCGTCCAAACTGCTGTCCCAGTCTCCGCGTCACACGGAGGATTCGATGCGAGGCCTCGGTTTGGTGCACCGGAATACGAATCGTTCTTGCTTGATCCGCGAGCGCCCGAGTGATGCCTTGTCGTATCCACCACGTTGCATAGGTGCTGAACTTGAATCCTTTCCGATACTGGTATCGTTCGGCAGCTTTCATGAGCCCGATGTTGCCCTCTTGCACGAGGTCCAGCAGGGTCAACCCTCTTCCCGTGTAGTGTTTTGCGACATCAACAACTAAGCGCAGGTTGCATCGTACGAGCTCGTCTTTGCCTTGTTCCAGTACCACTCTGGCAGTACGAATTTCATGCAGCACCGTCTTCAGTTGTTTCGCCGTGCCGGTTGGAAGCTTCGCGTCCGGTTCCGGCGACTCCACAGCCGCCCCCAGGAGCCTTTCTACGTTGTCTAGGGCGGTAGCGGAAAGTCCGCTCAAACGCCTGATCATTTGAAGGACCTTCACGGTTTCCGCAAGCCCCGACGACTGCTTAGACTTCACAATAGTCCGTGCGGCTTGACGCAACGCAGCGCGGATACGGCGCGTCCCCTGGTCGACACGCTTCGCAATAGCCGTCTCTTCTTCTCGAGTCAAGAGCCCGCGTTTACCAAACGAACGAAAATAGAGAGCCTCCAGAAGGAACGGGCTCGTTCCCTGGACCGCCCGCATGGCGGCCTGACTCTTCTTCTCCGCAACCGACTCTTCGGCCTCCGCACGCCCGATCATACCAAGCATGCCACTCGCCTTGGCGTCATCGGCATCGACATCGGAGATGAACGGTTTCCGTACGTCTATTCTCTCAGCGACCCGAAGTTCTTCTTTCATCGCGTCACCCTTTGTGATGTGGTTAAACATCTTCTCTCACCGTTAGAGCCGATTTCGACTGAGAAGATTCGTCCCTATGCGCCTGTTCGTGGTGATAATACGAAGCAAAACGTATGCTGGATTGAAGATGAGAAACGGGAGGAGAGATCGTCTCGAAAAACCAGAAAGATTAGATAAGGCTAATGAGAATCTCTAGGGAAAACTGTCGCACATATGCGGCACCACTGTGGGATCGGCGCCAGCGGTTCCATGGAAATGCAACACTATTTTGACAACAACCCCTTCATGAACGGCGCGAGTGTATCGACCGGGATGGGGAAGATCGTGGTCGAATTCTTCTCTCCCGCAATCTCGACAAGTGTTTGGAGGTATCGTAATTGAAGCGCGGCAGGATTTTGACTGATGACGTTTGCGGCTTCAGCCAGTTTCTGCGCCGCTTGAAACTCACCCTCGGCGTGTATGATTTTGGCCCGCCGTTCCCGCTCGGCTTCAGCTTGCCGGGCGATCGCGCGTTGCATGTCTTGAGGGATATCCACGTTTTTGACCTCGACAGCAGCGACCTTGACACCCCAGGGCTCGGTCTGCTGGTCGATGATTCGCTGCAGCTCCGCGTTGATGTCGTCGCGTTTCGCCAACAAGTCGTCGAGTTGGCTTTGGCCCAGGACGCTCCGCAGAGTCGTCTGGGCGACCTGGGAGGTGGAGTACAGATAATCTTGCACGGCGAGCACGGCTCGCTGGGGATCAACCACTCTGAGGAAAATGACGGCGTTCACCTTGACGGAAATGTTGTCCCGTGTGATGACGTCTTGCGACGGGACTTCCATCGTGACGGTTTGGAGGTTCACCCGGACCATCTGCTGAAGGGCAGGGATCACCAATCTGATTCCCGGCCCTTTCACCGTGTGAAACTTGCCGAGGACGAACACCACAAGACGTTCGTATTCCATCACGCGTTTGAAGCTGGCATACAGCAGCGCACCCAATAGGATGACTGGCATCAAGAATGACATGATGGCTCCTTCTCTTGGGTCAATCAGATTTGTGAGCGGGGGCGACATGCAGTGTCAGCCCCTCGATGGACATCACCTCTGCGGCCTCGCCTTGACGAATGGGTGTGTGGCTGACCGCCTCCCAGATCTCTCCCTGGATGGTGATCTGACCGCGTAGATTCAGGTCTGTCTTCGCGATCCCAATCGATCCGATCATTCCCTCAGCTCCGGTGATCGGTTTCCCGTGAGCCCCCTTGACGGCCCACCAGGCGGCGACACCGGCTAGGGAGCCGACCGCCATGACGGTGGGCAACAAGAACGACAGCGACACTTGGAGATAAGGCGCTTCATTCTTGATGAGGAACAGACCTCCCAGTGTCATGGCGGTCAAGCCTCCCAATGCGAGCAGGCCATAGCTGGTGACGGAGATTTCGAGCAGAAGGAACACGACGCCGAGTATCACCAGGAGTGCGCCTGCATAGTTGACGGGGAGAGACTGAAGAGAATAGAACGCCAGAATCAAGCTGATCGCTCCAATGATGCCGGGCAGGATCGCTCCGGGGCTGTAGAGCTCGGCCATAATCCCGATCGTTCCGATGGACATCAGCAGATAGGCAATATTCGGATCACTCAGAGTTTTCAGCAACTCGAGACGCGTACCCATCGGAAATTCCCTCAGGGTATGAGGTTCGCTAGAGAACGTGACTGATCCATGAGGGAGAACAACCTTTCTACCCTGCAGATGCTTCAGCAGACTAGGAATATCTTCGGCCACCACATCGATGATTTTGAGTTTCAAGGCCTCCTGCTCCGTCACGGACACGCTCTTACGGACCGCATCTTCGGCCCATGCCACATTGCGGCCACGCTGTTCCGCAAGGCTCTTGATGTAGGCAACCGAGTCGTTTTCTACCTTTTCCTTCATCGTGTTATCCATCTCGCCACCGCCCATGGCGACCGGATGCGCTGCCCCGATGTTGGTGCCCGGCGCCATGGCGGCGACATGGGCCGCCATGGTGATAAACACGCCCGCTGAAGCGGCGCGCCCACCTGATGGAGAGACGAACACGATTACCGGCAAAGGTGAACCTGTCACGTCCTTGATGATCAGCCGCATGGAGGTATCCAATCCTCCAGGAGTGTCGAGCTTCAAAATCAAGGCCTCGGCCCCTGCAGATTGCGCAAAATCGAGCGCATCGCGCACGTATTCCGCCGCGACGGGGTTGATGACCCCCTCGTAGTTCGCGATGACCATTTCTCTTGCGTGAGCGGAGTACCCAAGGAGCGTTGGGCAAACGGCGAAGACCAGTCCTACGACTACCTTGAGGAGGACTGGAGCTAACGACGTTCTCGTTTCTTGGGCATCACGAGTCATCGCAAAAAACATCAATAGTGAGAGGAACTTATGACCCGTTTGGTACCCTATCAGGGAATAGCGCTTGGTTGCAAACGGAGGAACGAACCTCCTAGAATGCCGACCATGTCCAGTTTGTCCGGCGGCGAACGAATTCATCTCGTCGATCACAAAAGACGGCAATATGCCCTCACTCTCAAAGCGGGAGAGACGTATCAGTTCAGCGGCCAAAAGATCGCGCACGATACCATCATCGGTCGCCCTGATGGGACTATCGTAACACTTTCCGGCGGCAAGAAGATGGTGGCGCTTCGACCGACGTTCGGGGACTATGTGCTCAAAATGCCCAGAGGGGCGCAGGTCCTCTACCCCAAGGATCTCGCGATCATACCGATGTGGGCTGATGTCTATCCGGGAGCTCGAGTCTTTGAGGCCGGTACGGGATCTGGTGCGTTGACCATGGCGCTCTTGCGCGCGGTAGGTCCGGCCGGCCTGGTGGTGACCTACGAAATCAGGGATGACTTCGCGCTCACGGCAAGGGCGAATATCTCGCGGCAAATCAATCCGGCTCAGTTGATGTCGTTCAAAAAAAACGCCTATGAGGGCATCGATCTTCTCGAGGACGGCATTCCCTTTGACCGTGTGGTGCTTGATCTTCCCGAGCCCTGGCAGGTGGTTCCGCATGCGGCTGCGGCGCTTCGCTCCGGCGGCATCTACTTGAGTTTTGTGCCCACGGTACCTCAAGTTATGCGCACCGTGGAGGCCCTTGAGCGAGCCACGGTCTTCGGAATGATCGAGACAGTTGAGACCTTGCTGCGAACGTGGTCGGTGCAGGGCCGTAGCGTGCGACCTGATCATCGTATGGTGGCGCATTCCGGTTTCATCACGGTCGCCCGCAAAGTCGAGCCAGGGGTTCTCGGGCCGCTGCCCAAGTCCGAGCCTCTTGCCGATGAAAACCCGTCCAGAACTGACGAAGCGAAAGAGGACCTGCACTCATGAAACGACTAGAGGGAAAAGTTACGGTAGTGACGGGAGGAAATGCGGGGATCGGTGAGGCGATCGCCAAACGTTTCGCCGATGAAGGCGCATCGGTCGTGATTACCGGTCGTCGGCAGCAAGAATTGGATCACGTCGCAAGTGTCATTCGAATCCACCAGGGAACCGTTCTGCCGGTGGCCGGCTCCGTGACGGATGAAACTCATGTGCAGGATGTTGTCCGTCGCACGCTGGATAGTTTTGGAAGAATCGACGTGCTCGTCAATAATGCCGGGATCGGCGCCTTTGGAAAGCGCCTCCACGAAACCGATGATGCGACCTGGGCGAACGTCATCGACGTCAACGTGACCGGGGTCTTCCGCATGACGCGAGCGGTGATTCCCCAGATGCTGAAGCAGGGGCGAGGGGCAATTATCAATGTGTCCTCGATCGCGAGTTTAGTGGGCCTGTCCGGGTTGGCTGCCTACACGGCATCCAAGGGGGCCTTGGATGCTTTCACCCGTGCGGTGGCGGTCGAATACGCACAGGATGGGATTCGGTGCAATGTGGCGAATCCAGGCCTCATCGATACGCCCATGGCGGCTCCCCTGATGGCGAATCCGGACATGCTCAAGTCCATTCTCTCTCAATACGCGATTCGCCGGCCTGGAAAACCCGAGGAGGTGGCGAACCTGATTCTTTATCTCGCGTCGGATGAAGCGGCCTGGGTGACCGGGACGACGTTCCCCATTGACGGGGGGATGACCGTCTGCAAGGGCTGACGGTTGATCCGATCCATCGGGCTGCCTACATACAGCGATGCACATCGACACACAGACGAAATTTTGCGGGGTGATTGGAAATCCGGTGGGGCATTCCCTTTCCCCAGCCATCCATAACGCCGCGTTCCGTGAATTGGGGCTCAATTTTGTCTATTTAGCGTGGCAGGTGGAAGCGATCGGTGATGCGCTGAAGGGACTTTGCGCGCTCGGGAACTTTCGCGGAGCGAGCGTGACGATTCCTCATAAGGTGGCGGCAATCCCGTTTCTTGATCATGTGGAGGAAACTGCCCGTCGAATCGGCGCGATCAACACTATCGTCTCCGACAAAGGCAAACTTACGGGTTACAACACGGACGCCACAGGTGCGCTCCGAGCCTTACGAGAGGGCGGGGTGGAACTCAAAGGTCAGAGCGTGGTCCTGATAGGGTCAGGCGGGGCGGCGCGCGCAATCGCATGTGCACTCACGGCGGAGTCGTCCGTAACGAAGCTGACGGTGCTAGGAATCGACGATCGTGAGCGGACGTCATTGGCGAAGGATCTTCGTGCCCAGACAACTTCGACGGTCGAGGATTGTCATCTCGACGAATCTTCACTTCGCCGGATCTTGCCGGACGCGCGTGTGTTGATCCATTCCACGCCTGTCGGGATGTCTCCGAAGGCCGATGCCAGCTGTGTTCCTGCCGCACTCCTGCATCCCACACTCACCGTGATGGATATTGTCTACAACCCGCGCGAAACCACTTTGCTGAAGGACGCCAACCATGCGGGCTGTAAGACGATCCCAGGGTTGGAGATGTTTCTCCATCAAGCGGTTGCCCAGTTCGAACTCTGGACCAACCAGAAGGCCCCGGTTGAGGTGATGCGTGAGGTCTTGGAGTCTCATTTCCGATGAATGTGGTGCTGATCGGGTATCGAGGGACGGGAAAGAGCAGCGTGGGGAAGATCCTGGCGGCTCGTCTCGGCCATGCGCTCCTCTCCACCGATGAAGAGGTGGTCAGGATCGCGGGACAGACCATTCCCGAAATTGTCGAACAGCATGGATGGGAGAAATTCCGCGATCTCGAATCACAGGTCTGTCAGAAGTTGGATGGGAGAGAAGGACTTATCGTCGATACCGGCGGGGGAATCATTCTGAGGCCACAAAATGTAGCGGTCCTGAAGCAATTAGGAACCATCTTTTGGCTGACCGCCTCGGTCGAGGCGATAACCAAGCGGATCGGGGGTGACACACAGCGGCCGTCTCTGACCGGCGTCAAATCGTTTGTCGATGAGATTCAAGAGGTGCTGCGAGAGCGTCTACCGAAGTATCAGTCTGCCGCTGACCATGTCATTGAAACAGAGGGGAAATCGCTCAGGCACGTCGCCGATGAAGTTCTGGCCAGACTGTAGGATTTCCGGACGACCTTTCTAACCTTGACAACGCTTCCCGTAACATGATTCATGTACCCCGTTGCGCCCGTAGCTCAGTTGGATAGAGCGCCGGGCTTCGAACCCGTAGGTCGC
>CAYTAS010000010.1:0-64952 GCA_964435885.1 uncultured Nitrospira sp. | reverse complement strand
AGGCGACGATGCGCCAGGCTAGCTGGTTGCTGAACGCAGTGGAAGACCGAACGGCTCTCGCGAGGTTGCCGGGGAAGCATCACGTTTGTGGTGAAAGCATGGGGCAGAAGCAGAGATGAGCAGCATACGAAACAACCGGGCAATCCCGGCATCGCTCAGACCAGACTGAGTTTGAAGGGACGGATGGACTGGATGGCGAGAAAGTCCCGTTGATTCTGCGTCACGACGGTCCCCCCAACGGCACGGGCCGACAGCGCAATGAGGACATCGTTGGTGAGTGAAGGAGCCTGTCGGAGACGGTATCCTTGGACGGCTTGAAGTTGCCGTAAGACTCCACCAGCGTCTTCGTAGACCTCCGCAGACGGGACGAGCAGCCGATCCAGTTTTCGAAAGGTTCTGAACAGGTCGTGCAAACGCGTCCGATCCTCAGTTGAAACCAAAAGGGCGGGAGTCTTTGTGTGAACGTCAAGAAAAGGTAGAGGTCGATAGACTCACCATGGGAGGCTATCCTCCGGAGGACCTATTGAAAATCTGAAGCGTATGGGAGGGTAGGTCGAGATGACTACCCTCAAAGAGGGCAAAGAGCATGGGGACGGGACGTGCTTACAGAAACTCGATGTGTCCTTCCATCTCGTCAGCATCGAGGACCTGGTGGAGTAACATCAAGCCATGAATGGTTTCTCCAATCGACGTTCCTTGTGAGGCGTACACGATGCCATAATGAGGATGCCCAGCAGCATGGAGACGGAGGAAGTCGCTATCTTGGGTGAAAATCACGCGCCGTTCAGCATGGGCTCGCTGCATATGTGCGGTATCGGGTGCGCTGAGGAGGCCCGCTTCAGCGACTGTTTTGATATCAACGCCTCGTTCGCGTAAGCCTTACACAACGGCTCTGGGAACGTGTTCGTCGAGATAGAACTTAATTTTTCCCGGCATTCAGCTTGTGCTTGAGCTTGGAGGGCGTGGCGTAAGGACTCGGCAAAGGCCTGGCCGTCAGCCATGTCTTTGTCGATATCGGCGCGATGATCAAAATAGTAGGCGAGTGCGGCATGGACATCGGCCAGCGTCAGACCGTAGTCGCTGGCAATTTCATCGACACTTTTCCCCAACCGTTCATGCCACATGACAATATCGCGCACGGTAATACGATGGCCTGCAATACGGGGTTTCCCCCCTGCAATATCAAGGCTTGTTTCAATGTGCTGATCTAATGTTTTCGTGGTCATGAAGGACCCCCCCCCCTTACTCGCACTAGCGACAGAGCTTTTAATGTAGCAGAGTTGTTTCTGATACACCAGAACCACCGGTGAAGGGTCAAATGGATCAAAAGGGAGTCTTGGTGATCAGATGCTTGGAACGCGCATTGAACGGATTCTGTAATCTTGGAGCGTGGGAATCGCGGCCTGCCCAGCGCAAAGTCGAAGGGCCTGTTGTCATCTCGACCGAAGGGAAGGCCCCCAGTCTCATTCCTTGCGCGTAGCGTGTTTTCGTCTGAGATCTGGTGTAGACTAAGGACGTGCGGAGTCGCCGTTCGAACGGAGGCTCTCATGGCCAGCAGCATCCCTCATCACGAACAGCACTATCGAACTCTCGCATTCAAGCTCTTGCCATGGGTCTGTGCACACTGCGGACGAGACTTCGACGGCAAGAAACTGAGTCAGCTGACGGTCCACCACAAGGACCACAACCATGACAACAATCCACCCAATGGGAGCAACTGGGAGCTGCTGTGTTTCTATTGTCATGACAATGAGCACCAGCGGTATCTGGTAGCTGACTCACCTGATGAAACGGCGCGAAGCCGTGAGCCCGAACGACCTTCAACCTTCACCCCCTTCGCCCATCTCGCCGACTTGCTAAAGCGCAAAGACCTAGCCCAATAAGGCGACGCTCGGCATAAAGGACTTTACGAGTCGATCTTGAATCCCGCACGCAACAGGCAGAATCAAACCGAATACATCCTGTTCGATGTGTTTAGTCGCACGATACGAGCAGTGCGAGTCAACGGACGGTGGCAGCTCTTCCTCATCGGCACGGGAGGCAAGAAGCGTCCGATGCCGGATGTCGTAGTACCGCCTGAACCAATAGGGTCTGGAGTCTTTGTGAAGTCACGGCTGTTGGCAACGCAATGACATATACAACTTGGTGGCAACCCTTGCTCAGTGCACCTATTCTCCCTCTACTTCATGGACAGATCTTGTATTGTGCATCACACAGAATCATCCATAGCTCTCCTGGCTCACCCACCCCACTATGCATTTCCTGACCCACCAACCAACCTCACTGTGCGAATCAGGAGACCGCCTAATTTCCTACGCAGACTTCATGATGGCTTGGCTCGCCATCACACTATTCGGGACCACGATTTCGTTGTTCTCTTGCGGTTTAATCACAAAGGGACAAAACGGGGATGTTCTGTAATGTTCGAACAGGTACAGACTTGGCTTGTCGACACCCCGCACTCGTCTAGAGCTTCGTGGCTAGGTCAGCCTCGATCATCTCCGGCTTATCACTCGGCGCATAGCGTTTTAGGACCGTGCCGTCGGAACCGACGAGGAACTTGGTGAAGTTCCATTTGACCGCCTCGGTCCCGAGAATCCCAGGTTTCTCCGATTTCAGATATTCGTAAAGCGGGTGTGCGTTCGCGCCGTTGACGTCGATCTTGGCGAACATCGGAAAGGTCACACTGAAGTTCCTGGTGCAGAACTGCTCGATCTCTGCCTCGCCGCCAGGCTCCTGCTGTCCGAACTGGTTACAGGGAAACCCCAGCACCACGAAACCCCGATCGTTGAATTGTTCGCAGAGCGCCTGGAGTCCCTCATACTGCGGCGTGAAGCCGCACCGGCTCGCGACATTCACGATGAGCAATGTCTTGCCGCGGTAAACCTCCATCTTCTGCGGCGTGCCGTCCATCGTGACGAGGTCGATGTCGTAGAGACTTATAGCTCCCACCTCACGGCGTCTTCATATTCATGACCGTACCAGCCTGTCATCCGTCTGCGCAGACAACCGCTCACTCGTCGGGACAGTGGCATGCACGGCCCGAAACATGCCAAAGCGACACAGCCCTGTCCCGAATGCCAGACGCATTAACAGGATGGTGGGCACTTCTCGCAAGGATTTCATCAACCCGGTCATGCCAAACCGGACAATCCCCGCAGGACAGACAATTCCCTGCCAGATCGAATCGAGCCATGAGGGTAACGTTTCGGCAGTCCAATCGACGGTGGTGACTTTTCCCGCCACCAGTCCGGTTGCCTCCAGTAATTCTGAAAACTCTTCAATGCTGGAAAAGGCCGGATGAGCCCATTGATCCAGTAGTTGCCGCATCACCGGCTTTTCCCACCAGTTGAGTGGAACCTGGCGATCGTCCCGCTGATTCCAATCGGCCACAACCAGAATTCCGCCCGGTTTCAGCACGCGCATGAGCTCTCGAGCAAATTGCGCTTTATCCGGCATGTGCGGTCCCGCCTCGACCGACCAGACCACATCAAAACTGGCATCGGGGAACGACAGTGCCAGCGCATCATCGACCTGAAAGTGGGCATTCACCTCTGGGGAGGTCAGTTCTTGAGCACGTCTGACTTGCTGAGGGCTGAGGGTGACTCCGGTAACCGAAAAGCCATACTCCCGCGCCAGCATGCGACTGCTGCCGCCAATGCCGCAGCCCACGTCTAACACCGTCGTACCGGAAGGAAGCTTGTCTAACCCACCCCACTGCACCATTTCATGCACAAAATCTGACTTGGCTTGGAGAAAATCCTTTTTACGGGGTGGAGAGCCATAATGTCCCAGATGGATATGTTCGCCCCAGTAGAACTCGAGAATACCGTCATTCGTCCAGTCATCATAGGAATTGGCGACAGAATCGGCAGACTGATATTTGCGGGGGACTCGCACGTACAGCACGACTCCGATCAGCAGTAAGAGCAGGAGAAGGATAATCGTCATGAGGAACATGTTCATCATATCGAATATCTGATTACCGTGATGTCGTTACCATTGATGACCCATACCAAGAAACGTGACTGAGTACCCCACCCTTCTCTCTTGCCCTACCAACAACGGCGAAACGTGGCGCAGAGTAGACTCGCAAAAGTTACCAAGTCAAGCTGCCGGAGACTCCTCCTGCCACAGAGCCTCCCGCCCCTTCATTCCGCTCGAAGGGCTGTTGCCGAGTGACAGACCTGCGAGAGATAATGTGTCCCTGAATAAACAACCCACCGTGGATCAATCAGAGAAGGAGAATAAGTCTCCACTCCTCTATTTCTTTTTGAGGAGGAAATGCTGACTCTCCTTGATGGAAACGAGGAGCATCGATGAGTCATGGATCTGAGGGTCGAGGAACAGCGACCTGAGCCCCGAGTTGCGGTGCAATTTCAGGCTATGGTGTCAGGCTCGATGGAGTCTGAAGGGACGGGAACCATTCTTGATCTCTCACAGAGTGGGTGCCGACTGGAAAGTCAGCTCCTCATGTTGCCTGGTTTTTCCTTAGAGCTGCGGATCGCAGTCCCCGGTTTCGAATGGGCGCTGATGATTGATGGGGCTGATGTGCAGTGGGCGGACGAGGACTGCGCCGGGCTGGCGTTTGTTCGCATGAGAGAGACCGAACGGCATCGACTCGACGATGTGATGACCACTTGGCTTGCGAGGAAGCCTACGGCTACCTATGAAGAACAGGCCGTGCTGGTCCCCTTTGAGTTCCAAGGACTGGAAACGGTGCTGGCAAAAGATCCTACGCTCGCCATGAGCAAGGGACTGGCGTGGTTCGAACAGGATCGCGCTGAATTCCGCTTTCGAGGCGGAAGCCTGCTCGGCAGAGCATTTCCCACCTGCTCGCCCAAGTTCGCGACTGCACTCGGCGCGCTGGTCAAATCTGGCGGCGACACGGAAGCCGATTTCTCTCTGGCGCTTCTCCAGAACTATCTTGGCTCGACCTCCATCGAAACCGTCCTGAAAGAGATTGTGTCACATTTTTCCCATGATGATCGCAGAATGCTTGAAGTTCGGACCATCATCAATAGCACCAGCCTGGTCTCAGACTCCGAGGAGTTGGCACAGGCGGAAGCCTGGCGGGTCAAGAAAGAGTTGTTGATGTCCTGGCTGACAGACGAGCGACCAGCGGTCAAAGTATTCGCCGAGCAGCACATCGCAGAGCTCGACAGAATGATCGCGGCAGAGCGGCATCGTGTGGAGACTGAACGAGAACTCCGAGAACGGAGCCGACATGAGGAGGAGTCAGGCCATGATCATGGGTACAGGCCGAAACCCTTCTGAGTTCGTCCTGTTGATTTTCTGTCGCACTCGGCGTAGGAATTGGCGCCGAGCGAGTACAGGCAACGCTTTCGATTATTGATCCCTACCAACTCGCCATGATGTCCATGACCGTGAAACCCTAAAGGCAGAGGAGATCAGTATGGCTATTTTGCGCGATCGTCCCTATGGCCGGTTTAATTTCCTGGTTGATCTTGGCGACGGAAACATCCAAGGCCCGCAGGCAGGCTTCCAAGAAGTGATTGGCATTGGCATGGAGACCGATGTAATCGAGTACCGCAACGGCAACTCCAAGGAAAACACTGTCATGAAGTTGACCGGCCTGAACCGCGTCAGCGATGTGACGCTGAAACGTGGGATCATCGGCTCGCTGAATCTCTATGCCTGGCTTGACCAGATCCGCAACGGCGACCAGAACGCTCTGCGAACCGTAACCATTCAACTACAGAATGAAGATCATAGCGAGGTTGTCCAGACCTGGAAGCTATTGCGAGCACGCATGATCAAGCATACCAGCGGTCCACTCAACGCCAAGGGGACCGACGTTGCCATGGAAGAAATGGTGCTGTCCTACGAACGCCTGGAAATGGAGTAGTTTCTCGTTCTTCCTGGAGCGAAGCTATCATGGCCGTGATAAGCAACCAGCCCTACAGAAACTCAAACTTTCTTGTCGATTTGGGACGAGGAGACAGCGGTTCTATCCATGCAGGCTTTGCCGAGGTGATCTTCCCGGATTTCATCGTTGGCCATCCCAAGGATCATCAGCGTCCTCACGTGGTCCCTCAGCCTGTCGAACGAGGCGAAGTCACCGCTGCCAATCGCCTTGTCCTCAAGCGAGGAGTCATGGGGACTTTGGATCTCTATGCCTGGTGGGATGAGGCTCGGAATGCAGCAGCGCCTCAAAAGCGCACCGTGAAGGTTGAACTTCTTGGGGAAGACCAATCAACGGTGGTGCTGACCTGGCGTTTCAACAATGTTCGTCCGGTGAGTCTTTCGTACTCCCCCTTGCGCGCCATGGAAGGAGGCATCCTCATGGAAACGCTTGTCGTGGAGTTTGACAGAATGGAGATGTTATGAAGCATGTAGAGATGCGGGTCACCTATGACGGGAAAAGAAGACCATGAAGACAAAGATCCGTGTGACTATATTGCTCTGTTGCGCCACGATCGTGTCGGCCGGTCATGCCGAGGAAATTGGGAGCGTGGATACGGAATTCAAATTCTTTGGGCCGGATCACAAAATCGTGGTTGAAGCGTTTGACGATCCGAAAATCGAAGGTATCACGTGTCACCTGAGTCGATTGCGAAAAGGCGGTTTCAAAGGCATGGTCGGGTTGGCGGAAGAAACCTCGGATGCCTCCATTGCCTGTCGGCAAGTTGGTCTCATTCGCGTTGTGGGTGAGCTGAAAGAAGGGGAACGGGTCTTCAATGAGAGTCGATCCCTGATTTTCAAGAAACTTCAAGTGGTCCGATTTTTCGACAAGAAACGCCAGACCTACATTTATCTCGTCTATAGCGATCGAGTAATCGAGGGCTCGCCGCACAATGCCATCTCCACCGTGCCGATCCAATCCTGGTCCAGTCACTAAGGACCAGGAGACACCACAACGTACAATGAGCTATGCTCTGTTTTTCTTCCGAGCGTTGAGGCAACGCCCTCTGTTGTAATGGCCCTGATGAAAGGATGAGATCGATGCGGCGTCGTGTCTTTCTACTGTTTTGTGTTCTGGTCTGCGCCTCAGGGGCGGGCTCAGCATCCGTTGCTGCGGCACAGTCCATTGAGGAGGCGGAATTTGCGTACGAGCGTGGCAATTATACGCACGCGGCTCGTCTCTTCAGTCCCCTGGCGGAACAAGGCGTGGCCTCGGCCCAATTCCATCTGGGCCTGATGCATGAAAAAGGGCGCGGCGTTCGGCAGGACCACACCACGGCCTTGACATGGTTTCGCAAGGCGGCGGCGCAAGGCTACGCGGGCCCGCAGAGCAATCTGGGTCTGATCTATGAGAGAGGGCGAGGCGTCCGGAAAGACATCGTTCGCGCGCTGATGTGGTATGCCCTCGCCGCCGACATGATGCATGGCGATGAGGGAAAGACGGCTATGAAGCGTCGAGACGATCTGACCTCGCAATTGACCGCCGCACAGATCGAACAGGCGCAGAAGATGGCGCGGCGTTGTCAGGAGTCACGGTTTCAAGAGTGCGACTAAAGGCGTGGAGATGGTCTGCGCCTGGACCGCCGCCGCTCATTGTCCCCGAGAACCTCATTCGGCACGGCGTGTCAACCCGGTTGGTCGGACGTGGACGGCGTCGGCGCAACGGACGGGGCGCTAGCGGTTCCGGACTCCTTGATGACGGCACGGCGGCTTATCACCACGCCTTGCATGGTTGACGCGATGGCATCAAGGCTTTCGAGAAGTGCCGTGAAGTGATCCGAAGCAACCGTCGGTGACACAGCGCGTTGGATCCGAGGCCCGAGTTCGGCGAATCTGACACGACCGACGGCTGGGGGATTCACTGTCTCAACCACCGAGATCAGCGGAATGAGGCTGAGGTCGAGCTGACGCCCCTCTACGCCCTCTTTTTCCTGTTCATCATCAACCCTCACGACCGGGCGAAGGGGATAGCGACTATTCACCTTGGCCACAATGCCGACGTCTCCGGTCGTCAATCGGACCATCGTCCCAAGCGGGTACACCGACAATTGCTCGACGAGCGCCTTGAGGATCTCTCGTGGAAATGTCGCTCGTTCGGCAACCAAAAGCTCCCTCACGGCTTCATGGGGAACCAGGCGCCGTCGATACGGGCGTTCACTGACTAAGGCGTCGAATACGTCCACGACTCCGCAGATCTGAGCCATCTCATCGATCTCTCGCCCCTTGAGTCGCTTGGGATACCCCTGACCGTTCAATCGTTCATGAGCCTGACCGATCACTCGTGCGAGCCAGTGATAGTCAGCGCCGCATTGCTCCATCACTCGATAGCCGAACTCCGGATGCTGTTCGATCACGGCTCGCTCTTCCTGAGTCAGCCGGCCGTTCTTGGTAAGCAGCGCATGCGGCACCGCAAACAGCCCGATATCATGAACAAGCCCGGCGAATGCCAATCGCTGCAATTCTTCGCCGTAATACCCGAGCCCGATCCCGACCTTCGTTCCCAAAACGCCCACATTGATCAGGTTTGTAATCAATGGCGATCCTGACCGTCCGGACAAGGCTTCGACGACCAGTTCATCATTCCGCTGTAAGGACGCGACGAGATCGGCCGCGAGCCGCTCAAGCAACGACAACGCCAAAGGACGGCTGTCTTGCACGGCAACCGCCGTCTCGCTCAACGCCTGTTCTGTCCGATCGTACCACTCGCTCACGAGAACACCCCCGCTCCGCTCGTATCCTGTACCTGCGCCATTCTTCCTATGACGCGTTCAAACGACCTGCGCGTCACTCGATTGATGGCATATAAATTGTCGTGGTCAGGCCCGCTTTCACATGAATGCCCCGTTCAACTTCGCAAGGCATTGTGTATGGCTGCACGCTCCGCGTGTCCGCCTTGCGCCCATTCATCAAGACTGCCGACGGTTTGAACCAGGCGCGAATGGACCGCCGTGTATCGGTCGGCGCCGACCATCAGCCGCTGCTCAAGGGCGATTGTGAGGAAGCTATGGAGCCCCATAAAAAACGTCATGGCATGGGAGGCATTGACCTGCTGAGCTGCAGACCACAGTCGTGCAACACGTTCGACCGCATTCTGTAAATGCGATGATTCCGCACGACCGTTCCTGAGCACCTCAAAAGCGGAGAATAGATGGGGAACGTCTTCACGAACAAGATTCAGAAACCCCTGCTCCGCTTCGGCTAATCGGTCGAGAAACTCTTGGATCGAGGCAAGGTTGCACTGCTCCATCCCGCGATTCAAAAGTCCCTCTGCCTGAGCCATCATGGTCTGGACTAAATTGCGAGAGAATATCTCGGGTACGGAACTTTGCCCATGGAGGGCACGGAGGCGGACCAGCAGCTCTTTCGTGTCCATGACCGTCGGCGCGCCCTCGACAGACGTGTGGTCCGGCTCAGGCGCAAAAGTGACGCCGGTCGCCCGTGTCAGCGCTCCTTGAATGTGTCCTAATTGCTTACAGAGCGCGAGGAAATCATCGGCGGAAATACGCGCACCCGGTTCCTGAACGGCTTCGATAAAGGGCAGGGCTGAAAAACTGGCTCGCTCGACATCACTCAGGTGAATGGTCGCCGCAGATCCACCGAGATTGGCAATGCCCACCTTTATGGTCTGAGCCAAGGACCGATAGCGCTCGGCAGGGGGGGCTTGCTGAAGTTCATCGAGCGCCACATGAATCTGTTGAAGCCATTCCTGTGCTTCCTGAACGAACAGTTCAACCAGTTCTTTCTGGAACGCATCGTCGGTATCAATAGACATCGGTTTCAGCCAATCACCGGAGGCACAGCCATCTCGTAATTTTGACCAGCCAGCTCAGGACTGTCCTTTCCCACTTCCAAGCTGGGCGGCCAATCCCGCGATTTCCCCCAGCTTGCGGGCCATCTCTTCAAACCGCTTTGTCGCATTTTCAGCCGCCTGTTCCGTTTCCACGACCCGCTTGGAAAGGGATCCATTACGTTCACGTTCGACCACGAGACGGCCTTCCAGTTCCTGAATGGTTGCCCTGACTCTCTCCATCTCCTGCAATCGACCTGTTGTTTCTGCCTGTTTCTGCCGTTCAGCTGCCAGTTCGGTTTCCAGCGTCGTGACTTGCTGCTGAAGTTCGGCCACGTCCTTTTGCTGACTGAGGAGTCTCGTTTCTACATCGTGAGTCCTTGCTGAAGTCTTTTCCAGATCAGCAATCTGCTGGACCAGCTGCTCCGCGGCCTCCCGTTCCGCATTGAGCGCAGATTCCAATTCCGCAATGCGTCCTGCCGTCTTCTGCGCGGCGAGAGCGTCTTCCTTGAGCATTTCGCCTCGCTCCTGCTCCGCTTTGAGCGCCGTTTCCAGTTCCGAGACTCTCACCACCTGAGACTCGAGCATCGTGACTTTCGCTTCAAGCTCGCCGGCGCGCCGGCGTTCCACGGCCAACTGTGCGTCGATCTCCTTCGCCCTCGCTAGCTGCTCCAGAGTCTCGGACAGCCGTTTCGTCGCCTCTTCTGTTCGTGCTCGCTCTTCCTGGAGCTGCTTTTCCATCTCCTTGAGCGTACTCACGTCCTGGTGCATGTCGTCTGGTTCACGATTCAATATAGGGGACACTCTTTCAACAGGTGTCGCCGTTTGATCTGGTGCAGATTCACTCACTGGGGAAAGCCCTGGCGCCACTACCTTCCGTTTTGCGATCAGTTCGAGCACACGATCTTTCAACGAAGTGCCCTGGAACGGTTTCTTCAACACACCGTCGGCCCGACAAGACTCGGCCTGCTTGGTCACTTCATCATTCACGATGCCGGAGATCAAGAGCACGGGAGTCGCGGCGAGTGTGGGAGTTCCCCTGACGAAGGCACAGACTTCATACCCGCTCTTATCGGGCATAATCACGTCGGAGACGATCAGATCCGGCCGCTCTTTTGCCAGATAGGCCAACGCCTCTTCGCCGTTTGCCGCGAGAGTGACCACGAGCCCGGCTTCCGTTAACAGTCGTTCAGCGACTTTTCGAACGGCGATGCTGTCATCGGCTATGAGAATCTTCGGCATACCTGCACCTTTCGTCTTTCTCGTTATCTTGAAGAATCACTCCTTGCACGATCCAAGCTGCGCGATTGACAGAACCGGTATCTCATCTAGTCCGCTGGTATAGCTTCCTTCGGCCGGCACATCTGTTTTTCGATAGGTCTGGATCGCTGCGGGTTCTAACATTTGAAGGATCGGCAGCTCCTCATCGATACACATCACCATATCTCCCAAAGGGTGCTTAATCCTGAGGCACAAGGGATTGCTTCCCTCCACACAAAGACGCAGAGCCGAAGCCAAATCGAACACCGGAAGAACGGTCTGTCCCTGACGCACGACCGCCGTCACGAACGGGGTGCGACTGCCGACCGGAATGGGCGAATTCCATGGAGAAATGCCCGCGACCTCCGATGTCTTCACGGCCAAGCGCCTCCCACCGACTGAAAAGACCAACAGCATCCATGATGGACGCGCGGCGTGCCTCTGTTGTTTTTCCCCCATCTTCAGCATGGCTGTTTCTCACATCGGGCACTGTCCCAAGCATCCATCGAGGAACGAGGGGTGCCCGGCTCCTGCCCGGCATACGACTCGGCCTGCTGCCCGAGAACCCAAGTCAGATCGAGTATGAGCGCAATACTTTGTTTGAATAAGATGATCCCTCGATACCACTGTCGTTCCGGCCCACGAAACTGCATCGGAAGCGGGAGGATGTGGGACGGCTGCAGTTCAAGGCATCCCTCTACCGCCGTGACTCGAATGCTCCCATGCACTCCATTCGCAGAAAGCAGTATGATGCGCGTATCAGTTCCATTCCGATCACGCGACATGCTTAGTCGACCGGCTAGATCGACTGCTCTGTACTCCAAGCCCTGCGGAGTGGGATTAGTGACGTGTCCGGCTTCTTCAAGAGCCAACACCCCACCGATCGACTCGGTATCGACTGCGAGATACCGTCCGTCCAATGTCACGATGAGAAATCGTGATGGAGAAGCTGGCGATGAAGTCCCCGTCATGGGTTCGTAGGCGCCTCTATCAAGAGCTTTCTTCCCATTCTCCGTAACAAGTCCACTTTCGTCAAATGATACAAGTATTTCGACCGAGTTACTTGCGCAAAGCTGGAGCCTTTCCAAGCCACCGCTCAACCTCATGCAGCAACATCCGTTCCTCCACCGGTTTGGGAATATACGAATTCGCGCCGAGGTTCAGTGCCATCTGCCGATGTTTGTCTCGCGCTCGTGTCGTCATGACCACGACCGGTGTCTGTTTGGTCTCCGGACGACTTCTGAGCGCTTGAATGACTTCGAATCCGTTGAGTTTCGGCATTTCCAGATCGGTGAGGATCATCCGGTAATCGGTCGTCGAGGCCTTTCGAAGCCCGTCTTCGCCGTCGACCGCCGTGTCGAACGGATATCCGGCGGACTCCAACATTTTTCCGACAAACTTTCGGATGCTCAGCGAATCGTCGATCAACAGCAGTCGCGCCTCATTCGGATCATTCGTCAACGCGCGTTGCGCGGGCTGTTCAGACAGCGGACGGGCCTTGATAAAGACACTGCGCCCACCGGACTCCTTCGAGTCTCTCGACGTGATCCGGCTCGGATCGATGACAAGCACAACGCGTCCGTCCGGATCAATGGTCGCGCCTCCGAACAACGATTGGTTCAGAGGTTCCAGCGACCCCAGGGACTTAATGACGATTTCTTGGCGACCCAGCAATTCGTCAACTGCGAGTCCCATAAGAGATCCAGCCGCCCGAACGATCACCGTCGGCATGGTCCACGCGATGCTTCCTGATTCTTGACTGAGCATGTGCTGGAGGGATTGCAGTTCAATGAGCCTGTCGTCGATCTGCAGAAATGTACGTTCGCCGTCTTCGCGGATCGAAGAGGGCGTCGCCATCGTGACCTCTTGGATACTCAACAACGGGATGGCATATCGTTCGCCACCCGCTCGCACAAGCAGTGCTGTAGCAATGAGGAGCGTGAGAGGGAGATTCAGGATAAATTTAGTGCCGATACCGGGCTCAGATTCCACGTTGATGTGCCCGTTCATGCCTTCGATGACTCGCTTGACCACGTCCAGTCCCACCCCTCGACCGGCTTGCTCCCCCACCTTGTCGGCCGTGGAAAAGCCCGGCCGAAAGATCATCTGGAGAACGTCCGCATCGGACATGGCTTGGATCCGGTGCGCCGGCACGAGTCCCATTTTCAACGCTTTGGCTCGTATTTTTTCTAAATCCAACCCGGCTCCATCATCCCCCACTTCGATGATGATCGAATTGCCGCGATGGGTTGCGTGGAGGAAGACGGTTCCGACGGCCGGTTTACCTTTTGCGATTCGATCAGCCGCCGGTTCGATGCCGTGATACACGGCGTTTCTCACCAAATGCACCAAAGGATCCACCAAGCGCTCCACGATCCCGGTATCGACTTCCGTCTGCTCACCCGAGGTGACGAGGGACACTTCCTTCTTGGAGGATCGAGCGATTTCTCTGACCGCTCGACGAAACCTGGTGAACGGTCCGCCGATCGGAACCATACGAGCTCGGGCGACTTCGTCTCGCATCAACAGCGTCACATGTTGCAGCTGAGTCATCTCATTCTGAGCGTTTTTGATGGATCCGTCCAACTGGGCCATCGACTCCCCGATATCGGCGGTAATCTCCCCAATGCGCCGAGCCAGGATATTGAAATCGTCGTACTTATCCAGCTCGAGGTTGCCGAAATCGCCCAGTAGGGGAAACCCTTGGCCCGTAGACGCCGTCGAACTGTTCGGCGCTTCGAGATACGTGAAGGTATGTTTGTCGGCAAAGGATTGAATCGAATCTACCAATCGGCTCTTGAATGCCAAGACTTGTCGTGATAGCTGCTCCAAGACCTGCAGCCGTTGGTCTAATCGGCTGCGTCCTGTGACCATATCGCCGACGAGGTTCATGAGTCGCTCTAAGCGCGCATAACTGACGCGAACGACTTCACGATCATCAGCAGTCTTCTGATCCAGAAGCTTGCCCTGAGAATGAAGCTCATCGCGTCGACTTTGTAAGGGAGCGGCACCCTCAGCCGTCTCGGCCGAGACCGGCGCCACGGTCGATTCAACAGGCGTGCCCTGCTCCCATGTTTTCAGTTCCACACGCGCTGCATGGAACCGCTGGCGTGCCTCGGCGACCACGCTGTGCTCTCTTCGCATCAGCAGCCGGACGATATCGATTGCTCGCAGCATCAGATCGGTATGACCGGACAACACGCTGAGACGGCCGTCCCGTACCGCCCCTATGAAATCCTCGACGTAGTGAATAAGATCGCCTATGGCTCGAAACCCTACCGTATATGCAGACCCTTTCAAGGTATGCGCGGTGCGAAAGAGCTGGTTGATCAATTCCCCGTCTCGAGAGTCTCTCTCCAACCTCAAGAGATCGGCTTCCAATAGGTCACAATATTCTTGAGCTTCAGGAATAAAGTAGGACAGTACTTCTGAATCGAGGGTCGGGATCAAGTATTCGTCGGGCAAGTCCGTGACGGGCATGTCTAAACCGACGACGGCCTCGCTCTGATCCGAGCTGAAACCGGCCGTCTCATCGCTCTGAGACACGGGTTCCTCCGCAGCGACCGCCATGGCACTCTCGGCTATCTGCGTGAGCCGTTGCATAAGAACCGGCACATCCCGCTGCAGCCGCGGCACGTCCGCCGAGTCGATTCGGAGAATGAGTCGGATCAATACTGCCGCATTCTTCAGCAGGTCCAGGAGACCGTCACTGAGAGGACATCGTTTGTCGCGGACCGCCACCATACAGTCTTCCATCGGATGCGCAATATCGCCGATCACGTGGAAGCCTACGGTGTACGCCGAGCCTTTTAAGGTATGCGCCGTACGAAACAGCCGATAGATTGAATCCCCATCATCCCGCTTGTTTCCAAGGAAACGGATCAACCCGTCGATCGTGTCGAGATACTCTTCGACCTCCGGAATGAAATACGACAAGATGTCGGCATCCAGTCCAGGATGCACGTACTCTTCGGTCATGACGGATGTCGCCGATGTGCCTGCTACCCCTTCGTGTTGTTTTATCGAATCCCAACCGCGTGCGACGGCCTCCGCATCCTCAACGCCACCTTGCCCGATGTCGCGAACAATAGCCTGAAGACTTCCCGTAATACTCCGCATCACGCCGACCGCTCCGCCCCATTGCGCAGCAGGAGTCGGGGTGGCTTGTTCGAGCAAGGTCTCCAAGCGTTCAGCAAGTTGAGCAACTCCGTTGAAACCATAGAGGGCGGCGGCTCCGGAAATTCGATGGGCGACAATGTATTGGTCGACCAATTCCTGGGGAGTGGGAATTGTCCCGCTGGAAGGATGCAACGCCTTCGTCAGGGCATCCAACCCATCCGATGCCTCGAGGACGAAGATGCTGATGAGGTTCTGCCTGTCGAATTCCGAACTCATCAATGCCTCTTGGCGCCAGAAGGCTCTCCTCGCTCAGCGAATGAGGGGGATTCTCAGGCCAGCTTGAACTGTGACACCGAAGTGGTCAGGCCTTCGGCGAGCGTTGCCATGTCTTCCACTGTCGCACGCGCCGAGTCTGTGGCCTTTTGCGTCGCCACGGCGCCTCCGGTAAAGTCCTTGATCGAACGGCCCACCTGATCGGTCGAAACGGTCTGGTCCGCCGTCGCCGCCGCGATGCTTTGAGCCAGTTCGGCGGACCGTTGTGCGATGGTCGAAATTTCCTTGAACACGTCACCGGTGCGCAAGGCCGACGCCGATCCGTCTTCGACCGCCTGAGTTTCATGCTCCATGGCGACGACCGCGTGCTGTGTTTCGCTCTGAATGACCTTCACCAGATCCGCGATCTCACGCGTGGCCTGCGTCGAGCTCTCGGCGAGCTTTCGCACTTGATCGGCGACCACGGCGAAGCGCGCTCCGGCCTCACCGGCCCCGGCGGCCTCGATCGCGGCGTTGAGAGCCAAGAGATTGGTTTGGTTGGCGATATCCCGAATCGTGGAGACGATTTGTGAAATCTCCAATGACCGATCACCGAGCCCCTTGACCTGTTTCGACATTCGTTGAACCGCCAATTGAATACGCTGCATATCTTGGACGGTTTGTTGCACCGCGAGGCTGCCGCCTTCGGTGGCTTTCAGAACCTGGCGTGCCGCTTCAGAAGATGCTCCGGCGGTGTCCGTCACTTGACGCATGGATGACGCCAACTGCTCTACGGCACCGAGCGCTTTGATGGATTCCTCCGCTTGATGTCTGGCGGTTCCGGCCATCTGTCCGGCATTGTCTTTCAATCTGCTCGCCGCCGCATTGACACGCTCTGCGGCTTGGCGTACCTGTTTCATCAACTGAGAGAAGCGTTGGATCATGAGATTGAACCCGTCCGCAAGGTTTCCAAACATGTCGGCCGTCACTTCACCGCGCTTGGTCAAATCCCCTTTCCCGACATCGGACACCAACACGAGGAACTGCATGAGTTGTTTTTGCATCCTGTCCCGCTCTTCTTCCGTCGAGACGAGTACCGTGATCCGATCCAACATAATGTTGAACGCCTTGGCCATATGACCGATTTCGTCGTCGCTTTCCAGACTTGCCCGGGCCTGCAGATGCCCCGCAGCGGCTCGTGTCGCAACATCGGCCACATGGACGATGTCTCTCACCATGCTGCGTGCGAGGAAGTAGCCGATCGAGACGGCCAAGAGCAAGGCCACGGCTGCTCCGGCAAGCATGACATTCGTGAGGTCGGCGGCCAAACGCTGCCCGCTCTCATTCAATTCACCGGCAAGGTCTCGTATGAGTTGCGCGACCCATTGGAAACGCCATGTTGATCGTCCATGCCACAACGCCACCTCCGTGGACATCACCGTGGCCCCCAACTCCCTCATCGACTGCCGTTGTTCGTCCGAAAGCGAGAGATCAAAGCTGTCGTTCAACGCTCCCACGCTGCTTTCCGCAGATGCGAAATATTCCCTCAGCGTAAAAAGAAGGACGTCCAATTCCTGTCCGTCTCGACGGCCATCCACGGTTTCGTGTGTGGCGGATGGTCGATAGGCCTCAAGCGGCGCCATGGTGCGCCGCTTCAATTCGGCAAGGGGGATGATGGCCTCGTCAAAGCCTTCCTTGTCTTTCTGGTCCGCCACGCTCAACAGCGCATTGTGGTAGAGACTGAGGTAGGTGCTGCTGACCGCAACCTGCGAGACGCCTACCGTTGATTCATCATAAATGGACTGCAGGTGACTCTTGAGAGTCGTCAGCCCTGTCAAACCGATGAAGCCGATTGCCGTCATGCCGACCACGATAGCGGAAAACCCGAGAAGGATTTTGTGCAGTGCTTTGAGGTTCTTAAACCAAGCACGAGGCGACCGTTTCCAGGTTTTCCTAAACTCCGCCATGATTGTCCTCCTGTTCACGTCTCGCGATCAGGCTTATTCTTGTCGACATCAGCGCTTTCCCGGGGAGGGTTATGAACTCTGATCAGGGGCCGTTTCCCCTATGAAGGCTACCAGTCTCGACATTTCCAATATGGCGCTCGGGTGACCATCAGTCTTGAAGAGCAGAGAAATCATAGGATGACGATTGGCTATCGGATTCGCCGAGGGCGCCATCAGATCGTGCGAATGGATGATGCGGATTTTCGGCACATCTTCCGCCAAAATGCCGATCTGGTGAGTACCCTGACGGACGACCACCGCATATTTGAGCATGGCGGACAGGGATACGCCCAACGCCCTCCTCACATCTGCAAGGGGAATGATGGTTCCACGGAGATTCGTGACACCGACGAGCGCATCAGGCATTCCCGGCACGGGCGTGACCGACTCCGGTTCGAAGACTTCGCGGACTTGGCGTAAGTCGATGGCGAACCTTTCTTGACCCAGTTCGATCAGACAGACTCGTAAGGCAGCAGTGGATGTGGGCTGTTCCGCAACCGCATCCGATTGAAGGAGAGGTAACTCATCAATGGAAATTATCATCCGTTACCTAAATACAATCGGCGCTCTCAGCTCAGTGCGAGTTTCACCGCTTGCAAGAGATCCTCCGACTTGAATGGTTTCACCACGTGCCCGTTGGCCCCCTGTTGTTGCCCCCAGAACTTGTCGCTTTCCTGTCCCTTTGAGGTACAGAGCACGATCGGAATGCTTTTGAAGCGAGCGTCGGCTTTCAAGTCTCTGCACACTTGAAATCCATTCCGTCCCGGCATCACGACGTCCAACACGATAAGGTCAGGTTTTTCTGCGGCGACCTTGTCTTCTAATCCATCGGCAGTTGAGAACGATAAAACGGTGTGTTGACCAGCCTTAAGATAGGACTCGATCAGTTGCAGCTCTGCGTACGAGTCGTCGACGACCATGATTTTGCTCATAACCCCGATCCTCTCCCTTTTGTAAAGGCAGTTCTCCCTATCCTCACACCGTCGATTCGTCCTGGTGTCATGTAGTGTAGCGACTTGTTGATGATTGGCAAGGAAAACGGGAAATATCGGTCTACTCTTTGGATACGCGAGATGTCCCATTAACCCGACAACCGATAGGACAACCGTATGAAGGCTGCTGGGAAAGCGGCGTTATCGGAAGAGAGAAGAGAGATCGATATTCTTGGCAAGATGACCGGCCCACCGATCAAGTTCACCCTGCAATCGAGAGGAGACCGACATTGAGGCACGAACGTCGAGAGGCGGCAGTCCTTTCCGTACGCGAGCACGATTGATCTAGGCACCAATTACCACGACTTGGAAGCACTCAGAACCGCAAGTGCCCGTGCCGTCATTGATGTGACTCGTGCCAAGCCTTCGCCTTCGCTAAGCCGCGAACGACACAGTCGGTAACGACTCGTCCGAGCAGCGCACCAATCTTGGTGTGTGTCCCGCTATAGATGAACGAGAGGCCTTGTCCTCGTGATGGACAAGCAATCACAACCACATCCGTTCCAGTTCCAGTCGCGAAAGATCCGTCTCCTCTACTCGTTACGCCGTGATCTCGCAAGACTCCCGTCTTGGCCTCCGTCACGACCTGCACGGCACCGACCATGGCGGAAGTCGAGAGATTCGCATTGGTAATCACGACAAGATTAATCGTCCCAGGCTTGTCGCCTCTCGTGGATTGCGCCCATCCCAGCGGCCACTCACCCGCTCGAACCGCATTCGTCACCCCGACAGTCGCAAAACATTCCACCCAGAGTCCCTCCGCAGCAACCCGCGCTATGACTAACTGGGTCATCGGCACCGCCGTCATGAGACCGATGATCTCTCCGCTAAGCCCGAGCCTAGAAGCGAGAGTCCGTAGGTAGCGCGCAGGCGTCGGATAGCGCCCCATGATGCGACCGTTCGCTTCAACCTGATGATTGAGAATATGCGTTGCGATCCTCACCCCCCCGCCGTGCGGCGCTGACGACAGCACCCGTTTCCGACGACCGAGACGAATCACAAGCGTGTGTCCGATCACCTGATAGCGTGTATGGACGTTTTTACTGGTTCTGGGATTCACGGTTCTATCGCAGGAGGAACCTCGACAAGGCTTCGATCAGGCGATCATTCTCGTCTTGAGAACGTACCGCGAGTCGAATCGACCTGGAATTTGCCCCGGGAACGGTTGAACAGTCCCGGATCAGCAATCCTTCGCTTCTCAATCGGTCGCTGACTTCACGCGCATGCGATCCGCGGGGTAATTCCACAAAAAAGTAGTTGGCGTACGTGGGCGTGACCAAACAACTCGGAAGGGCGGCGAGCATTGATCCGAATCGTTCTCGTTCTCTGGCCATGAATCGAACACTCTTCCGCGCATAGGCCAAGTCACTCACGGCAGCCACAGCCGCCATTTGCCCCATCACATTCACCGACCACGGGGGCATCAGGCGGCGAAGCGCTTCGACCACGGTAGGTTTTGCGACGGCATACCCAACCCGAAGCCCGGGTAATGCGTAAAATTTGGTCAAGCTCCGCAACACCACGACACGCGACCACGAAGCAGCCAAGGGAAGAAACGACCGGTCCGGACAAAAATCTGCAAATGCCTCATCAAGGATGACCCAAATCCCCCGCCATCGAGCGATTTCCGCCAGTCGAAGAAGATCGTCGACGGTGCAGGCTTGCCCGGTCGGGCTATTGGGATTGCACAACAGGACTCCGTCGATGGAATCAGAGTTCCCACCTCGCGTCTTCAACAGACGGCAGAGATCTTCAATCGGTTGCGCGTATTGCTCCCTTCGCTTCGCGGAGACTGAGGTGACCTGCCCTCCGGCGCGCGCCATGGACCGCTCATACTCCGAGAAGGTAGGTCGCAAGATCACAAGATGGCGAATCTTGAGCGCGCGAGGAAGGACATCGATCAATTCCGCCGAACCGTTCCCGACCGCAATCTCTTCCGGGTGTCTCTGCCAGCACCGGGCAAGGGTCTGACGAAGCTCCAAACAATCAGGATCCGGATAATGCGTGATGAATCGGCATGCTGTGGAAATCGCCCGCCGGACATGCGGCGATGGACCCAAGGGGTTAATACTTGCGCTGAAGTCGATGAGACGGCGAACCACGCGACCAAGGTCCCGTGAGGCTGCATACACGTTTCCCCCGTGGGCCGAACTTCTTACGCCAGCCACATCGTTCCTACGGTCAACAGCACACCGAGAATCGAGACACCGACCATGACCCGAGATGCGGTCTTGATATCACTTGGGATGGGTTGCCGTCCCCCCTTTCCGAGAAGAGCGCGCTCATCGGGAACTCCATCATAAAAATTCACTCCTCCCAATTGGACCCCTAGTGAACCGGCCATTGCAGCCTCTGGTCGCCCACTATTGGGGCTGGGGTGCTTGCCCCCATCACGCCACAACACGTGCCACCCACTTCCGACCCGAGCGGGCTCCCCCAGTACCACCGCAGCGGTCATGATGATAAAGATGGCGGACAGCCGAGCCGGAATCCAGTTCGCAACATCATCCAGTCGAGCGGATGCCCACCCAAAATCGATGTAGCGCTCATCCTTGTGGCCGATCATCGAATCCAATGTGTTCACCACCTTGTAGGCAAGAGCCACGGGGGCCCCACCGAGGGCCAGATACAACAATGGCGCAATAATCCCGTCACTGGTGCTTTCGGCAACAGTCTCGATCGTTGCGCGGGCAATCTCCTCTTGCGACAACCGATCGGTGTCTCGTCCGACGATCATTCCGACCGCCCCTCGAGCCTCTTGTAAATGCCCCTGATCCAGCTTTACGCTCACCGCCTGGACATGATCCCACAGGTCGCGCCCGGCGAGTGTCGTCCAGGCCAATCCAATCGAGAGAAGACTCCCGAGCCACCAGCCGATACCGTCGGCTATAGCAAGCGCCTCACGGCTGAGGACGAACACAAGCAGCGGTAAACCAAGAGCCAGGGCAATCCCTGCTGCACGAAGGGCATAGCGATGATCTGACACCTTTCGGATATGTTCATCACACCATCCGATCACCGTGCCTATCACGCGAACCGGATGAGGGAACCAGCGAGGGTCTCCTGCCGCGGCATCGAGGCTTGCTGCGACGAGAAGCTCCCCTCCTGTCATGACAAGACAAGCACCAGCGGAACAAAAAGAAGGAAGAGGATTTCCACGATTTCATTGGTCGCCCCTAACGTATCTCCCGTAATCCCGCCGAAGAACGCGCGACAGGCAGCTTGAACCGCCATGATGATCACACCGCTCCCGATCAACGTGCCAATTGTCGCAGCGGCACCGAGTCCGATCAGAAGGGCCGCCGTAAGCACCACCGTCGATCCCACCACATGCAGTATCGAGAGATGAGCAAGAAACGGAGATGCCAGACCGCCATCCGCTCGTGCATAGGGAGCCATCCACGCTAGAACGACCATGGCGCAGCGCCCAAGCGCCGGCATACAGACTAATGCCGGAACACGGAGCGCTTGTGGAAGTGCCATCAGACCCGCATAACGAAGGAGTAACGATAAGAACAGGCCGGTCGCTCCGATCGCCCCGATTCTGGGATCGCGCATGATCGACAGACGATCGGCTGGCGTCTGGCCCCCTGCGAGCCCATCCAGTGTGTCGGCCAGTCCATCCTGATGAAGGCCTCGCGTGAGCGACACCAGCAGCACGATCAAAATGATGTTGACGACTTCCCGCGCAAAGAGACGCTGCAACCACATGTCCGATAACGCCACGATGCCGCCGAGCATGAGTCCGACCGTGGAATACCAGGCCATCGAGGCAGCCAGCTCAGGCGCAGTCGGTTCATGATGCGCTCGGCTCAACGGAATCGCCGTCAAAAAATGCCAGGCAAACATGAACGGCCGAGCGACGGCTCCCATGGATGTCATACCTTGTTCGCCACGCCGGCTTCTTCGAATGTCGCCATCTCCGTGTACACTTTGATCGCAGCGCAAACAAGATCCATTCCTAAACAGGCTCCTGTCCCTTCGCCAAGGCGAAAGTCAAGGTCCAGAAGCGGGGTCAACCCCAGATGGTCCAAAATAACGCGATGCCCCGGCTCAACCGACCGGTGCGCTGCGATGAGATACTCACGACACAACGGCTGAATCCCCACGGCAATCAACGCCGCGGCCCCGGCTATGAACCCATCAAGCACCACCGGCACACGGGATGCCGCCGCGCCGAGGATGAGCCCCGCCAGCCCACCGATTTCCAGTCCTCCCACCTTTGCCAATACAGCGAGTGGATAGTCCCGCTTTGGGCGATGAAGATCGAGCGCCCGCTGAATAACCATCACCTTGTGCAGGCGATCGGCCTCTTCGATTCCGGTCCCATGTCCGGTCACTTCTTCCACAGGCCTGCCGGTCATGACCGCGGCAATCGCAGCGCTGGGCGTCGTGTTCCCGATGCCCATCTCTCCCGTGCCGATGAGACCGATGCCTTCCCGCACAGATTCCATCGCCAGCTCAATCCCGACGGTTACGGCTTGTTCCGCTTGCTCGCGGGTCATCGCCGGCTCACGCGCTAGATTATGTGTGCCCCTCATGATCTTTCGATGAATCAGCCCGGATATGGTCCCGAATTCGTGATCAACTCCGATGTCAACCACACGGACACGCACGTCGGCATGCCGTGCCAGCACATTCACACCGGCGCCGCCCCGAAGGAAGTTCAGAACCATTTGAGGAGTCACCTCACGCGGATAAGCACTCACCCCTTCCACGGTCACGCCATGGTCGGCGGCAAAAGTGAACATCATGCCACGTGGAATATTGGGCTTCAATTCGCCCGTCACGGTCACATAGGAGGCTGCCAATTCCTCGATGCGGCCAAGGCTGCCGAGCGGCTTCGTCAAACGACTCAAATGGGCCTGTGCTTTTGCATGGAGACTCAGATCCAACGGTTGAATTTGTCGGCACACCTCATCGATCAACATCATGCGTTTCCTTCACTTTAAACAAAGCGACAACCCGCTGACCACCAGATAGACTTCATCCGCCCCTGCTGCAATACGCTGATTCACCCGTCCGGAAAGATCGCGGAAGGCTCGCCCCGACGGGTCGGCTGGAACTAAGCCCAGCCCTAACTCATTACTCACGATGACCACCCTAGCACCTGTGGCTCTCATATACTCCACAAGCGTTCCCACTCGCGTCAAGATGACCGGTTCCGTAAGAGCGGCACCGACCAGATTGCTCAGCCACAGAGTGACACAATCAAAGAGAATTGTCCGATACTGGTGTCCCTGCTTGGCGAACCAAGCCTCAACCTCAAGTGGTTCTTCAACCGTTTCCCAGTCTTCATCACGCGTCGCCTGATGCCGAGCAATCCGTTCCGCCATTTCATCATCTAACCCCTGCCCGGTGGCAACGAATGCGCGAGGCCCTCGTGAGCGGGCAAGCTGGAGCGCTGTCTCGCTTTTTCCTGACGAGGCCCCACCAAGCACGAGGATGAGACGGCCCTTCTGCCGTCGCACTGATCGCCCTTTACGTGGACTTCTTGGCAGCATCCCGTTCCCATAAGAATTCCGGCTCACCCTGTGTCTTCGCCACCCACCGAGCCAACACAAAGAGTGCATCACTCAGTCTGTTTACGAACTTGATGATCATCGGATCGACCGGCTCAGTTTTGGAGAGCGCCACACACAATCGCTCAGCCCGTCGGCACACCGTCCTGGCTTGATGGAGAAAGCCGGATATTTTTCCGCCACCCGGCAGTATGAATTCTTTGAGCGGCTCGAGGTCTTTTTGGCATCGATCAATCATCCGTTCCAGACGTACGACGTCCTTGGCCGAAACTTGCGGCATATTCTTGAACGTCTGTCCCGGCGCCGTCGCCAAGATGCTGCCGGCATCGAACAGCTTGTTCTGCATCCAACGCAGCTCATCTTCCAACTGACCGGCCTGTTTATTGTCCTCGACAGCGTCCTGGTTGAAAACCCGGACTATCCCGATGGAAGAGTTCACCTCATCGATGGTCCCGTACGCCTCCACCCGCAGGCTGTCTTTCCACACCAGCTGCCCGCCTGCCAATCTGGTTTTCCCCGCGTCCCCTGTTCTTGTATAAACCTTGGTGATGCGCATACCGGACTACTCCTTTATGAATCTGTTGATGAATCGATCGAGCGCTTCTCCCCTCGCACGACGCTCTGCAGGCACGTGGGGCAAAGACAGTCTTTGAAGCGCGCCGAGATCCAATCCATCTGTGGCTCAGTCACACCGACTTTGCCACACCAACATTGGTATCCGCCACACGTGAAGACCTGACCGCAATGCTCGCATCTCTTCGTAATCGGGCCTCTCATTTCAATCGTTCTTCACCTTCCACACAATTAGATCGGCAGATCATAATTGATCCGCACACCGCCGAAAACCGAACGGGTCGGCGTTCCAAAATACAGGATTTCTTCATACTTTTCGTTGAACAGATTGTCGACACGGATGTAGGCCTGCCAATTTTTGGTGATGTCATACGATGCCGAAAGGTTGACCAAGTTAAAGACCCCCAGTACTTGGCTCGCCGTATTCCCCAAATTGTTATTTCGGGATCCCACGAATCGATAGTCGACATTGAGCTGCAACGTCTCAATCGGTTGATACGTAACACCGACCGTCGCCTGATCAACCGGCCATCGAGGGAGTCGCTTATCGCCTTTCAATTGGAGCATGGAGCTGTCGAACGCCCGAGTCAGCGTATACGTATATTGCCCTCGCAAATCGAATCCTTTGAACACATTCAATTTGAATGCGAATTCCCATCCTTGCGTCTTTGCGTCCGCAACATTGATCGGACAGAATCCGAACGAGGCCGCCGGACATAACGTGCCGCCGGATGCAAATTGGATCAAGTCTTGAAACCGGTTCCAAAAGTACCCTGCGCTGAAATGAAGACGCTCTTCAAACAGGCTCTGTTCGATCCCAAGATCCATGCTCAAGCTTTTCTCAGGCTTCAGATTAGGATTCCCGAACCCTTGAAAGAACAAATCATTCAGCGTCGGAGCCTTGAACCCTGTGGCATAGCTCCCTCGGAATCTCGTGCCGGTTTCCTTGACGAGATAACCTCCTGTTACCCGATAGGTCGTGGCATCTTCAAATTTGCTGTAACTATCGTGGCGCCCACCGGCGGTAAAAAACAGACGATCCCACAAATTGACCTGAGCTTGCGCAAACCCGGCATTTGACGAAATGTCTTTGGTAGGCTCCGTTGCTCCGTAAAATCCTGGAGAATCGCCTTCTTCTCGCCTCAACTGATATCCCGCTGTCAGGAGCAGAAACCGGCTGATCTGAAAGTTATTCTGCCATTCCAGGCGTCGATTCAGGATCTCCAGATTGCTCGAAAATGGAGAAAAGCAGGTATCGAAGTTAGGGAAGCAGGAATTGGGATTCGCGCCGATAAACTGTCGTGTGTTGAGATTGAACCCGACCGTCCCACTTTGAGCTAACAATCGTTCGTTGGCCTGCGACAATGTCAATTTGGTGGTCCACCATGATGTCAGAGGCTGCTCCCACATCCCGTTGAGAATGAGATTGCGGCTTGTCGACCGGGCGCCGAAGACGTCTGCGGGCGCGCCGCTGTCCGCGAATCCATCGAAGCTGGTTCGCGAGTCGTACCAGCGCATGTTGAACTCTACTCGACCGTCGTTGGGGAGTGCAGCCCCCACCTTGGCCGAAACCTGCGTGTTGTGGAAGCCGTCTCCTTCAAACGCCCCTCGGCGGTAATTGATCGTGGAGAAGTTGCTGGTATCCCATCGGGATGCCGAAACTGAAAAATCGAATGGGCCCTTTGCGCCGGAGACATGCCCCCCTTCGCGAAACGTGGCGAACGAGCCGTACTCGAAGAACGCACCGGCAGTCGGCGTACCAGTTCCTTTTTTGGTATAAATATTGATTACACCACCGATGGCATCGGACCCATAGAGCATGCTCTGCCCTCCACGGAGGATTTCGATGCGATCGATATTTTCCACCGTCAGGCTTGCAAAATCGTAGGCGCCATCCGTAGGACTATTGACGATGACATCATCGATCAATACCAGGGTATGTCTGGCAAACGCTCCTCGCATTTTCACAGTGGCTAATGTGCCAGGGCCGCCGCTCGATGTTGCAAATACACCCTGGGCTAGACGCAATCCATCGATGACCGTCTTGATTTTCTTCTGCTCGAGTTCTTTGCCGGTAATCACTTCCACGGCGCTGGTGACGTGTTTGGCCGGAAGGGGGGTTTTGGTCGCGCTCACGACCACATCAGGAACCTTGAGGGTCTCCTGTTTGTCAGCCATGGCGATGTCCTGAGCGAATGCAGAAGGATGTCCAACACACAAACAAGAGGAAAGGAAACCGACGGCACAAATAACTACCACACACCAATCCACGCGACGCATGAAAACCTCCCTTTGACCCGAAGGGTGTGAATGTTTCCCGTCCGTTGGGTCTCCTGACTTGCGGCTCGTCGTTTCTCTGCGCCTTCCCATCTCCGGACGTGAGCAGTGATCTGTGATACGTGATGAGTACGGACCAACCTACTTCCCACTCATCACTCTTCACCGATCACTCATCACTGCCTTCAAGACAGTGGCATCGAGCAGAGTCACTCCCCGCTTACAGTGGCGGCACCGTGATGGAGTTGCACCATCTTCCCCGGCACTGACGGTATAACCTAAAAAATCCCTCCAGAATGATGGTTGTGCACCCTGAATCTTCTGCAGGAGAGGGGCGCCTCTCTTCCTGCCGACATCAGTCTATCTCGATTGACCGAACATGACTACCGCACAAACCTGCCATCTCCATGAGTACACGTCGGACTACGACCGAATGTAGTCGACGGAATATTGCGAAGAACGCAGCCTCATGGCATCGAAATCCCAGTTGAACGTGAGCACTGCGGATTTCTTGGAGGTATGGGTAAGCAGGCGCGTGCCGTTCTGCACGACCAGGCTCGGAGCGTTCCAGAAATCCAATGTCTTCTCTGCGCCGGTTCGGTTACAGACGAGCAACGGCAGTCCTGTTTCATGAGTCCGCTGCTCCCATTCCCCATTCGGACCATGAATGCCCGGGCCCCATGATGCCGGCGACACCAACATCTGCGCACCTTCGAATCTCAGCGCGCGGGCGATATTCGACGTATAGACGTCGCTGCAGATGAGGACGCCGACCTTGATCCCATCGCACTCGATCGGAACGACCATGTCGCCTGGGCTCGACCATGACAACGAATCGCTCACCACATTGATCTTCCGATGTTTCCCCACAATCTCACCTGTCGGGCCGATGACAAACACCGAGTTATAGAACCGCCCTCCCTCCCGCTCCGGACATCCGAGGAATACGGTTCGCTTCAAGGTTTTGACCAACTTGCAGACCTGTCGCAACCACGGGTCTGGTTGCGGCTGTATCCACTCCGATCCGACGACGTGGGCAAACTGCAATCCACAAACCGCAAGCTCCGGCGTCACAATCCACTCGACGCCTTTCCCGGCAGCGTGCTTGATGGCTTCGACGATCACGTACCGATTTCGCTCGATGGCCCCGGGAACCGTCTCAAGATGAAGCAGCGCGATCTTGCCCGTCCTCATATCACGTGCCACCCGATCGTTGACGTCCAGGAAGCGTCACGCGAGGGAACCCACCATCCGGATGTCGATCCACCAATACCCGGCACCGATACACCGACTCCAATACCGTCGGTTCGATCACTTCCGCAGGAGACCCCTGACGGACGACCCGTCCTTGATCCAACAACGCAATCCGGTCGCAATATTGGCTGACGAGATTTAAATCATGCGACACGAGCACAATGGTGACGCGACTTTCCTCTTTCAGACGAACCAACACCGAACCGATTTCGACCTGATGTTGCAAATCGAGAAACGCTGTCGGCTCGTCCAGCAGTAAGACTTTCGGAGTCTGGGCAAGCGCTCGCGCGATCATGACCCGCTGCCGCTCGCCTCCGGAAAGATCCGTCACCGTACGACGAGCCAAATGGAGGACGTCCACCATCATCATCGCCTGCTCCGCGATGGCGACATCCTCTCGACTCTCCCATCCAAATCCACCGGCCCATCGATCGCGGGGACGATGGGGGAATCGCCCCATCAAGACGGTTTCTGCCACGGTAAACGGGAAGAGCTGCTGCGTGTCTTGCTGCACCACACCAACAAGTCGCGCGACCTCTCGTTGAGCCAGACCGGCTAACGCTTGTCCGAACAAGTCGATGCGGCCTTGCAGTGGATTCGCGAGCCTCGCCAGTACTTTCAGCAACGAAGACTTCCCGGATCCATTGGGACCGACGACACCCAGCACTGCCCCCGCTTGAACGCACAAGGAGAGGTCCTCAAGAATCCATCGAGTGGCATCCGATCCCTTTGACTGGTAGCGAAATCGCACAGATTGCACGTCGTACGCTGGACATGGCTGGAGCACGGCAGCTGAACCGATAACCGCTGCCCGGGTTGTTCGACTGTCAGGTAGTGCCCTCATGCCAGGCGATCCTTTCGCCAGAGCAGGAGGTACACAAAAAAAGGCCCCCCGGCCAAGGCTGTAATGATGCCCACTGGAATCTCCGCAGGCGAGATTATGGTCCGCGCAATCGTATCCGCGCCCATCAGAAAGGTGCCCCCCACCAGAGCTGACGCGGGAAGCAACAGCCGATGGTCCGCGCCGGTGACCAACCGTACCGCATGGGGAACCACCATGCCGATAAATCCGATCATGCCGCTGACCGACACCACCGCTCCCGTCACCAGTGCCGCTAAGACAAAAAGAGACCGCTTCGCCCGTTCCGTATCGACACCGAGCGTGCGCGCGGTGGCTTCTCCTAGCGCCAAAATGTTCAATACCCGCATGTGACCGAACAGAAGAACGAGGCCGATCGACAGATAGACGATGAGTCCGGCTAGGCTGCCGTAGGTGGGGGCGGTCAACGTGCCCATCAACCAGGCCATCATCCCGTACGAACGATTCGGCTCAAGGATCGACGTAATGAACATGATCAAGGCCGAAAAAATGGCGTTCAAAATCACCCCTGTCAGCAACAGACTATGGATGGGTAACTCCTCAGAGCCAGCGGCCATTCGATAGACAAGCACGAGCGCCAAGAGCCCCCCGGCAAATCCGCAGACCGGCAAAGCGGTTTCCGCCCAAAATGTGGTGCCCACTCCGAGCAAGACTCCCACCGCCGCTCCGAGTGCGGCTCCACTAGAGACGCCAAGCACATAGGGATCAGCCAATGGGTTTCGTAACAGCGCCTGCAAAACCACGCCCACCGTCGCCAAGGAACATCCGACTAAGAAACCCAACAGCATTCTCGGCAGTCGGACCTGCAGCAGAATGGTGCTCACGACATCCGATGTCCCGCCGTCGATTTCCTTTCCTCTCATGACATCGACGAAGACACGCACGATCTCGCCGTACGCAATCGGTTGCGCGCCGAAGTGAAGGCAGATGACGCTGACTCCCATCGCCGTGAGTGCGAGAATTCCCACGGTCGCTGCCCAGCGGGAATTCGTGAGGATCGCGCCTTGAGTGCTGATGCCGCCGGCCGAGTCCCCGCGGGAGGATTCGTCGGGTAAGATCCCCGTACACGAACCGGACAGACCTGTGGCAGAGGCCCGCTTCAAAGGAACCTCATGGATGAGCCATGCCTTCGCCAGGACCGAACAATTCGGGATGGATGACACGGGCGAGTTGTTCCAACGCGTCGACGACGCGAGGGCCAGGGCGATTCAACAGGTTCGAGGAAACTTCGTGAAAGCGCTGTTGCTTCACGGCCGAAAGCGAGTCCCAGCGCCGCCATTGCTGTTGCTCGCTGCGCGGCACCGTTTCTACCTCGCCACTGGGGAAGATCAACACCTCAGGATCGTCCTTCAGCACCGCCTCCATGCTCAGTTTAGGATAGGCCACGCCAGCCTGTGCGGCAATGTTGATCCCTCCGGCGAGGCCGATCATTTGGTGGATGAAACTTCCCGGCCCCACGCTAATCAACGGCCGGCTGTTCAGCACGTACAGCACACGCCGCGCCGGCGGTGTTTCGACTTTGCGCCGAATCTCGGCGATGCGCCGCCGCATGCTCTGAGTCACTTCATTGGCGACTGAAACTTTTTCAAACATCTTTCCCAATGTATGAATCTGCAGCAGGACGTCTTCAACCGTTTGTGCGTCGAGCAGGAACAGTGGAATCTTCAGCTGATCGAGCTTCGCTTGCAGATCCGGACGGAGAAAGTCTCTGGGCGCAAAAACGACTTCCGGCCGTAAGGCGATCAACGCTTCCACGCTCGGATTCGAATATCCCACCTTCGCTTTCGATTTCGCCGCCGCCGGATAATCGCAAAATTCGGTGACACCGACGATCTCCTCATCCAGCCCGATCGCAAACAGCATTTCGGTAATGCTCGGAGCAAGGGCGACTACACGAGCGGGCGGCTTGGCGAGGTAGATCCTCTGTCCAGCATCATCCACAAAAGCGCGCGAGGACACATGCGTCATGAAGGGCATGCCGGTGAGAATTCCCTGTTGCCGCCGTTTCATGTCAGTACAATCCCCTCGCTCGCATTTGGCCGCCTGCAGAAGCGGCACCGCCGCCACAGCCCAAAGCCACGCCACCATGACCAGATGATATCGTCGCCATCGCCTCAAAAGAAAAAATCCTCAAGGCCTGGACAGACCTTGAGGATTGCACCCGCTTCTTCATCCTCACCCGTTCCCCAGCCTCGAGGGAACAACGGCCAATCTCTCCGAGCAGGTCTTCTGGCTCATGGTTCAACCTACTCCCCGCACCTTCCCATCTTTCGCGTGAAGCGTCTTTCGTGAAGCGCTAACAAGAGAAACTCTTACGCTTCACGACCCACGCCACTGGACAGTGGTACACACGGGTTTCGTCCCCATTCACAGCGGCGGGACCGCGAGGGCTTCTCACCCTCTTCCCTCACTCAGGAGTCACAATGTGGAGCACAATAGGAGAGCGGAATAAAACTTGTCAAGCTCCCGCCTGTTCCACTTTCTATTCCACCCCCATCGACGGAAGCATCAGGCGCTTGTGAGCCTTTAGCTGGCTATGCTACTATTCTCCATCTTAACTTCATTTCACTCAGCGAGAAGGAGTACGATCGTGGCATTCATGTGTGAGATTTGTCAGAAGAAGCCTGTATCCGGCAACAATGTCAGCCACGCCAATAATAAAACCAGGCGTGTCTTCAATCCGAACATTCAAACAGTGCGCGCCGTAGTCGGCAAGAGCCATAAGCGTATCCGTGTCTGCACACGCTGCTTGCGGTCGGGGTTAGTCCGGAAGGCAGTCTGACGCTCTCTTCTTCAGTAGGGTTAGGGTGCCTCCCAGAGAATCCGACCTCCACGGTCCACTAACTTGATGACTGAGTGTTCGTCAGGAGAAAGAGTCAAGGTGCGGTTGCCGTCCTTGCTCCTGAGGACAAACCCGACTTCACCATTCGCATCCAACCCAAGTCCTGCTCGCGCCTTCCCTTGAGCATCGAGCAGTAAGAATTCTTCGGCATTCACTCCCTGCGACTTTTGCGCTTCAGCCGGTCTTGGTGACAGTACCTGAGTACTCAAGACACCACCAACTGTTCCACCAAGAAATGCTGCCGTGCATAGCAGGAGCACATGGTTCCGAGTCATGACAGATCCTTTCGCCGGATTTTTATCGACATCAAGATATGGTGGGCCAATCATATGTGAGATGCCAGCTGGCAGCAACCATGGAGTCACGTGCATGTCACTATTATCGTGTGTCGTCGCGATGGCAGTTGACATGTTTCATCAGGCCGTGTACGTTCCCCGGTCGTCTTCCCCTTGTACACCTAATGGAGATCCGTATGCGCCATCGGGCATCGTTCATTTGCGCAGGCTTCCTGCTGCTCTCAAGTATCGCGACATCAACGATCGCATCAGAACCCCCCGACCCTGAAACCGCCATTCGCCAGATGGTACGCGCGAATGCCGAAAAAGATCTCACGACACTGTCCCGCCTCATGGCACACGATGCCGACATCGTGAGTTACTCCGTCGGCGGGCGAAAGTACGTCGGCTGGCCTGAGTTTGAGCGTGAAATGCGTGAGGAGTTCCTCAATACCAAGAAAATCGAGATTCCGATCACCGAACTCAACGTCTGGACCAAGGGGGACATCGCCTGGTTTACGATGGAACTCGACTATACTCGCTACGTCGGCGAAGGCGCAGACGTCAAGCGAACCGTGTTGCCGTTAAGGGAAACCGGCGTACTCGAACGCCGGGCTGGACGATGGCAGCTCCTGTCGTGGCATGAATCGTTTCGATCGGCTCAGCTGGGCGGTCCTCTTGCGTCTTCTTCCGCAACCGCCGGATCCCATCGCCTCATCAGCGGCGCCGCCTCGGCGACGATACCGGATGTCAGCGGAGAATGGGAAATCCTCGAAGTCGAAGACGAAAAACGATATAAGGCCACATTGGACAAGAGCGGGAACGGTCCCTACACCCAACAGGGTGGACGATTCGTGACCACCAAATTCGCCGACAGACTCTGGGAAGGGACATGGCAGCAGCCTGGAAATGATCGCGAAGGCGGCTTTGAAGTGCTCCTCTCGGAGGATGGCGCCGAGGCGAAGGGAATATGGTGGTATTCACGTGTGGGCAACCATAAGAATATTCCCCCTCGTGAACATGGCGGCACGTATCACTGGAAACGACTGACGCCGAAGCCGGCACATGCCCAATGAGTCAATTCCAACCTGTTCCTACCATACAGATCCATTCGGAGCCCGGTCCCAAGTCACTGTGTTCACTTCATGTGGGAGGTCTTATGCGCGGATTTCTTATTCCTCTGATCACGACCATTTTCATGGTTACATCGGCGTACGCAGATGGAGGCCACAACCACCACGCCGTACCCACGTTGAAAAAGCAGATCGGTTCAAAGATTACCTATGGAGAAAATTCTGCAACGCTGACCTTCGGTCCGATTGATCTTCCGGCCGGCCATACCGAAGGCGACATGGGCGACTCCATGCCTCGATTCAACTTTCAGCTTCCTGAAGACAAGTATTTGATCGGCTTCAAGTCGGCCCTTTCCACGGTCGACGGGAAGGAGCTGCCCCGAAACTATCTCCACCACATTTTGATGATTAACAACAGCCAACCCAGCGTGTCATGTCCGGGAGAACCACTCTTCTTCGGGGGAGCCGGGCTGGAGATGGCCGAAACTCAATTCCCCGACGGATACGGCGTCAAACTTGCCAAAGATGACAAATTGATGACCGTCGTTGCGTTCTACCATGGCGCTCCACCCACCAAAGACGTGATCGCCACCTTTACGATGTATTTCGCGCCGAAGTCGAAACCGATTCAAGCGATGAACATCTATCAAGTGGGTGTCAATATCGTCTGCTTCACGAAGTTCGGCGACCGTCCGGCGGATCAGACCGACGAAGGAATTGAAATCAAGCACGGCGTCCAAGTTCATACGGCGCCATTGAAGTTTTCCATCGACGGGTGCGTCAAATTTGCGTATCCACACGGTCACGACGAATTGCTGATGATCGCCTTGGAGAACAAGACGAAGAAACAAACACTGCTCAGGACCGTCCCGGATGTTGAACGGGACGGAACACTGCGCGAATTCCTCCCTCATCAGGTCTACAAAGACGGCCAGGGGTTTCCCATCTCTAAGGATGATGAGTATGAAATGGTGATGGTCCACCATCACCCTCTGCAGAAAGCCGAACTCCAGCACGGAATGGGCAACTATTTGCTCTACATGACCCCGGACTCTTGTTCGCCGCAGAGCGCATCCGTCAGCCATTAGCACTTGTTTCATTGCGCCTACCGGTCGAGCACGAACCGGTGGGCGCTCTTCCTCTTCTCCACCGCATGGTCCAGGTAAATAGTCTCTCAACATTTTAAAGCCAATCTCGGCTGATGCACCAGCCGCCTCAGGCTCCGATCGACCGAACTGCCCATAGCCCTGCGTAAATTCCTAAATCCTTTAGGTTAAACGTCGTTCGGCATGTATACTGATCACACTAGTGATCATACGTATTTCGACTTTTTACAACCCGTGAACCGCTGACCGCATGAAGGCCTGCTCGCCGCACCCATGACGATCGCCAAGTCTCCTCAGCCAACGACGCCAAGACCGGACCTGTGGTCGCTCCACAAGCTGACGCACTTCATAAAAGACCTGGGACACCCCGCCCAGCTACCCGTCATCGCGGACCGCATTCTCGTGGGTCTTTCAGAAGTCTCCCAGCGCACTCATGGAATCCTATATCTACTTGGTGGCGACCATGAAAGATATTGCCATGTGCTTTCCCATGGATCGTTCGAGACGTCTGCCGCCCCTCCCACCGTTTCGTGCTGCCATCCGCTCATCCAGCGCCTCGTTCGATGCCACCAGATCGTTCATGCTTCCCATTTCGCTTTCGATCATCCGAAGGTCTCCCCTGAGGCTGCGTCGGATAGGCTGCTCGGCACGATTCCCGTGAATCTTGCCATTCCGTTGTCGAGTGGAGGGCGCATGGTCGCGTTCGTTGCATTCCAATCTCAAGCAGAAGCCCCTGTTCTCACCCCGCTGGCGATAGAACTCCTCACGGCCATGTCTCAGAGCGCCGCCAATGCGCTCGCTTCGTTCCTCATGCATAAAGATCTCCGTCAATCACATACCCTGATGCGCCGAACCGATCGATTGCGCTCGTTGGAAATCATCGCCGGCGGTTTTGCACATGAGATCCGAAATCCGCTCACTTCGATCAAGACATTCATTCAACTGGCTCCCGAGCGGAAAGATGATAGCCGGTTCATCGAAGAATTCAGCCGAATCGTGCTCGATGACGTGCAACGAATCGAGCGTTTGATCCAAGAGATTTTCGACTATGCGCGCCACATGGAACCGCAATTGACCGACGAAGACCTGAATGAGATCGTCTCGTCATGCGTTTACTTCGTCCAAACACAGGCGGATCGGCAGGGGATCAAGATTGAAAAAGAGTTGGCGTCCGAGCTTCCTCGTGGCATGTTAGATCGGCAACAGATTAAACAGGTCATTCTCAACCTCTTGCTGAATGCAATGGATGCCATCGGTGGGAATTCCGGTACGATCCGCGTGCGAACCCATCGGCTCCGAAGACCGGATCGGCACGAATGGGCGCACATCGAAATCGAAGATACTGGTTTGGGCATTTCTGCAGAGCACCTTGACCACATCTTCGACCCATTCTTTACCACCAAACACTCAAGCGCCTTCAACGAAGGGACCGGCCTGGGTCTGACCATCGCGCATCAGATCATTCAGGAACACGGAGGAGAGATTCGAGTCAACAGCACGGAAGGGGTTGGCACGACATTTCACATCCGGCTGCCGGGTCATCGTTCATAGAACGTCAGGAGTCCATGGTGGAGAGTGTGACCACAAAGAAACGAGTCTTGCTGATCGATGATGAGGCACGAGTCCGAACCTCACTGAAGATGGTGCTGGAGCCTCTCTACGATATCCTTCAAGCCGGTGACGGGCACGAAGGACTCGACATCTTCCGGAAGGAAGAGCCCGACTTGGTCCTGCTCGATGTTGTTCTTCCTGGAACCGACGGTCTCGCCGTTCTTCAAACGCTCCGCATGGAACAGAAGGTCACTCCGGTTATCATGCTCACAGGCACAAAATCCGTGAAGACCGCCGTCGATGCCATGAAGCTAGGGGCGGCTGACTATCTTTCAAAACCCTTTGACGTCGACGAGCTTCGAATCGTCATTGATCGCACCTTGAATTCCTCCGAACTTGAGCAAGAGGTGAAGCACCTCCGGGCACAGGTCGTCCAGCGATATGCCTTCCATAATCTGATCGGCAAGAGCGCGGGCATGCAGGACATTTACGCAAAAATCGAGCAAGTAGCCGACAGTCGCACGACCGTGCTTATCGCCGGAGAAAGCGGCACGGGCAAAGAACTGGTTGCCAAAGCCCTCCATTACAACAGTGCCAGGCGCGATCGTCCGTTTGTCGCGCTCAACTGCGCGGCTCTTCCGGAAACTCTGATCGAAAGCGAGTTATTCGGCCATGAAAAGGGCTCCTTTACGGACGCCACCGCGAGGCGAGCCGGGCAGTTCGAACTGGCGCACACCGGGACATTGTTTCTGGACGAGATCGGCGATTTGAGCGCCATGACACAAGCAAAACTCCTCCGCGTCATTCAAGAACGAGAATTTACACGAATCGGCGGTGTGCAATCGATTAAGGTGGACGTCCGTATTGTGGCGGCGACGAATAAAAATCTTGATGAAATGGTCCGCAAAGGGCACTTCCGAGAAGACCTCTACTATCGTATCAACGTGATCTCGCTCTATCTTCCTCCTCTCCGAGAACGGGGCGAAGATATTCCCCTGCTTGCCAAACACTTTCTAGAAAAACGACTGGAAGAGGAAAAACGCCCATCCATTGAATTTGGGAAGGAAGCATTGGAACTCTTATCCCGGTACTCATGGCCGGGAAATGTTCGTGAGCTAGAAAATTTTGTCGAACAGGCGTTCATCTGGTCCCAACATGCCGCAGAAATCACTCCGGAGCATTTACCTGGGTCAATCAAGAGCGACTCTCGCTCGACCTCCCTTCGAGATGATACCCTCGCAGGGCGCATGTCTCTTGAAAAAGCCGTGATGGAATTCGAACGGGAAATCATCCTTGATGCTCTCAAACGAACAAATTACGTCCAAACTCATGCGGCCAACCTTCTCGGAATCAGCCGAAGGATGCTGAAATATCGAATGGATACCCTGGGTATCGGTCGGCCTGATCATTCCGAACCAGCAGAGCCAGACCAACCCATGCAAGAATGACACACTTAAATATGAGAATGTCACATTTATACACAGATTATCCTCATAACCATGTTGATAAAGTAGGTCTCAAACTTTCACATGTGCATATATGGTTGCTTTAATTATTTATGTACGCTATATATATGCCAACTTGGTAAGTTTCTGAAAAGAAATGTGAATTATTTGATTAGTGTGTGTCGTATATGGGAACACTAGTATATATATGACATCTGTGGACTCATCCCCACAACCTACTGTGTTAGTAATTGATGATGAGACGGGCCCACGCGATGCGTTGAAAGTTATTCTTCGCCCATTTTTCACCATTCGTGCTGCAGACAACGCCAAGTCCGCTTTGGACCTTCTCAACAAGGAACCGATCGACTTGGTGACACTCGACCAAAGACTCCCGGATCGCCACGGGCTGGACCTTCTCAACGACATCAAGCACAACCATCCAGATGTGGAGGTCGTCATCGTCACAGGATATGGCAGCTTGAAATCCGCAATGGAAGGTATTCGACAGGGGGCAGCTGGTTATTTATTGAAACCATTCAACGTGACCGAGCTCATCACGCTGACGCAGCAGACTATGGATAAGAAACGGCGGCTCGACTTTATTCGCCGGAAGCTCCGATCCGATCCAGAACTTTGGGAAATGGGCGAACGACAGACACGCGCATGGGACACCATCACATCAGAATATTTTACCCTCTACATGAACGCGGGAGGGAAAGCAGCGTTTCAGGAAGATGAGATGTCGCTCGTCCCACTGCTCTCGGATATTTTAGGAGCCACGGACCGTCACTTACTGAATCATTCAAGCCGTGTCAGTTTTTACGCCACGCTGATGGCCGCCCGCTTGAACCTCACCGTCGTTGAGCAAAAATCCCTGGCCATGGGAGCCTTTCTCCATGACATAGGAAAAACAAGCTTTTCGGGTTATCGCTTTTCAGAGGATCAGACTCTACCGTCAGGTGAGCCCAGCGTCTGCACGGAACATTGCGAAAGAGGTGCTCGCTTGGCGACCACGTTAGGATTACCGACTGACGTACATGACATCATCGCCTACCACCATGAGCGGTGGGATGGAGGTGGGTATCCATATGGGCTCTCAGGCACAAGTATTCCAACTTTCGCTCGTATTGTCGGCATTGCACAAGCTTTTGCTCATCTCACGGCAGACGCCCCAGGCCGCGCATGTCTTTCTACTGAAGCCGCAATCCAACGGATTTCTTTCAATGCTGGTTCTCATTTCGACCCACAACTCCTCGATATCTTCATCGAGGTTGCGAAACAATCAGCGGCTTCCCTTCCGACAATGGCTGTCGCTCCGGCGGCATAATCTACTCGTGAGCTCCGGCAATCAATTCTGCTGCTGTCGCCCGAATCTTTGCCGTCACTCGCTCTCCGCCGAGCATCCGCGCGATCTCTCCCTCCCGATCGACCCCGCTCAGCGAGCGCACCGTGGTCACGGTTCGTCCCTTCACGTCCGACTTTTCGACACAGACATGATGCTGTGCTTGAGAAGCCACTTGAGGGAGATGGGTGATACACAGCACTTGATGGTATCGTCCCAACGCCCGTAAGCGCTTCCCGATCGTCGCGGCAACGGCTCCTCCAACCCCCGTATCGATCTCGTCAAAAATGAGCACGGGAACATGATCAACATTGGCGAGAACCGATTTGAGTGCGAGCATCAACCGAGAAATCTCTCCACCGGACGCCGTGCGAGCCATCGCCTTCAACGGTTCGCCGGCATTGGCGGCCAACAGAAACTCGACACGGTCAATCCCGTCTGGGCCGTACACGTCGTTGAGTTCGTTCTGCACGACATGAACAACGAATCGTACTGACCCCATTTTCAGCGCTTCCAGTTCATTGCCGACCATCCTCGTCAATCGCTTGGCGGCTTCTTTCCGTTGCCGAGAAAGCCGCCCTGCCAACTCAGAAACCTTCTCATACTGTTGATGAATGAGACGATCATAGTCGGCAAGTTGGTCATCGACGCGTGAAAGCTGTTCCAAGTCATTCTTCACTTGATCGTGAGTCCTCAAGACAGCCTCGATGGTTCCTCCGTATTTCTTCTTCATCTTCTGAATAACCGCCAGTCGATCTTCGACGGCGATTAACCGTCCGGGATTGGTATCCACACGCTCCTCATAACTGCGAAGCGAGTCGGCAACTTCCTTCAAGAGCACTTTTGCCTCGGATGCGAGGCGTGCCGTCGATTCCATGTCAGGATCGATCTTTGCCAGCTCACCCAATAGGCGCTCCGCCAGCACAAGGTTCGACAACACACCGTGTCCGTCACCCTGAATTCGATCCTGCGCTTCGGACGTCAGTTCCGCAAGACGACCCGAGGCTCCCAATCGCTGTCGCTCGATCTGCAACGCCTCCTCTTCCCCGATGCGACAAGCAGCCTCCTCCAACTCCTGTCGTTGGAATTTCAGCAGATCTTCCTGTTGCGCGCGATGCTGAACGGTTTCGGCAATTTTCGCGCGGGCATGGCGGGAGCGGGACCATTCCTGATGAATGGCTCGATACTGGTCACGCAACTCGCAAACCTGCCCGAACGCATCCAGCACCTCAAGCTGAGCCGAGCCGGACAAAAGAGACTGTTGGTCATGCTGACCATGGATATCGATCAGTGTTCCGGCAAACTCCTCCAACACATGGACCGGCGTCAATATGCCGTTCAGATAGACTCTATTTCTTCCGGATCGGGCGATGATGCGTCGGATCACCAGGGTGGAGTCGTGTGGGCCGAGAATCTCCTGATTCCTCAGCCTCTCAAGGAGGGGATGCGAGGGCGGTACTTCAAACGCGGCTTCGAGCTGCGCCTCTTCCTCTCCGAATCGGATCTGTTCGATTGAGGCCCTGCCTCCGACCAGGAGCGTAACGGCATCGATTAACAGAGACTTACCGGCCCCGGTCTCTCCGGTCAGCACGGTAAACCCTGAGTCGATCGTCAGACTCAGGGTCTCGATGACGGCAAAGTTGGTGATTCGCAGCTCAGTGAGCATGGCTGCGGTAGGTTGTACTAGGCAGTCCCCGCATGTTGAGCCAGCAGTGCATCGATCATTTCTTTGAATTGTCGCTTCGGCCTGGCCCCCACCAGCTTCTCAACCGGTTGGCCATTCTTAAAAAACAGGATGGTCGGTATGCTCATCACCTGATAACGGCCCGCGACTTCAGGGTTTTCGTCCGTATTCAGCTTGCGCACTTTGAGCTTCCCGGCATACTCCGTGGCCAATTCGTCGACAATAGGCGCAACCATTTGACACGGGCCACACCATACGGCCCAAAAATCGACCATGACAAGCTCGGAAGCCTTCATCACTTCAGCATCCCAGGTCGAATCTTCAACTTTCAAGGCATCACCAGCCACGTCTTCCCCTCCTTCAGTATTGAGATCAAACTTTGCAGCGAGGGTATCGTACCCCACCGCTGTTTTTAGTGTCAATTACAGATCATCGACCGCCTGAATTTCGGACCGCGCCTTCCTCCGCCTCCGAGGGTTGCGGTGGAAGACCATAGGGTCCTCCTGGAACGGCCCAGGGGAGACCACGCTCGCCCCATAACAACGGGCTCAACAATGTTCGCATTACGGCAGTTCCAGCACTGTCGGTCCACCCGATCCCCGTCAGACTGAGCATGGCGCTGTACTGCTCGCGATCGGGAAATTTCAAATAGTAGAGTCCGACCGACCAACACTTGCATGGATTCTGATAGAGCGCAACCGCATCCAATTCAGGACTACGGCCGTTCTTGACGTCATAATAGGCTTTGGCTCCGAACGTCCAGCCCCATGGAGTTCGGAAGGCGCCACCCATGGTGACAAACTGGATCTCATTGGTCGGCGCAAACACTTCATTGAACGAAACTGGATTCCAAATATCTCCTCGCCGCACTCGATTGCCTTCTCTCGTATACCGCTGACCGATTTCGAAGTACCAATTCGTTCCTTCCTGAAACCGAAGGTCAGTATTGAACTGACTCACCCCGGGCCGATAGGGGTCAAAGAACACGTCGATGGTCAGGTATCGATTGATCGGCGGTCGAAGCGCCCACGCCTGAGCGGCCTGGCCGAAGAGTGGGGTATCCAACTGCGACATCCCGCTCAGCGGGGGGAGATTGTTCCCGATCACCGCCCGCATCCAGACATCGGAAAACTTTCTTCCCTGGATCGGCACAGTGGCCGGCTGAAGCGGTTGGGTCACTGAGCCAAAAAAAGGAAGCACCCCGGGCGTGAAATCTCTCGCTCTCGTTTGCACCTCGCCCACGTGATAGCTTTGAGCCACCGTCAGATCAAGCCAATTAAACGCGGTGTGTTTACCTTGTTCCAATAGGCGGCTACGGAGCAAGTAGGTCACGAGATTCTTCTTCGGCAGCTCGTCAACCTCATCGATTTGGGCCAACTTGGATTGATTCGTCGACGGGACATACTCGTACATTACCGAGGGTTCGACGGTGTGGAGAACATTTCCACCATCAGTGAGCGCCAATCGCCGAGTCAATTTCGACATGGCTTCCACACCCACCCAAAAGGTCTCTCGGTGCTGCCCCTCTTCCGAATAGGCTCCCCTCGTGTAGTAGACTTCTCGAAACTTCGCTTGAGGCCGGACCCCGATCATGTGTCCGAGATGAATGACGTCCGTCTCAATACCAGGGACCACATTAATCCGATTGAGAGTAAATCCCTCCTCTCGGTAAAAATTGACGTGATTCGCCTGTATCCCGAACAAGACAGGCGAGTGGAACAGCGAGGTGTATGGAAGCTGATAACCGGTCTCGGGAAGACGTTGGAACGTGTCCGTGCCTCCGGCTTGTAACGGTTGTAGATAGAGACCCAAGAGATACAGATTGCCGTACGGCAATCTCTGAGTCGCCAAAAGATTTGATTCGGTGCTAGGCAGTGCCCGCAGCACACCCGAATTGCTCAATTGCTGAAAAAAGTTAGGGTCCGTGACCAAGTTCGCATTGGCCCGGAGCAAGAGGGTATCCGTGATGAATTGCGTGTGGCTTCCGGTGAGCGTCGCTCGACCCCTTTCGACATCTCCATCGGTTTCGGTGACCCCGGCCACATTGGGCAATTGTGTCTGTTGAAGAACGCTCAGAAACCATTTCCCGCGAGATCGCCGATCCAAGACATACCGATACTCGAAATCCGACCCATACCCCAGATTGCTGTAGTACTTCGGGGAGATCGTCAAATCCTGGCTCGGATTGATCGCCCAGAAAAAGCTTCCTTGCATGTGGAAGCCAAACCGATTGTCATAGGTGACCGTCGGAATAAGAAATCCGGTCTGTCGCCTCGTGAGTGGATAGGAAAATGTCGGCAAGGGAATCGTCGGCACATCCAACACGCAGAACCAGCCACCTTTAAACGCCAACGTGTCCCCGACTCCCAGATCCAGGTCGTGAAATCGAAACCGCCACGCCGGCACTTCTCCGTCTTGCGCGTCACAGTTCGTAAAGCTGCCGTCCTTAACCCGGTAATGGTATTCTGAAAACCGCTGCATCAGCCGTCCTGAGACAAACGTGTTGGTAGACGGAATGTAGAGTTGCCCATGCGTCGCCACGCCGGCTTCGGTATTGACATTGATTTCCATCCGCTCGGCGGTCACATCGGCCTGCGGATCCGTTAAATGCACATGGCCAACGGCGGTCAGAATACCAGGGAGCGTCTGAATAGTGACATGGTCGGCCGTCAGCGTCATTCTCCCCTGCTGGATCACGACGGATCCAACGGCATCATAGACTTCTTGGTCTTGGCGATAGTCGATGCGCTCTGCCGTGACATCAAGAGGATCGGACCCGGAAGGCGAACCGCCCACTCCCACCTGGGCGCGCGCAGCCGATCCGAAGAGCGGTAGGATCAAGAGGAAAACGACGAGAAGCCACCACCGGAAGATCCGCGCGAGTGGATCCGCCATGCTAGCCACGAATCGGTGATAGGCCACAGCCACGGACTGCTGCTTTGACCTCCCCTACGAGCATGAGCGATCCGACAATGCAGATGAGATCGTGCGAGGCGGCTCTGTTTTTGGCAACGGCAAGCGCGTTCATGGGATGAACGGCTTCCCACACAGGACCAGGCCAGGCACCCAATGCAACGCGGAGTTCCTCGACCATGGCTGATCGCGCAAGACTCGTCTGAGTCAAGACGATCTCCGAGACCACCGGTTGTAGTGGGGCAATGAATCCTCGATGATCCTTATCCCGCATCATGGCCCATACCAGAATGATGCGAGATGCGAGATGGCGCGACGCATAGTCTTGAAGGTACTGTGCCAGCACCGTTGCCGCAGCGGGATTATGCGCCCCATCAAGTATGACGTTGGGATGCTCATCGAGAGATTCCAAGCGACCTTCCCAGGACACTGCCCTCAATCCATCACGCGCAGCTGCCTCGCTCGTCAGGATTCCCGCATGATCCGCAGCGTCGAGGAGCGCCAGTGCACAAGCCGCGTTATCCCACTGATGGCGTCCTGGGAGACCGCACACCAGATCATCAATCGTGCGCGTCGCTCCTCGATAGACAAACCGATCTGTCCCCTTCGGTTCGATATGAAAATGCCGGCCCAGCTGCCACACCGGAGCCGACAGGTCCTTCGCGATTCGACCCAAAACATCCTCCGCCGGGAGGCCCATTCTCCCGAGCACGAGCGGAACCCCTGACTTGATAATGCCGCCCTTTTCGAAAGCGATCGCCTCTTCCGTCCGTCCGAGATACTCCTGATGATCCAACCCGATCGTCGTAATCGCACACGCGAGCGGCTGGTCCACGACGTTGGTCGCGTCGAACCGTCCGCCTAACCCGACCTCCAGTACCGCGACATCGACCTCCGATTCCGCGAAATGCAAAAAGGCGACGGCCGTCGTCATCTCAAAAAACGTCGGATTGAGATCATGGTTGACGCCGGCCCGAAGACGCGTCACCAATCCCGAGACCTGTTCTTCCGTGATCATGCACCCGTTGACACGAATTCGCTCTCGAAAATCGACGAGGTGAGGGGACGTATAGAGTCCGACTCGCTTGCCCGAGCGTTGCAACACCGCCGCAGCCATTGCCGCGGTCGATCCCTTGCCGTTGGTCCCGCCGATATGCAGCACACGGAGGGAGCGTTGCGGATGGCTGACCCGCGCCAACAGGAGTCGCATGGTATCCAACCCCAGCTTGATACCGTGTTTTTGAAGTCCGTAGAGATACTCAATAACGGGGGAATAGCTCATGCACAAGCCGGAAGGGACGCCAAGAACTAAAAGTGATTCACAAGGGTGCCGACCGTCTCCTTGAGACGCCTTCGCTCAACGATCATGTCGATCATGCCGTGCTCGAGAAGAAATTCGGCGCGTTGAAACTGATCCGGTAATTGCTGCTTGATCGTTTGTTCGATCACGCGAGGCCCGGCAAAACCTATCAATGCCTTCGGTTCGGCGATGATGACATCCCCCAGCATCGCCACACTGGCAGTGACACCGCCGAACGTGGGATCGGAAAGGATCGAGATGAACGGCAGTTTGGCTTCACCCAGTTTGGCCACCGCCGAAGACGTCTTGGCCATTTGCATCAGGGAAAGGATACCTTCCTGCATACGCGCTCCTCCGGAAGCAGTGACTAAGATAACGGGCGCCTTCAGCTCCAACGCGCGATCGATCGCGCGACAGATTTTTTCACCCACGACCGAGCCCATGCTCCCACCCATAAAGCTGAAGTCGAAGACACAGAGAACCACGCGACGCCCATTCACCAAGCCTTCGCCACTCACGAGCGCATCTTTACGTCCTGTTTTTTCTTGATGGGCCGTGACTCGCTCACGATAGGGTTTGGTATCGTGAAAATTCAAGAGATCCTGAGCCTCCAACCCAACATCCCATTCCTTGAATGTGCCAAGGTCGATGAGCAATCCGATCCGCTCCGTCACCGAGATGGGGAAGTGATAGTCGCACTTCGGACAGACTTTATTGTTTCGATCGACTTCCTTCCGATAGACGATTTCCCGGCAATGGTTGCACTTGAGCCACATGCCCTCGCTGCTTTTGGACCGTGGCGGCGGACCGGATTCTGTCGGTTTGTCTTTCTTAAACCATGCCATTGTACGCTCTCTTTATCGGACGCCTTCGCGTAAGCTGCTGGTGAATGATGAGATGCTTGAAAGAAGCGGCGTCCCCGACTCCTTCCCAATCTTCCACGATCGACATACCAAAGGACATTCGTTTCCCTACACCCCCGCCGATACGGTCAACTTGATGATCATCCAGACGCCGACCAAGATGCTGGCACAACTCGCGATGCCTTGCATGGCCACAAAACACCGCTGACCGATCGCGCGCGAATACATGATCGGCACACTGATGATAAGTCCGATCAGCATCATCCCGACGATCGACCCGGCGCCGAAAATGAGGATGGACAGCAGCCCGGCCCTGATTTCCTCCGTCGATGCAAGAATCATCAACATAACCGCCGCCGAACCCGCGAGCCCATGAGCCATACCGATGCACAGTGGGCGGATTGATTGAACCATCCAATGCCGGTGTCGATGATCCTCGTGTCGCTCGTGGCTGTGGAAGTGAACGTGGGGGGCGCCATCGTCATGATGGTGGCTGTGCACATGCCATCGCTCACGATATAACTTGGCTGCTAACGTTCCACCCAGGACGAGCAACAAAACGGCCACACCCGATTCCGCGATGCGTTCAAATTCGGCGGGGATGCGAATGCCCCAGGCCAGGACGATCGACCCGACCAGCAACAGCGTCAGCGTGTGACCGACGCCCCACCAAAGCCCGACCGCACCTGATGCAAGAAATGATGGTCGTTCGGCAAGCACGGTCGAGACAGCGGCAAGGTGATCGCTATCGAGCGCATGCCGAAGTCCAAGGAAGAACCCGACCCCGAGCAGAGTCAACAATTCAGTCTCCGGCAGCATGTTTTAGGAAACCCACTTCATCGATAACCCGTTCTCAACTGATTGACGGCAATAGAGGCCCTCAGGATGGGGGCCCATCCTAGCAGATATGGCGAATAGAATCTCACCCTCCACGGGCATGCATTTCCAGGTGAGGATCTTCGCGAAGCCGATCGATGTGGATGAGCCCCCCGGATCGAAGCCCGACTCGCTCGAGAGCCTTTCGCTCCTCAGCTCCACGATCGCGACGAGCGGCCCACACCGCTCGGATCACCTCCCGCATCTCCATTGAGCTTGTTCCAAGACGGAGCGGCTTACGAAGATCCACACCCGACGCCGCGTACAGACACAAATACCACATGCCATCGGCGGTCACACGGCTACGGTCGCAGTGGGCGCAGAACGGCGTCGTCGTTGACGGAATAATCCCAAAGATGGTTCCGTCCGGCAAGCGAAATCGCTGTGCCGGGGCCGTTCCTCGTTCCGGAAGCGGCGTGACACGGCCATAGCGTTGGCCCAACAGGTCGAGAATCCTGTCTTGCGACAGCACCTTCTCCGGACTCCACTCGTTCGCTCCGCCGACGTCCATGTATTCGATAAAGCGGACCTCGGCTCGATACTGTTTGGCGAACTCAATGAGAGCGCCAAGTTCATCCTCGTTGAACCCTCGAATCGCGACGGTGTCGAGCTTCAGATTGCTGAACCCTGTTTGTCCGACAGACTCAATCCCCTCAAGGACTCGTGAAAATTCGTCCCGCCCGGTCAGTTGCCGAAACCGCTCCGGTCTGAGCGTATCGAGACTGACCGTCACACGGTCAAGTCCCGCCTCGTAGAGTTCCTGTGCATGATCAGCCAGGAGAACTCCGTTCGTGGTCAACGCCACCTCGACAATTCGCCGATCCTTTCGAAGCAACCGTACCAGACGTGCAAGGTCCTGCCGTAAAAGCGGCTCGCCGCCGGTCAGTCGGACCTTATCCACCCCCAGATCGGCGAAATACCCGGCCAGCGTCGCCATTTCCTCAAAACTGAGGATGTCCCCTCGCGGAAGCCAGACATATTCAGGCTCCGGCATGCAGTAGTTGCAACGGAGATTGCAGCGATCCGTAACCGACAGACGCAGGCTGCCGAGCGGACGGCCAAACCGGTCAGTGACGCGGTCAGCAGAATCGCCATGAGAAGCAGGCTCTTTCATATGGCGCTCAGAGGATAGTCACAATGGTGTCGGGCAAGGCCGCAGCGAGTGAAGGGGCGAGGCTACGGGTGTTCTTCCACCCACACCTCCCCTTCCGGGGTATGTTCCAATTTCCAGATCGGCGTGATCTGCTTCAGCTCATCGATCGCCCATTTGCAGGCTCGGAACGCATCGGCGCGGTGTTCCGCCCCGGCGATGATCAGCACGATATTTTCACCGATCGTGATGTCACCATGGCGGTGAATGATGAGCAACTCCAGAATGTTGAAATCTTTCAACGCCCGTTCTCGAATCTCGCGCAGATTCTTCTGAGCCATCCCTTCGTAGTGTTCGAACGTCATGCGATCCACATCGCGCCCACGAGACCGATCACGGGCGATTCCTAAGAATGTGGCGATCCCTCCGATGCGCGTGGATCGGCTTCGCACCCGGTCAAGCTCTTGATCGATGGAAAAATTCTCTCGCTGGACACGGACAAATTGGCTCTCGTCGGTGGGATCGCTCGCGTGGCTCCCACCGGCAAACGGCGGCAGTAGGGCGATCTCGTCGGTGTCGCGCAGAGCGGTCTCGGCATGGGCGATTTCTTGATTCACGGAGACTAGGACTTTCTTCTTACGAATGAGCTCGGCGATTTGGGGATAGGTGCCGTTGAGCTGATCGATCAAGTCGTTCACCTGCCGCCCGCTCTCAAGCGCCAAAGAAAGAGAACTCTGATTCCCCGCAAGGGACTTCGTCAGTCCGAATAATTTAACCGTGATCATTGTTTCCTACCCTCTGCCTCACCCTGACGTTCCCGAGCGTAGGTCCCGGATTTTCCACCTGACTTCGACAGCAAACACACATCGCTGAAACTCATGCCTCGATCTACCGCTTTACACATGTCGTAAATGGTCAACGCGGCAACCGAGGCGGCGGTCATGGCTTCCATTTCGACTCCCGTTGGCCCAGTCGTCTTGGCGGTTGCTGTAATGGTGATTGAACAACGCCCCTGTGGATCCTGCTGAGACTCTTCCTTAAATGCAATGTCGACACTCGTGAGAATGATCGGATGACACATTGGGATCAGATCCGGTGTCCGCTTCGCCCCCATTACACCGGCGACTTGAGCCACCGACAACACATCCCCTTTAGCAATCTTGCCTCGTTGAATCTTTTCAAGCGTTTCGGGGAGAAGGAATATTCTGGCTTGAGCGGTGGCAAGCCGTTCCGTCGATTTCTTGGCACTGATGTCGACCATCCGAGCCCGTCCCGATTCATTGAAGTGTGTGAAGTCAGCCATTTCATCCATTGAATCAGTACGTTGCAAAAAATAAGCAGTTGGATTATAGGTGCCGCCGGAGAGGAAGGTCAAGGAAGGAACGTCACGATCCTAGGCGCAAGGATGCGGACGGCACATGGTGGAAAATCGCCTCCTCGTTTCAGTACACTCACCATTCATTGACCTGAGCCAGGCTCAGAGGCGATCTCCTCGCCTCTAGTCCATTCGACTATTAGGGAATGCCATGGGGATTTTGAGCAGACTTTTCAATATGCCCTCGTTCAAAGGCGCGACCAACGCCCTTCTAGTTGAATTGGCGCTCCCTGAACTCACGGAAACACAACGGGCTCAGTTGAAGGGACGGGTGATTGAGCTGTTCAAGACCCACCGGTCCACAGATGGAACGCCGGAAACCGTCCTGGCGGAACTGAATCAAACGCCTCGCATTTTCCAGCTGAATGTGGTGGCCATCGCCATGAAAGAGCTGGGACACCCGCTTCCTCTGAAAAAAGAGAAGTGGCAGAAGGTGGAGGATCCCTTTGATCCAAGCCATGCCGACGAACATGCCTTGAGAGCGGTCGCTCGGCGTCTGAAGTGGCACTACGGCATCGAGGCCTGGATCGCAGAAGAGCCGATCAGTTTCGACTCATGGTAGTTGACGAGTCGCTTGACAGACTTATGAGGCACGGTTATTCTGCCACCGCTCGTTAATTCGCTCTGGAGGCACAAGAGACACGATGCGTAATTCTGCTTTGCGAAGACTGATTCTCCCGGTGTTGTTCGCCCCCGTTTTGCTGCTGACCTCTCACCTCCACGCAGCCGACTTCAAGATGGGAGTGGTGGACCCGCAGTCCGTATTGGAAAAATCCAAGTCCGGCAAACGGGCGCTCGACGGATTGAAAGAATACGTTTCGATCCGACAGAAATTGCTCGCCAAGGATGAAGAGGATCTTCGCAATCAAGAAAAGCAATTCAAAGAGCAAGCATCCAAGTGGAGCGATGCGGAAAAGCGGGAGAAAGAAACCCAGTTTAGAACGAAGGTACAAGACTTTCAAAAACGTGCGCAGGACTTCAACCAAGAGCTCCAGAAAAAGCAGAAGGAGTTAGTCGACGAGTACATGAAGAAAATCTCCGTGGCGACGCAGACCGTCGCAGAAAAAGGAGGTGTGGCGCTCGTCGTCGATAAGGGCAGTGAGCAAACTGTGAAGATCGTCATCTACCATAAGGATACGATCGACCTAACCGACCAGGTTATTAAGGAGTTTGATCGCACGAACAAATAAGGGAGACCCAGAGAGAGATTTACCGCTCCGCTACTCCAGTGGGTATCCAGCCTCCCGCCACGCACGGATGCCTCCGTTCATCGAACGTACATTCCGATACCCCATCTCCTGCAAGACGTCGGCTGCCAGCGCTGAGCGAAACCCGCCGCCGCAATAGAGCACGATCGCATCCTCTTTGTCAGGGACCACCGTCTCGATATCTCGCTCAAGAATGCCTTTCCCGAGATGTCGCGCGCCTCGCGCATGGTCCACGTCGAATTCGTGATCCTCTCTGATATCGAGAAAATGAAACGGCTCTCCCCGATCAAAGCGGGCCTTGACCTCCGCGACGCTACACTCGGTGATGCATTGCTTCGCCTGCTCGACTAATCGCAAAAATCCAGGATTATGCGTCACCTCGACTCCTTAAAAGAGCGATACTTGTTCACCCTGTGGACGGCGGAACGTCCGGGGAATGTCCGCCGCCTGGTCATCAGAAAATCCAGCCCTCCGCTTAGATAGTGCAAACAACTGCTCGATCACCCCCCAATAACTTCCTTGGCCGACTTGGCGCCGAAACAATCGTCCTTCCGTGAGGTCCCCGGCTCGCACCTCGCGCAGGCGGCTCGTGATTTTCTCGATTCGTTCAGGGAAGGCCCGCCCCATCCGATCCAGAAACACCGCTTCCAGGCTTCCCGACAGTCTTAAGAGGCTCGCGGTGGCGGTACAGGCACCGGCTTCCTGCGCTCTGTCGAGTAATTCGGGCACCATGTCATCATTCAAACCGGGAATAATCGGCGCGATTGAAATGCCGGTGGGAATCCCGGCATCGGACAGTGTCTTCATCGTCGAAAACCGTTTCGTCGTCGACGGAGTCTGCGGCTCGACTTTCCTGGCCGTCTCGTCTGACGCAAAGGGAATGCTGAAGTACACCATGAGCCAAGCCTCACGGCGCAACCGCATCAGCACATCAAGATCCCGGAGAACCAGCGCGCCCTTTGTAATAATCGCGACAGGGTTACGATATTCCGCACAAACTTGCATGCAGGCGCGGGTCAACCCATACTCCGCCTCAATCGGCTGATAACAATCGGTGTTCCCTGAAAAGAGGATCAGCTCTCCACACCACGCAGGCTTCTCAAATTGCCGCTGAAGCAATCGTGGCGCATCTTCCTTCACCACAATCTTACTCTCGAAATCAGTGCCTGCGCCGAATCCCCAATACTCGTGGGTCGGACGCGCATAACAGTATGCGCACGCGTGAAAACATCCTCGATAGGGATTCACGCTCCACCGAAACGGCAAGTCCGGGCTGTCGTTCCGACTCAGGATCTCCCGCGTCTCGTCCGCATAGACCATCAATTGTGGAGAGGCAGCCGGTTCCAGAAGGTCGCGATGACGGGATTCGAATGGATTCGGGGGATTGGCAATCTGACGCATGCCGGACATCCTGTCCTTCAGACCCAGTTGATGTCAATTCCTCTGCGCCCATCACGAAGTTGTCGGCCCATGTCGCTTGATCGTCTGTTCATTGACTCTCCGGAAATCAGGTGCTAGATTCCAACCGCTTTTTTGAGGAACGATTCGTGTACGATCTCAAGCAACTCCGTGAAAACCTCGACCATATTCGTACCTCTCTCGGGCGACGCGGGAACGACGTTCCATGGGACGATCTTCGCACATTGAGCGAGGCACGCCGCACACACACCATGCAGGTTGAACAGCTGAGACAGAACCTCAACAAGGGCTCTGAAGAAGTCGCTCGGCTCCGCCGCGCCAAAGAGCCGGCCGATGAGGCGATGACGGCGATGAAACAGTTGGGGGATCGCATTAAAGATCTCGAGACTGTCTTGCGAACAACCGAGGAGAGGCTCGCCGACGTCGCTCTCCGTATCCCCAATCTCCCCCATGCCTCGGTCCCTCTGGGAAGCGACGCATCTGAAAACGTGGAGGTTCGACGCTGGGGTTCGATCCCATCCTTTTCGGTTCCACCCAAACCCCATTGGGAAATCGGAGAAGGTCTTGAAATTTTGGATTTTGATCGAGCCGCGAAGATCGCCGGAGCCAGATTTTCGGTCATGACGGGAGCCGGAGCCAGGTTGGAACGCGCCTTGATCAATTTCATGCTCGATACACACACGACCCACCACGGGTATCGAGAGGTTGTGCCTCCCCTCATGGTCAATCGCTCATCGATGACCGGGACAGGCCAGCTGCCTAAATTCGAGGACGATCTCTTCCGGCTGAAGGATGAAGAGTACTTTTTGATTCCGACCGCGGAAGTGCCGGTGACTAATCTCCATCGTGAAGAGATCGTGAGCGGAGACAGCTTGCCGCTACGTTACACGGCCTACACGCCGTGTTTCAGGCGAGAAGCGGGATCGTACGGAAAAGACACGCGGGGCCTCATCCGGCTACATCAGTTCAACAAAGTTGAACTTGTTTCTTTTGTGACGCCTGATCGGTCCTATGAAGAACTGGAGCGGTTGACGGGTCATGCGGAATCGATGTTACAGAGCCTGAACCTTCCCTATCGCGTGATCACGTTGTGTACCGGCGATATGGGATTCTCCGCTGCCAAGACATACGATCTAGAGGTGTGGCTGCCGTCTCAGCAACAATATCGAGAGATTTCGTCTTGCAGCAACTTTGAGGCGTTTCAGGCCAGACGCGCGGGCATCAAGTACCGATCCTCGTCAGGAGGAAAAAAAGACACGAAGACAGACTTTGTCCACACACTGAACGGATCCGGTCTGGCCGTCGGAAGAACCGTGGTGGCGATCCTGGAGAATTTTCAGCAGCCGGACGGGTCGGTAGAGATACCATCCGTCTTGCGGCCCTATATGAGAGGGATGGAAAGAATTACCAAAGAATGAGTTTATCTGTTGCGCTCCCATCACAAACGCCACACCGCAGCCGAACGTTTCTCTTTTGCAAATTCCTTCGATTATCTCTTCTCCGTCACGTAGTGACGTAATCCCTTTTCCGGGATTCAGTCACTCCGCTTTTTCGGTGTGATCGAGGAAGGATTTCTTTACACCTTGAATTGGGAATCTAACTCGTGTACAAACCCGCCTCCGTTAAGAGGCCCTCACAGAAAGAGCAACTCACAACAAAGGAGTCGAGATGGGAGCACCGTGGTCCCTGAGTCAAGAAGAAGAAGACATGCATCGTCAAAGTTTGTTTCGGAAGGCGAGAAAGGGCGATGAGAAAGCCCAGCAGGAGTTACAGGAAACCTATGGAGTGCGTCTCTGGTCCGAGCATGAACGTGCAGAGTTGGTCTATGACAATCCCAAACGCGGTAAACAGAAGGCTCGAAAATCTTGATCTGCCAAAGTGCCCACCCCGTGAAAAACCGCGAAACCCATCATACACACTGGCGGTAACGTCGCCTCTGGCGTTACCGCTCCTTGCCACCATTTCCCATCTTTTACCATGGTTTCCTCAGCAGACGCTTAGATCCGGTGGAGTTGTCGGCCATAGCGTCCGCCCTCAGTTGCAAAAGACTACAACACTGGTCTTAACTCAGTGATCTTCCACATTACCCCCTTACCCGGCAGGCCCCCTACCAGCCTACACTTGGGCCTCCTACTCGATTTGCACCGCCAGGAGATTAAGGCAGAAAGACACTCGAATTTCCTCATGCACTAGCCTAGAATACCCGCCTTATCGCGAACCAAGCCGACGCCGTTCACGCGAGGGTGGTATGCTGGGGGCCATCTGGCACAGAATCGCATCGCTCCTCAGGTCGGATCAGGCCATACTCCAACCATTTATCGATTTTGATCCTCGATCGGACACCTTAACGAGATTCATCTGGAACAGACTCGAAACGCTTCTCAATCCGGATCAGATCGTCCTCCAACCATTTATCGATTTTGATCCTCAATCGGGCAGTCTAACGATCGCCCTCCATGGCGACCTCAATGGAAAGCCCATTTCCCTGAGCCGGTCTTCTCTCGCGCGAGGGGGTGGTGCATTCAAGGGACGGCGTTTCATCATCAACCCTTATGGCCTTGATATCATCCAGCGCATCGGGGCCACCTGTGACTGGACGGATGATGTGACGCTGTACTGCACGGGAGACAAGGTCCCAGGCTGCTTGGACTCATTGCGCAAATGGTTCAGAGTCGTATACACACCCGCGGCCGGCGCGGTCAGGATTCACCCGGCACCCCTCGAACATCGCACCTACATCGAGCGAGAAGATCCGGACACGTTACGTGTCAGGCAAACCCTCACCACTGCCGACGGGTCGGTCATTCCGCTTCCCTCATCTGCTCTAGCGAAACATTCCAGTTGGGTACGGGTGGGTGACCAATTTTACAAAATTCGTCAGGATTGGCCGCACGTGCTGAGCCGGGGCACCGAAGTGTCACCGGGTACACGCCGACTTGTAATGGACGAGGTGCCTGAGTTTCTTGAGAAGGACCTCTCGACAATCAGGAAGTCGAGTCGAGTGCTCGATGACGACGCGGTCGGCGAGCTTCAAGTCGTGACCATCACGCCTCACATCCATACCTCCATCGATCTCGACGAAGACAGGGCACAACTCATCGTTCGTCCTCAGTACAAATCGGAGAGTGAATTCCTCGATCATGCCGAGCTACACAAGACCGACCCGTCAAGAAGATACTACAGGAGCAGGAACACTTATCACACAATCGATTGGGCACAAATCCATCGAGTGACGGCAGCGATCGTAGACAGCGGTCTTGCAGAACACCCGGATGGTTCCTATCGTGCGCCCTGCCTCGCCTACGATGAAACCATCATGATCTTTTCGAAGCTTGGCAGACTGTCCGAGAGCGCGGCCTTTACACGATTCCGGCAGCAGTTGCTCAATTTTCAGATGAGAGACTCTCGCGCGCTTCCGGAAGAGCTCCGGCAAGGATTATCGGTGCGGGATTATCAACGTCATGGGTATGCATGGCTGGCATTCCTCAAGCGCTATGCACTTCCTGGTCTGTTGGCGGATGAACTGGGCCTTGGCAAGACCCTACAAATGCTCCTGGCCATTGCACAGGTCCGCAAACAGTCCGGCCGCTGCCCTTCCCTCGTGGTGTGCCCGGCAGGTCTCGTAGAGAAGTGGGTAGACGAGGCCGATACCTTCCTCTCGGATTTTTCAGTGCTGACTCACTCCGGCCCCAATCGCAAAGAGGACTTACGGGTTCATGGGCCGCAGGCGGATCTCGTGGTGACCTCCTATGAAACCATGGTCCGCGATGCGGAAGAGCTCCGGCTCATTTCGTGGCGATACCTCATTCTCGATGAGGTACAACGAATTGCAGATCCTGAGACACCAGAAGCCAACGCGGTTCGCACGATTCCGGCGGAGGCGCGCGTCGCGATGACCGGCACCTCTATCGAGAACAAATTACAAGATTTGTGGTCGGTCTTCGACTTCCTTGCGCCGGGATTCTTGCTCTCCAAGAGTGAGTGTGAAAGCAGGATCGCGAATCCCGTTGAGCATCGCAGTGATAAGAATGCGCAGGATCTTCTTCGCAGGAAAACCCAACCATTTGTGCTTCGGCGGCTGAAACAAGATGTGGCAAAGGAACTGCCGGATAAGATCGAGAAGACGGTACGGTGCGAACTCACGGAGAAACAGCGCGCACTGTACAATGCCGTCGTCGCACACGATCTTGAGGAAGCTTTCAAGGCCGTGGGCCGTGAGCCACTGACCCTCGGACACCCCCGCATGTTCAGTGTACTGTTGAAACTCAAGCAGATTTGTTGCCATCCAGGCTTGGTCACGGGAGACTTCGAAGAATTCAAGCCGGGTGTATCAGGAAAGTTCGATGCGTTCATGGACATACTTGATGCGATCCTCGACAGCCGAGCGACTGAGCTGGAACCGAATAAGTTGGTGGTCTTCAGTCAATTCGTCCCGATGACGACGTTCCTCCAGAGCGTTATTCTTTCCAAGGGTCGTTCCTGCGAAAGAATTGATGACTCTGTTCATCCCGAAGAAAGACCTGCCCGCTGCAGATGGTTCAATTCTCAGCCGTCCCAGTTCGGAGTTGTGTGTACGCTTTTCTCGGGCGATGTCGGCCTGGACTTCCACGGTGCCAACTACGTCGCAGTCTACGATCAATGGTGGAACCCGGCAATTGGTGCGCATGCCGTTGATCGCGGCCATCGGATCGGCCAGAAACGGATCGTCGTTGCGTTCCACATTCTTGCTCGCGGAACATTGGAGGACAAGATCGAGGCCAAGCTGCTCAAAAAGAAGAATCTTTTTGATCTGACGATCAGGCCCGATCAATATATGCGTAAAGAAGTCACGCGGGAGGAGCTACTGAATCTTGTGAGTCTGGATCACTAGACCTCATGATGCTGTTACGAACGAAGCACGTTGAATTGGAGATTGCCAACTTCATTTTCCTCCGAATACCTCTGCTCGGAAGTCTGTACATCGGCCCGGACTCGGGATATGGCTGTGTGGTGCGGATAAGTCCGACGCCGATCAATGAATTCCGCCGGGAGTACATCGACAACACCAGAAAAAAGTTACGAGCGCATCGTCCTTAGGACGTGTCGTTGACCTGGGTCTACTACACATCTACACATCCCTGCCCAGACCCTGGGCGGCATCATACGTGCTGGATAACTGGTGGTATTGCGTTTGTCCGAAGAGAGTCAATATGCTGACCCTACGGTTTTGATCTACGCCGCACTCACCACCGAACCAGAGAAGGGAGCGATCTCGTGGATTCACTGGTCACCTGGACCAAGGTCATATACGCCCTGCACGCGTTCAGCCTACTGACCGGCATCATCGGCACGGCCACAATAGTCGGTGCCTTCCTCACCGGCTGGCCTTCGATCATCGCGGTCATCCTGAGCTACATCAAGCGAAGCGAGGCTCGCGGCACCTGGGTGGAATCCCACTTTCGCTGGCAGATCCGAACCTTCTGGTTTGGACTGCTCTGGATCTCCCTCTGCGGGGCCTTCATCATCGCAACCCTTGGGATCGGCCTCCTCTTCATGTGGCTACCGATCGGTTTGGTCGGACTCTGGTTCGTGTATCGCATCGTTCGCGGCTGGGTCACGCTTGGCGACAATCGGCCAATGTACGTGTGACAGCGAATGGGGTGTTTACCAAACCCAATGGAAACCCGTATACTCCACACTGTCGCAACTGCTTGAAGGAATTGTATACTCCGGGTCGAGCAAGCTGGGTTTGGAGGGGTGACGGAGTGGCCGAACGTGCCGGTCTTGAAAACAGATTTAGACCCTCAAGAACCTCCGAAAACCGCATAAACAGCGGCTTCTGATTGGACAGGATGGGTCATCTGTGGCTCATCCTGTGTTCATTTCCGCGCCCCAAGTGGACCCCGCTAACGACGTACATTCTTACCTGCTGATCCACCTTCCCTACCTCTCTTCCTCTAACACCGATACCGCTCTCTCATAACCGGCACACCCCCCCACCGACATTGGCAATCGGTTCCATTTGGGGTTTGCCGCACCAGGTGCAGTGGAGCACCACGAGACACGTCTCTTGACAGATCCACGAAAGCATGTGACATTATGTCACATGCTCGCTCATGACTTTAAGCACCACCGGAAGACGCTTGGGATGACTCAAGAGACCCTCGCTCAAACCCTCAAATGCACCCGTCGATCGATTATCCGGTATGAAGATGGAAGTTTTCCCATTCCCATGACAGTGGAGCTAGCGGTGATGCAGCTCAGCTCTGCACAAATCCCGCTGGCAGGGGTGGTCGCGGCTGGGGCGCCCATTGAGCCGATTCCTCAGATGGAACGCGTCGAGGTCCCGAAGAGCATGGTCGGGCGTGGCGAGACCTTTGCCCTACGAGTGAAAGGCACGTCCATGCAGAATGAAGGGATCTGTCCGGGTGACATCGTCGTAGTGCAGAAGCACGCCACGGCTCGCAATGGACAGACGGTCATTGCCTTGGTGAATGGCGAGGCCACGATCAAGACCTATTACCGCAAGGCCGGCACGGTGGAACTCCATCCCGCGAACGATGCCATGCAGCCCATCATTATTAAAGCGTCGGACAGCTTCCAAATCGAAGGCATTGTCGTCGGCGTCATTCGTCACTTGAGAAAGTGAGGCGCAGGCTGTTGGCACCATGGAGCGTCAGATTGTCTGCGTCGGTATTCCCTCCTTCGAAGTTGAAGTCGCACGACTCCATGATCCCTCACTGAAGACACGACCGCTCGCCATCGCCCCGTTGACCTCGTCCCGTGCGCTGCTCCGGGAAGTGTCACCAGAAGCTGAACAGGCAGGGCTGACTGCCGGAATGTCCGTGGATCATGCGCGGCAGATCTGTCCGTCGCTGCATCTCCTTGCTCCAAACCCCTCACGGGTCCACATAGCCGACCAATCCCTGCTGCGCGTGGTTGCCCGCTATGCTCCGGTGTGGGAGCTGTCACAACCTGGCTCATTTCTCATGGATGTGACCGGAACAGGACGGCTCTTCGGACCGGCCTATGATGTCGCGGCGAAGGTGCAGCAGGAGATTCTGGAACAGTATCGACTCGATGGAGTAGCAGGCGTCGGGAGCAACAAACTGATTGCCCACACCGCGGCGGCCTTGATCGCGCCCTCGGAACTGTACGATGTCCGGCCAGGCTCGGAAGCCGTCTTCATGGCTCCTCTTTCCGTCCGCACGCTCCCAGGTCTGCAACGGCCTTGTATGCGACAGGTCGTCCAGCTCCTCGACGATCTCAATCTCTGCACCTTGGGAGAAGTGGCCGAGAGTCCACTCGATGCGCTGGAAGTGGCCCTCGGCGACTATGCCGGTCCACTGTCACGCTGGGCCCAGGGAATCGACTCCCTCCCAGTGCTCTCTCCGGCTGTTCAACCGACATTGGACGAGACCCTTCTCTTTGATCCAGATGAGATCGATGATCCGGTCCTGATCGGACGAGCCCTCGACGCCCTCCAACGGCTCTGCCGAACGCTCCGCAGTCAGCGTCGTGTCTGTGGGAGTCTCTCGCTCACGATTCGGTATAGCGATCAGATCGAGATCACGAAACGAGCCCGATGTGACCAAGACACCTGTTGGGAATATGACCTGTCACCGACCGTCACGGCGCTCTTTTATCAGTGCATGCGCCGCCGGATTCGTCTCAGGGCCATGACGCTGAGTCTGACCGGCCTCACGGCTTATGCGGAGCAAGCGCTGCTCTTCGATGAACGACCACTCGACGACCAACAACAGCGCGATCGAGCCACGAAGCTCGCGGTGGCCCTCGATACGCTCAAAACCCGATTCGGTGACCAGGTGATTCGATACGGGAGGCCTCACTGAGTGTCATTCGTTCATCTGCACACCCATTCGTCCTATTCCGCCATGTCCGGCGTCCCCACCCTTGAGGCACTGTGCCAAGCCGCCCGCGCACAGGGTACGGATTCCCTCGCCCTGACTGATACCAACGGACTGTATGGCGCGATTCGATTTCTGGAGGTCGCGCGTGAACAGGGACTGAAACCGATCATCGGCGCGGAACTGGTGCACAATTCTCACCGTGCCGTCCTCCTCGCCAAGACCATTACCGGCTATGGGAATCTCTGCCGGATTCTCTCGGCTCGACATAGTGACGAGTCCTTCGATGCCATCACCACCGTCGCCCAGCATCGAGCTGGACTGGTGATACTGTCCGATGACTGGTCTGCATTGAACACGTGGCGTGCTGATTCGAAGGAAGATCTCTACGTGGAGCTGACACCAGGCCCATACCTCCACGACGCCGTGGCCTTCAGCCGAGCCCGACAGCTTCCTCCTGTGGCCACGACCCGCGCGCAGTTCCTCTCCCCTACCGACTATCAGGCCCATCGGCTCCTCCGTGCCATCGCCAAGAACACGACGCTGTCCAGACTCAAAGCGGAGCAGTGCTGTGCTCCTTCCCAATGGCTCATGCCGGAAGCTCAGCTCGCTCGTGCGCTGCCGCATGTCCCCGAGGCCGTGACCAATGCCGGTAGAATTGCGGAGTCCTGTTACACCGATTGGGACTTCAAGCAGACCATCTTTCCCTCCTTCCGTCACCTGTCCTCGGAACAGTCCTATGAAACCTTGCGAGAGAAGACCTACCAAGGAGCCAGATGGCGCTATGGCAGCCTCTCGACGGCCGTTCTTCAGCGCATCGAGAAGGAACTCATCGTGATTCACGACAAGGGCTATGCCGACTATTTTCTCGTGGTCGATGAGATCGTCCGCCAAGCGCCACGGACCTGTGGACGTGGTTCCGCCGCCGCCTCAATCGTGTCCTACTGTCTCGGCATCACCCATGTCGATCCGATTCGACACAATTTGCTGTTTGAACGGTTTCTGAATCCGGGCCGCCATGATCCACCGGACATCGATATCGACTTTCCCTGGGATGAACGGCCGAAGATTCTCGATTGGGTGTTCAAACAGTATGGGCACCGGCACGCGGCGATGGTCGCGAATCAGAACACGCTAGCCACACGAGCGGCGTTACGCGAAATCGCCAAGGTCTATGGACTCCCGGCCGGTGAAATCGGCAAGGCCTTGAACTTCCTCCAGCGCAGAGCGGACTTCGTTGACGTGCAGCCAGGAATGACGGTGAAGCATTGGGCCACGGAAGTCTGCTCCGCCTTGAAGCTCAGAACTCCATGGCCGGAGATTCTCTTCTGGTCGGTGCAACTCGATGGTCACTTTAGAAATCTTGGACTGCATCCCGGTGGCGTGGTGCTCGTGCCGGATGAGATTCGGCGCTATGTGCCGGTGGAGATCTCCGCCTCCGGTTGGCCGGTGCTGCAATGGGAAAAAGACCAGACCGAAGACGCGGGACTGGTGAAGATTGATCTGCTTGGCAATCGTTCACTGGCCGTCATCCGGGATTCCCTCGCCGCAATTGCCCAGAACACCGGACACCACATCGACTATGCTACCTGGGACCCTATCAGCGATCCAGCCACGAATGAGCTGATTCGACGAGGCGAGACCATGGGCTGCTTCTATGTCGAGTCCCCGTCCACCAGGCTCTTGCTCAAGAAGCTCTGGGCGGGCATGCCACCGGATCGACGAGCCGTGGCTGATGTCTTTGAGTACTTAGTGGTCGTGTCCTCCATCATTCGCCCAGCGGCCAACGTCTACGCTGATGAGTTTGTGCGTCGTGCCCACGGGGAGCCCTATCGCTCGCTGCACCCGCTGCTCGATGAGGTGCTCGCCGAGACCCACGGCATCATGGTCTATCAGGAAGATGTGATGAAGGTCGCGGTGGCCTTGGGAGGCTTCTCCGTTGAAGATGGGGATCAGCTGAGAAAAGTCCTGAGCAAGAAGCACAAGGAGCGGCAGCTCCGGGACTACCAACGACAGTTTTACAACGGTGCGTCAGCCCGGCGCATTCAGCGCGATGTGATCAACGCCATTTGGAACATGATCATGAGCTTCGCCGGCTATAGCTTCTGTAAGCCCCATTCAGCGAGCTACGCGCAAGTCTCTTTTAAGTCCGCCTATCTTCGAGCCCACTATCCGTCCGAGTTCATTGCCGCGGTCGTGAGCAATCAAGGTGGGTACTACTCCGCCTTTGCCTACCTGTCGGAAGGGAGACGAATGGGATTGACGATTCTGCCTCCAGACATCAACGCGAGTGTCTGGGGCTATACCGGATCGGGAACGACGGTCCGTGTGGGCTTTATGCAGATTAAGTCATTGCAGGAGGAGCTGGTCAAGGAGCTGATTGCCGAACGAAAAGCGAATGGTCCCTATCGGTCACTCACTGATTTTGTGACTCGGGTGAAACCGGATCTTGCCCAAACGAAGCTGCTCATCAAAGCGGGCTGTTTTGATTCGATCGCCGGAGACCTGACGAGACCGGCGTTGCTTTGGCGGCTCTTGGCGTCACAATCGGTCAAGCGACCCACCGCTATCCCTGTTCCGGCGGACTACTCCTTCCAGAAATCCCTCGCGCATGAGTTGGCACTGTTTGGATTTCCATTGTCTTGTCATCCGCTGGATCCTTTCAAAGAGGCCTACCAGGATCTTCCCCTCACGTTGGCGAAGGACCTGGGACAGCATATCGGAGACGAAGTGACCCTCATTGGCTGGCTGCTCACGGAAAAGATCGTCTCGACCAAGAAGGGGCAGCCGATGGAGTTCCTGACCTTGGAGGATCACACCGAGATGTACGATGCGACCCTGTTTCCCGACCCCTACCGTCGATATTGTCACCTGGTCGCGACGAACCAAGCCTATGTGGTGACCGGCTTGGTCGAGGAGCACTTTGCGACCGTCACGCTGACGGTGAAAGAACTAAAGCTTCTCACGATTCATTGTACGCAGACTGGGTGGGATTCAGTAGAGGGTGAGTACATTGCTGAACGACCAAGGCAGCAGGAGCAATGAGCACCGGGCGCGTATTGGAACCTCCACACCCCAGGCACTATCGACTCCGATAGTACCTCATTGTTTCAGATGTAGACGAAGATCTGATGAAACCACGTCGGACACGATGGTCCTGCCACGGTTAAGCCACTGTGTCGACCAGTAATGCAGCTCGAAAACTACTGAAGCAGTAGCGGTTTTCTTAACATGTCACGCGATGCTATGTCCGCTCTGTGAGTTCATCGTGATTTTCCAATTTAACCCGTAGTGCCGTGAGGACTCGGTGTGTCGTTTCAATCTCCTTGACCGCAAGCCCATTCGAGAGGGTGCTGATCCACGGAGCCTGTAGGTCCATGGCGGCATCGAAGGTTTTTCTTCCTTTATCCGTCAGAAGGACGAGCTGTGCTCGACGGTGATGTGGATTGGCCTGGAACGTGACGAGCCCTTCCTGCTTCAGGTCGTTAACAATCCGTTGCACATTTTGGCGATTCGCACCGAGGTTGCGAGCGAGCCACGCGACCGGCTCAGGGCGCTCAGTGGCGACGATCGCCCCAAGGATCTGCCAGCGGGCACTCGTCAACCCAAGGTCACACACCAATCGATCCCCTGCCGTTACCAGCCTGTTGTTGAGACGGAACAGGTCGAGAATCAGATGAGTGACCGCTTCGCCGGCAGGCGTTCGCTTTCCGTTGCGCATACGTCTCCTTGATGGCATATTGACATCATAATGTCATATATGTACCATGCACACAACATGCACGAAACAATTTAATCACAGAAAAGGAGGCTTGTCATGTCTCTGCTGCGCCCACTCGATCCGAATTTCCCGATTGAACGTCAGCTCGCGATCGCGGCGTCGCCTGTCGTGCTCGTGAACGTGTTTACGCTCGATAAGGCAGACGAGCAGAGTTTTCTCAAGATGTGGCAGGACGATGCGGCGTTTATGAAGCGGCAGCCTGGGTTCATTTCAACCCAGCTCCACCGTGCGATCGGTGAAAGCCCGACCTACTTGAACTATGCAGTCTGGGAATCCACCCGGGCCTTCGTGACAGCGTTTACTCATCCTGAGTTCCAGTCCAAACTGTCGGCCTACCCCGCCTCAGCCGTTGCAACCCCACACTTATTCCAGAAGGTTGCTGTACCGGACATCTGTGTCGCATAGCTGAAGGGAGGTGCACCATGATCAGCATCATCCATCCCATTGCCGGAGTGATCGCGATTCTGGCAATTGCGACGTTTTGGCTCTCGACAACCCTCAGCGAGCTCTTCGGGTCCCAGGCGATGATCACCACTGTTAAGACAGCCATCCCATGGGGGTTCCTGGTACTCATTCCGACATTGGTGGCGACGGGTGCCTCCGGTTTTGGGTTGGCGAGAAGCCGGCGGACCGGTATGGTCGGCACAAAGATGAAGCGCATGCAGGTGATTGCTGCGAACGGGCTTCTGGTGCTCATTCCTTCCGCGCTGTTTCTCGCCTCCAAGGCGAAGACCGGCGATTTCGATTCGACCTTCTACATAGTCCAGATGCTTGAACTCTTGGCAGGTGCAGTCAACATCACGCTCCTTGCTCTCAACATGCGAGATGGTCTGAAGATGACAGGTCGGTTTCGCCGCTATCGTGTTGCGGGGTGAGATGCCTTCAAGACTCGCGAGCCATCTCGCTTTAGGGTTGTGCTCCTGTACTAAAGGGCGCGCTCTGTGACCAGGGACCTAATGAGAGCATTGCAGAATCGCAGACCGTAAACGCGATGGCATTCTGCCATTGAGGAATTCCATATATCACCGTACACTCTCGGCCGATGGCCCTTTCACCGCTCATTCGCTTCGGCACCTCCACCTGGACCTATGAAGGCTGGCAAGGCCAGGTCTATCTCAAGAAGTACGCAAAGACCATGTTTGCACGGGAATGTCTCGGCGAGTATTGCCAGTATCTCTATAATGGTGAACCGCTCTTTCGCACCGTCGGCAATGACTCCACATTCTACCGGCCACCGACCGCGAATCAACTTCGGCATTATCTGAACCAGATTCCTGAAGACTTTGAGATGTGCTTCAAGGTTTGGGAAGAGCTCACCGTCCCGCAGTGGGCGAAGCAACCACGGTATGGAGTTAAGGCAGGACAACCGAATCTTCACTTCCTTGATGCCAAGCTCTTGAATGACCTTGTCCTCATGCCCTATCGAGACGCGAAGTTTGAACCCCACACCGGCCCCTTTCTTTTCGAGTTCCAACGGCATGGCATGTCGACCGAGGAGTTCTGCTCGAGGCTCGATACCTTCTTCAGACAACTCCCCAAGGACTTTCGCTACGCGGTTGAAATCCGGAACGCAGGCTTGCTGGGTCCGGACTATCGCAAGGTGTTAGAGGACCACGGGGTCGCTCATATCTACAACCACTGGTCCTACATGCCGTCGTTACGCGACCAGCATCAACGAATGGAACGCTTCACAGTACCGTTCACAGTCCTGCGACTCCTGACACCGCTTAAGATGTCTTATGAGGCTGCGAAGAAACGAGCTGAACCATACACCAAGATTGTTGGCGAACTTCCAGACATGCGGCGGGACACTGTCGAACTGGTGAAAAAGGCGGTGGATGGGAAGCGACAAGCCTACATCATCGTTAACAACCGCAGCGAAGGCAATGCTCCCTTGACGATTCAAGCTCTACAGAATGCGCTACAGGCCGTGGAGATGTGAAATTTGCTTGTTGGCATTTAGGCTTGGCACCGTGATGCTTTAGATTGGTCTTCGTGTCGTGGAACCGCTAAAGGGAAAACCACCGAATAAGGAACAGATGAGAGAAGAATCAGAGTGGAGATCCTGTCAATAGGTGTGTAAATGGAATCAGGCGGCGGTCCGCTCGGCCT
>CAYTAS010000009.1:0-65532 GCA_964435885.1 uncultured Nitrospira sp. | reverse complement strand
TCTGTATCTATGGGGCCCGGTTGGTTCGAACTTTCTCCTTCCGGGCGCACCACTCATGCCGGTTTCGGCTCCGTCTCACATTTCCTCCATGACCTGTGCGGTGCCTCGCCTCATCCCGTGAGAGATTCACCCACAGTTCAACAAAGGAGGAACAAGATGGCGACCACCACATCATCCGAACGACCGGCCACCACGCTATGATGTGGCAACATCAAGGCCACGATCTGGCAGAATGTCAGCGGGAAGAGGCGATTTTCACCACGACCTTCTTTTGACCATTCAAGGATCAGTCGGGCCATCAGGCGTACGCGACTGCTGATTCCTCAAGTAATCCGGGCGGAGGCCGCCAAAGCTACAGGCGGTCTGTTTTGAATTGGAGCGACGAACCCTGATGTGTTATCAGTGTACAACTAACCATGTGGCGGACGGTGGGCCACTTCCTGCCGCCATTGCCACCTCATGTCATATAATGATGTGCACAGAATTAAGACGACCTGTAATGGAGATATCGTAATGCCCAAAGCCCGCAGTGCCGGCCAGTGTGATCAATGTGAAGCCGAAGACCGAGTCAGGATGACCTTCATGACGTGTAACCGCTGCCGCCGGTATTTCTGTAGTGCGCATGGCACCTCGGAATTGGACCAATGCGAGGTATGCATCGAAGGGGGCGAAGAGACGGAATAGGGATTGATCATTCAATTGGATCGAACCGGTGAACAAGTGCCGAGAATCTTTTCTTGAGCGTATCTGGCTATCCGTCAGCACACTCAATTCGCATGCCATTAGTCGCTGCTGGCGATGGCCAACCGACTCACACCTTCGAGGCGCACCGCTCGCGCCAATAACTCTGTCACTCCCGTTGCGTTCTCCTCTCCGCCCCGCCCATTCCGGAATACCCCCTCCATCGCATCAACCCGAGTGATCCACCCTCTCAATCACTACAATCCTGACACGCCGATTCACCCGTCACGCGAGGTGAAGCCATCGCAGGTTGCGATGGTCTTGCCTTGACATCTCCACGGGGATGGCCTAGCTTGTGCCGCCACGGATCTGACTCGTGTTGGATGACATCAAAGGGGACTTGTGAAATCAAAGAAGCCAATCACTCGAAAAGCTCCGACCAAGTCGAAGGTGACGCGCCGGAGACCTACCCGTCGAATGTCACCAGAACCTCCCTCCCTTTCTGTGTCGGACGCACTCCATGAACGGATCGCCATCCGTGCCTTCGAGAACTATGAGCGGCGCATCCATCAAGGGCCACTTGACGACTGGCTTCAGGCGGAGCGAGAGATCCTGGGGCAACGGTAACCACGAAATGCTGGCCTACCGGATGGTGGGGAGGCCGGGTCCTTCTACCCTGAGCCACCCTGCGAGACCCCATGACCTAACGGCACCCCAGTCAGCTTCAATGGCCTGGAGGCGCTTGTCACCGCTCATGCTCTGAAACGCAAACCCGTTGGGGGCGTCCTTCATATCTGTACAGATTGCTGAGAGCTTCTGCCCAGACCGACGGGGATACCCTGAGATAGTGGGTGCGCCGAGGTTGCAGGGTTGGGGAAATCTTGCCTTGATTTTTACGTGTCTGCCTATGTAACGTCTCAAGTCGTTGGGTTTTCGGTGAATCTGAAACTGTCGGCTGTAACGTCGAATCTGCAATTCACAGGTGGTCAAGTTTTTCCGGGATGATCACAAGGCCGAGTGATGAATCTTCATCTGCTTACAACAGCTTAGCGCAAGCTGACCTGGTTGTGCTCCTGCGAACGCTGGGTATCCTGGCCATGAAAAGTGATCTAGACTACATGCCAAATCTAGAAGAGGTTCTCCCGTGCGGTGGTATTGCCGATACAGGAAGCAGGTAGTGTTTGAAGGTGTATACTGTATACAATGGACGCAATCGGTGTGGACGAGGCAATGTCCGAGTTGTGGGCGTCCACTGCAAAAGGTTGATCCCATGAGCCCTTGGGTGTGTGAATGCGGATGGCGAAGTTAACCAATCGAGCAAGAGGAGGGTGGTCCCATGATCCCCGTTTTGCACGACGTACGAGCCGCATTTTTCCTTGTTATCGCGCTTGCGATGCTAGTGCTGATCTGTGCGCTAGCCGGCCTCGGCACCGTGTTGCGACCGGTTCGTTGGGCTGATAGACAAGGATCTCGGTAAGCACGAGATGCCGTAGCCCGTTCTTTCTTGTCGCGTGATGGGCAGGGTTCGATTTCTTTATCCCTATCACGCGTCTCCCCCGATGATCCCGACGCCTCTCCGAGTTTGAGGCTCGTGTTCTCTCCATCGGTCACCTCGCGAAATATTCAAAAGTATTAGGATTCCTTTAGTTGTAGCGGTAACATATTGCTGTTAAAGCAGTTGTCGTGCTGCGTGCTATGTTTGTTAGGGCATAGGACGGTGACTGCCGTCGGGGTCCTCATAGAGCAACCGCATTGATAGACCAAACGGGCGAGCGATGCCACGATGGAGGGAGAAGGTTATGAACCGAGCGACAGCAAAATCTGTAGTCGTAATTGCAGTAGCGGGAATCATGTTCTCGACTCAAGGGTGCGGTAAGAAGTGGGTTCAGTCCGACAATGAAAGTGGATCGGGGAGCGCGATCTCGAAGTTGCCGGATGTTGCAGGCGGCGGTTCAAGCGGAGAGCTGAGTGGGTTTTCTCGTAATCCGGCTGAGGAACGACTTGGGCAGGAGCGCTATTCTACGGCTCTGAACCCATCAGGGACGACCGCTCGCCAGCGCGCCGAATTAACGAAAGAAGAGAAGGCGGCGGTGGACGCAGGCTTGCAGGATGTCTTCTTCGGCTTTGACCAATGGACGTTGTCTAGCGAGGGAATGGAAGCCCTCAACCATAACGCGGCGTACATGAAGGATCATCCAGGGGCGGTCCTCAGGATCGAGGGGCATTGCGATGAGCGAGGCACCAGCGACTACAACATGGTATTGGGCGATAAACGCGCAAAGGCTGCCCGCAATTATCTTGCGGCAGCCGGGGTGAGTGTAAAACAGATCGCCATCGTCTCGTATGGCAAAGAGCGCCCTTTCTGCTTTGATCGGGATGAGTCCTGCTACCAGCAAAATCGTCGAGGTCATATGCTCCTCACAACGCGCTAGTCCTGGCGCCACAATCACCTGGGATCATGAGCTGGGACCCGGATTAAGGCAAAGGGAGGCGACCGTGAAAAAATTGAGTTCTCTCTTTCAGCCGGAGGCTTCCGGCCAGATTCCGGCCACGCCCAGGCCGGATGAACGACGGGTTCAACCGAGATTCACCACGCAATTTCGCAGTACCTTTTCCGGCCACAAGCGAGAGGGGCAAGGCCGCACTCTGGATATTTCCGCCGGCGGTTGCAAGATCGAAAGCGACATGAAGGTCGAGCCGGGATCGAAGTTTGAATGCAGACTCCACGTTCCTGGCCTGGATTGGCCGTTGCGGATCGACGAAGCGACCGTGCGATGGGTGGACGGTCGCAGTTTTGGAATCGCCTTTTCGCGGATTGTTCCTGAAGAGCTTGCGAAGCTCAAGACAGTTCTCTCCGACCTTGAAGGGGAAGAGTAACCTTTCTCAATTTGATCCTCCGCAAGTCCTGCATCTGTTCATAACCGCTCAGCTTTGAGGTTGATGGTCCTGAACAAGCGCGTTTCGTTCGTTTTGGTATCGATATCCCGCCACGATATCGGATCGAACAAGGTTGACACGGCGACCACAACTATCACAAAGTACGAATCAAGTGTGAACTCAAGCGTAGATTCGTAAGAGCACGACAGAGAAAGGAGTCAGGGGGTGGAACAGAGGTACGCAATTACCGTGAAATTCTTGGTCGATGCTGATTCTGCGGAAGATGCCGAAGAGATGGTGGAGACCGCCTGTGAGAAGGCCTCGGCGTCATTTCCGGAAATGAGCTATGAAGGAATTGAAGATATTGAGGAGGAGGAAGAAGAGTAACGGCGTCCTGCACTGAAAGAAAAACCCCACCGATTCGACACACCACACGATGGGAGAGCACGCACCAACGACCTCGACCGAGCAAGAAGTCGCCATTCTCGCAGGAGGCTGCTTCTGGTGTCTTGAGGGGGTCTTTGACCAGATCCAAGGGGTCGAGTCGGTCGAGTCGGGCTACATTGGCGGTACGCTTAAAGATCCAACCTACGAAGCGGTCTGTGGAGGGCGAACAGGCCACGCCGAGGCTGTACGGATTGCCTTCGATCCGCGCGTGATTTCCTACCACACGCTGCTCGAAGTATTTTTCGTCACCCATGACCCGACGGCGCTCAATCGGCAAGGCAATGATGTCGGGACACAATACCGTTCAGCCATCTTTTACTGTAGCTCGGTGCAGAAACAAGCGGCTGAACGGGTCATCAAAACCCTGACAGAAGAGAAGCTCTACGAGGCGCCGATTGTGACGCAAGTTGTTCCGGCGTCAGAATGGTACGAAGCAGAAGCCTACCACCAAGAATATTTTGCGCGAAATCCTCTCCAAGGATACTGCCAGTATGTCGTAGGCCCTAAAGTGGCTAAGTTCCGCAAACAATTTGCCGCGCGATTGAAGAGCTGACAAGTCCTCCTGACCTTCCATGAGCTAAAACAGTCTCGTCAGCAGATCCCGCACCATGCCGAACACAGGCGGATTTTGAAACACTTGATGGGCTTTTAGCAGCACTTCGGTATGGACGGCGCAGAACGGCCATTCATCGGCCGGATTGCCTTGAACTTCGGCGATAAAGGAGTCGTCTGCTTCGGTGGTTGGCGCATGAAGGACGATGAGGGGGCTGTTCGGATCCAATAAACACGTGTCGTCCTTCGATTCGTGACCGGTCGCGGGTCGGCGAATCTGAACCTGCTGTTGTCCCTCTGAGAATACAGTATCTGTCTCGCGAATAGCTGCGGTAGGCGCCAAGGAATACAGGATCAGCGGCGTAACCAGGATGACGATCACTGCAAAGCCGATCGACCAAAGTGGCGGCTCTGTGTGATTGGTGTTATCCGAGGCCGATGTCGTCATGCACGTATGGTCATAGGTATACCGATCTTACGTATTCTCAACGCCACACCGTTTTTTCTGCCAAGACGATAGCGTTTGCTCTGGTCGTTTGGATTTCGCGTTCCGGATTGTCCCACGGTTACCAAGGCCCAAGCAAAAGTTAACTTCCCTGTAACATGCCCGTCATCTTGCCACAACCTCAGTCAGATACGGTTCCTCCCCGTACGTTGCAGATGGTCATCAACGGGAGGGAAATTGCATGGCATGTTCTCTTAATGCGATGAATCGCAGGTGGTGGGCGAGCACACTGGGGCTCTGCCTTATTATGACCTTATACTGTGCCGAGTCACACACGGTGTGGGCCGGCCATCTGGAAGACCTGATGCTCGAAAAGGGACAGATCACGATTGATGAATGGGTCGAGCTCAAGGCGGAAGAGGAGAAGCGAGGACTCAAGCGATTTGAGGAAAGTCGCAGCGTCGGCGACACGCCGGTGACGGTGAAATGGTATGACAAGATCAGCATCAGAGGCTATACCCAAATGCGATGGAATCGGCTTGGGCAACCGAACGGAGCGTTGCTGAGCGCACAGGGAGACCGGTCCATCGGCGACAACAGCGGGTTCTTCTTGCGGCGTGCCCGTCTAGTCCTAAGCGGTCAACCCCATGATCGAGTGTTTATCTATCTCCAGCCGGATTTTGCCTCGACGGCCGCCGGGACGGGCGGCTTCGTCCAGCTCAGGGACTGGTACGCCGACTTGTTCCTGACCGAAAACAAAGAATGGCGCATCCGCGCGGGCCAATCCAAGGTACCCTATGGATTCGAGAACATGCAATCGAGTCAGAATCGTCTCGCCCTCGATCGTAATGATGCGTTGAACAGCGCCGTGACGAATGAGCGAGACTTCGGGTTCTTTCTGTATTACGCGCCCACACATGTCCGCGATCGCTTTCGCCGGCTCATCGACAGCGGGCTCAAAGGTTCCGGTGATTACGGGATGCTGGGCGTCGGCGTCTACAACGGCCAGACCGCAAATCAGGTCGAACTCAACGACAACAAGCACGTGATCGTGCGTGCCGCGTACCCCTTTGAGTTTTCGAACGGGCAAATCGTAGAACTGGGGGCCAGCGCCTATCACGGCAAGTTCGTCATCGCCAAAACCGCCATCGTGCCGGAAGGAGGTGGGGCGGCCGCCACGCCGAGAGGCGACACTCGGTTCCTCGATGAACGAGCCGGGGCGTATTTCGTCATCTACCCGCAACCCTTCGGGCTTCAGGGGGAATATACGTTCGGGCATGGGCCACAGCTGAGCGAAGATCGCCGATCAATCGATACAAGGCCGTTGCACGGAGGCTACATCCAGGCGATGTACAACTATACGTGTCCGGCCTACTGCCTCAGCGCGTGGCCGTTCATTCGCTACCAGGAATATCAAGGTGGGAGAAAGCATGAGGCCAACTCGCCGAGTCAACGAGTGCGTGAGTTGGAAATCGGGACAGAGCTCCAGATCAATCGTAATCTCGAGCTGACGGCCTCCTATTCATGGACCGATCGGACGTCCTCGTTGGCAAGCGGTTCGGAACCCTACAAGAGTCAGGCTGGAAATTTGATTCGATTCCAGCTGCAATTCAACTACTAGTCGTCTCCGACCTTTGAACTCCCAGTTTCCTCTGAGTGGCACCTAAAGCAAAGCGTGGCGCTTCTCTACAAGAAGCGCCACGCCGTATCGCATGTTGCGTAAGCGGAATCGGGCACTGTGGCCTTGTTCCCGTCCTTGGACCGGTCAAATAGGCAATTGGAATCTTAGCTTGAGGCTTCTGGACTGAGCTTCTTAAATAGGATGACGATCTCTCGCCGGTCTGGTTTGAACAGACCGCTCAAGAGGCCTGTTTGTGGCGGGGCAATTGCAGACGGCGGCTCAAAATCCAGTTTCGTCTGTTGGGGCGCAATGGATCGTAACGGAGTCAATCGGTGATCGTAGGTGTCGCTCGTTCCCGGGTCCGACGCATAGTGAGTCGGAGAACGATAGTTGCTCAATACGATGTGCAGCTCATCGCCGTCTAGGAAGATCCCGCCGGACGTGACTTTTCTGCTGACTGCGGTTTGCTGAGTCGCAAGATAAAACGTGACGACCTCGTCTGATGTTGCCGTTGCCAGCCCGTTTGCCAACAAGGGAGCAAGGAACCGGATTTCCGGTTCGTTGAATGCCGGGTGCCGGGGCGGTTCCTGGTCCTTGCCGAGCAAGGGCAAGGACGGCATGAATCGGGCCGGTTCGTCGATCATGATACCGGAAAGGACAGCCATCATCTCGGCAGTCGTGACGTCGGCCGGGTGCGAATGGCCACCACCCACGGTATGGTCAACTTCAAGTCGGACAAACTGCGTCGGGCTGTCGTAGATGGTCCGCGTGTGAATGTGTCGATCCTGGCAGGCGACAAGCCCAAGTATCAGCGCGATGCCAAAGCAAATGGTCGGAGAACTATGTCTCATATCTTGTGACCCTGTAGTTGATAGACCTTAGCACAATCTGGTCGAGAAACGAAGACAAGCCTCCCAAGGGGGAGGCTTGTTTCGGCAGATATTCTGCTAACTATCGTTACTTTCGGGAGGAAGGAAAATCTCCTGCGGCCTGCACCGGCAGGGACCACGCGGCAGATTGCCGATTCAGCTCTTCCGTCGGGAGAGGAAAAAACCCTTGCTTCACCACAAGCTCTTGGCCTTCGTGGCTCGTCGCGAATTTGACGAACTCTGAAACGAGAGCGGGGGGTTCACCTTTCGCGGGTTTGTCCACGTAGAGGTATAGTTTGCGCTCGAGGGGGTAGGTGCCGTTGATCGCCGTCTCGAACGTCGCCTCGATGAACGCGTTTTCCTGACGCTCCGCGAGCGGAACGGCCCGGACGGTAGAAGTCTTGTACCCAATCCCGCTGAATCCGATCGCATAGCGATCTTTCATCACTTCGGCAACGACCGAAGCCGACCCTGGCTCCTCCACGACCGTTGAGTTGAATTTGCCGTTCAAACAGACCTGCTCAAGAAAGAGTGTTGCTGTTCCGGACACAGCATTCCGCCCATGGAGCCAAATATCGGCTCGGCTCCACTCGCCGTCGAGGCCAAGTTGGCCCCATTTTGTGATCGATTGATCTGCTCCGCGGCGGCGCTCCTTGCAAAACATCGCGTCGAGTTCCTTGAAGGTCAGGCCTGTGATCGGGTTATCGCGATGAACAAACACCGCCAGGGCGTCTTGTGCCACGGGAACTTCTGTCGGTTTGTATCCATGGCGTTTCGTAAATTCCTCGATTTCTTGAGACGTCAGTTTTCGAGAAAGCGCAGCGATTTGAGCTTTGCCCTCAAGAAGAGCGGGCAGGCCGGTCTCCGACCCGGCGCTGTGTATCTTAATGTCAACGTGGGGGTAGATTTCCTTCAACTGATTTTCCCATCGCTGAACCAGAGGTTTCATCGTCTCGGAGCCGACGATGGCCAGGCTTCCGGTAAGAGTTGCTGGGGTCCGCACATACGCATGGATCTGCGGATCAGTCGATGGTTTGAGCTGTGCCTCAGCCGATTCAGGTAATGCTGCACCCACGGCCGCAGCCATGAGGCCCAAGAGGCTGATGCCTTGGATCATTGATACATTCATGGTATCTGTCCCTCCTTGCCGCTGTTCAAAAAGGAAGATCTCCTTAAAAATACTGCGACACAGTACGGGGCTGACATTACAAGGAGAAAACCTTTCTGTTACAGCCGTGTAAAATGTGCGTGGGTTCAGATTCCATCCGGGTTAATGAGAGCAATGCTTGCTAATGGCAGCGCCTCTTAACGAGTTAACACAGAGTTAACACATCTGTGACCGTGTGGGAACAGGCATGCCGTAGGTTGGCGAACGTGTGTACTGCGTACTACTCGCCCAGATCATTTCAAGTGTTCTATGAATGGAGGGAACTGATGCCCAACGTACGGTTCGCGTGTCGCCTGATCTTGGCCGGTCTGGCGGCGATTGTGGGTCTGCCGCTATCGACTACTCAGGCGGCTCCGGTGGATTTAATCAAGGTTGATGGGTCAAGCACGGTCTATCCTCTGACAGAGGCGGTCGCGGAGGAATTTCAAAAAGCCAACCGCGGGAAGATTCGTGTCACCGTGGGGATCGCCGGTTCAGGGGGTGGATTCAAAAAGTTTTGTCGAGGGGAAATTGATATTGTGGACGCCTCTCGACCGATTCTCAAGGAGGAAATGGAACTCTGTCGAAAGAACGGCGTCAATTATTATGAGTTACCCATCGCCTTCGATGCCTTAACGGTCGCCGTCAGTCCGATGAATACCTGGGTGACCTCGATGACGGTTGAAGAGCTCAAGAGGATCTGGGAACCGGCGGCGCAAGGCAAAATCACCAAATGGAACCAGATCCGTTCCGAATGGCCTGACGCACCGCTTGCCCTCTTCGGCGCCGGGTCAGATTCCGGCACCTTTGACTACTTTACGGATGCGATTGTGGGGAAGCCCAAATCCAGTCGTGGCGATTTCACCGCGAGCGAGGACGATAATGTTCTGGTCCAGGGAATCGAAAAGAATAAGAATGCGCTAGGGTACCTCCCCTTTGCGTATTACGCGGCCCAGACGAAAAAACTCAAGGCGGTGGCCGTAAAGGGAAAGGGTGAACCGGTTTTGCCCAGCGCTGAGAATGTGCTGAAGGGAACCTATCAACCGCTTGCGCGCCCTCTTTTTATCTATGTCAGCGAGCAAGCGGCCAAGCGCCCAGAGGTGAAACAGTTCGTGGAGTATTATCTGGCGGAAGGGCCGACACTCATCGCGGAAGTGCGGTACATCCCGTTGGCGGACAAGGCATATGGGATGGCCCGGGAACGATTCAACAAGGGTGTGGTGGGGACGGGATTCGGGGGTGAGCCGGAGGTTGGATTGCCGGTTGAAGAGATCATGACGCGTCTACCCAAGCAATAACGCTCTGCAGAGTTTGCGGTTTCAGCGCGGACTCTGGCATACATATCAAGAGGTAGTTCATCATGAGCAAGTCCATCGTGATGCCGCGGGAGGCCATGCCTATCAGCAAGCCGACGATCGAGAAACTGGCCGCGCGCCAGAGGGGACGCCGTCGGCGTGAACTAGTGATTGAGAGCGGGCTGCTTCTTGCCGCGCTGGTGTCGGTTGCGGCCACTGTCGCCATTCTTGCCGTGCTTCTTTGGGAATCGCTCGGGTTTTTTGAAACCGTGCCGCTCACGGACTTCCTAACCGACACACTGTGGACACCGCTCTTTGACGATGCGCATTATGGGATTCTGCCGCTGCTCGCCGGCACACTGGTGACCAGCTCGGTCGGTCTTCTTGTAGCGATCCCCGTGGGGACGGTATCGGCCATCTACCTTTCGGAATTCGCATCGGTGCGCCTACGGGAAACCATCAAGCCCGCATTGGAACTGCTCGGAGCCGTCCCGACCGTGGTGTACGGGTATTTCGCGCTTCTTGTCGTCACTCCGGCATTGCAGCGGTTGTGGCCGGATCTCCCAGGATTCAATATGTTGGGACCTGGAATGGTCATCGGCATCATGATCCTGCCGTTGGTCATTTCGCTCAGCGAGGATGCGATGCGGGCCGTGCCGATGGTGTTGCGGGAAGGATCCTACGCGGTGGGAGCGACCCGTCTTCAGACGGCCTGGCGCGTCGTCGTGCCCGCAGCTACGTCCGGCATTGTCGCCGCCTATGTGCTCGGGGTCTCACGCGCGGTCGGTGAGACGATGGTGGTGGCGATCGCGGCGGGGCAGAATCCCAGTCTCACCTGGAATCCCATGGAGCCTGCCGCTACCATTACCGCCTATATCGTTCAGGTCGCTCTCGGCGATCTGCCGCACGGCAGCATCGGGTACCAGAGCATTTTTGCCGCCGGGCTTGTGCTGGCCTTGATGACGTTTGCCTTCAACATGCTCGGTCATTTTATGCGGAAGCGGTTCCGGGAGGTGTATTGATGTTACGGCGTCGCAAGTTTGCGGAGGCGATGTTCAAGGGCCTAGGCCTCTGCTCGCTCACGCTCGCGGTCGGAACGCTGGGGCTCTTGTTCGGGGCGCTCGTGGTTGAAGGGCTGGAGCGGATCGATTGGCAGTTCCTGTCGTCGTTTCCGTCTCGCCACGCTGCGCAGGCCGGTATTCTTCCGGCCTTGGTCGGCTCGACGTTGATCATGCTGGTCACGTCCGTGGTGGGTATTCCGTTGGGCGTCGCGTCGGCGATTTATCTGGAAGAATACGCGCGTCGAACGTGGGTGACGGAACTCATTGAAGTGACTGTTACGAATCTGGCCGGCGTGCCGTCGATTATTTTTGGCCTGCTGGCGCTGGGGCTGTTCGTCTATATTGTGGGGCTCGGGGCGAGCATTCTTACCGCCGGTCTTACCTTGGCCCTGCTCATCCTTCCGGTGGTCATCGTGACGACTCGAGAGGCCATTCGCGCGATCCCTGTCCAGATTCGAGAAGCGGCCTATGCATTGGGCGCCACCAAGTGGCAGACGGTTTCTCATCATGTCGTGCCGTATTCGGCGGCCGGCATCCTGACCGGAGTCATACTAGCGTTGAGTCGGGCGATCGGAGAAACCGCTCCCATTGTGACCATCGGGGCTCTCACGTTTATCGCCTTTCTACCTCCAGCCCCGGTGACGGCCCAACCTCCGTATATTTCATTTGAGTGGTTGATGTCGCCCTTTACGGTCATGCCGATCCAGATGTTTGCATGGGTATCAAGGCCCGGCGAAGATTTCGCGAGCAATGCGGCCGCTGCCGGTCTGCTGTTGGTCGTGATGACGCTGGCCATGAACGGGCTGGCGATTTATGTACGGTATCGTATGCGCAAGCGGGTGGCCTGGTAGCATGATCGAAACAGCCCACCCCCCCAATTGGCCGAAGCCGCTCAAAGCCGAGAGCCGTAACCTGAGTTTTTCTTATGGACACGGGTTGGCCATCAAGAACCTGTCGGTTCCCATCGCTGAATACCAAGTCACGGCCTTGATCGGGCCATCGGGCTGTGGAAAGTCGACCTTTCTCCGGTGTTTTAACCGGATGCACGATCTGTATCCCGGCACTCGCTACGAGGGCGAAATTTTGCTGTATCCAGACACCCGCAATGTCCTGGCTCGGGATGTGGATCCGATTGAGGTGCGCATGCGGTTGGCCATGGTGTTTCAAAAGCCGAATCCTTTTCCGAAGTCCATCTATGAGAATGTAGCCTATGGACTGAAAGTTCGGGGGATCACGGATCGGCGCGTCCTGGATGAGAAGGTCGAGCTGGCCTTGCGAAGCGCGGCCTTATGGGAAGAGGTGAAGGACCGGTTGTCGGCGGAAGGGACATCGTTATCCGGCGGTCAACAACAACGGCTCTGTATCGCCCGCGCCCTTGCGACCGACCCGGAGATGCTGCTATTGGATGAGCCGACGTCGGCGCTCGATCCGATTGCCACGGCCAGTATCGAAGAACTATTGCTCGATCTTAAACAACGTGTCACTATCCTGATCGTCACGCATAATATGCAGCAAGCAGCTCGAGTATCGGAATGGACCGCCTTCATGTATCTGGGCGAACTGATCGAATTCGGTCGTACGAAACAAGTGTTTACCAATCCGTCAAAGAAGCAAACCGAAGACTACATCACCGGACGATTCGGGTGACCGTATGCCTCAACGCCATTTCGACGAAGAACTCGCGGAACTAAAGACGAAACTGGCGCGGATGGCCGGTCTCGCCGAAGATCAGATCGACAAGGCGCTGACTGCGCTGGTCGCGCGCGACACGGCTCTCGCATGCAAAGTCATCGAACGAGACCATAAAGTGAATGCGATGGACGTCGAGATCGATGAGTCCTGCATAGAGTTGTTGGCGCTCCATCAACCGGCTGCGCACGATCTGCGGCTGGTGACCACCGCGATGAAGCTTTCCACCGAGTTGGAGCGTATCAGCGATTTGTCGGAGAGCATCTGTGAACGAGCAATTGAGCTGAACGATGAGCCTCAACTGAAGCCCTACATCGATATTCCGCGGATGGGGAGTCTCGCGCGGGTGATGGTCAAGGAAAGCATTGATGCCTTCGTCAAGGAGGATGCCGTGTTGGCCAGGAAAGTGATCAGAGACGACGATTCCGTCGATGATCTCATGGAACAATTATTTCGAGAATTGCTCTCGTTCATGATGGAAAATCCACATACGATTTCCCGCGCCATTCGATTGAGTTTCATCGCCAAGTCCCTCGAACGGGTGGCCGACCATGCCACCAACATTGCCGAGCTGGTCGTTTATTTGGTGGAAGGCAAGATCATCCGCCACACCTCACCGACGGTTCAGCCCTGAATCTGTGACCGGTCGTTCGTTCGATGCGCCCGCGAGGATCAGAATGGCGGTTCGTTTGAAATGACCTCCCCCCTGTGTTAGCATCTGTCGCATGGGTGCTACCACATCGACTAGGCGGGGAGAAGCCCGTCGCACCCCTTCTCCGCCTTCTCATATTCAACGCGAAGTGTTCGGCGTGATATTGATCGCGTTGAGCCTTCTCATGCTGTTGAGCCTGCTGTCGTATGTGCCGGGAGAGGCGGAAAGAGTCGCGAACGGTGGCCCGACAGCGAATCCGCCTCGAAATCTCATCGGCTCATTCGGAGCCTTGTTGGCCGGTGGATGCTTCTACGCTCTCGGTGGTGCCGCCTACCTGTTTCCTCTTCTTTTGGGCCGTTTGGGAGTTCGCTGTTTTTCTCAAACCCCGGTCAGTGTCAGGTTCCGGACAGCCGCCAGTTCCTTAGCTGCCGTCGTCTTTCTCAGCGCCTTTCTCCAACTTGAAGCGACGGCTGTTCCAACGCTGACCAGTGGGATGATTGCCCGAGGAATGGCCGGTGGAATCGTCGGCCAGACGATTGCCGATGGGCTTCGTGCTGTTTTTGCGGGAACCGGAGCCCATATTATCGTCATTGCCGGATTCCTCGTCTCGTTTTTATTTACTACGCCGATGTCATTGGCTGAGATGGCTCGCCGGATACCGGAACGGTTTGCGGCCGTTCGGGAAGGAGTGATGGCCGTCCTGCCGGAGCGTTCGAGCAACCTGACGGGTGAAGTTCCCAGGGAGACAGGTGGTCGAAGGCAACGGGCCAAGGCCTCCAGGCCCGTCGCACCCGCGACGGCGGACGAGGAATCTTTTGAGGAACAAAACCGAGCGCTTGAGCGTACGGTGCCTCCACCGGCACCCATCATCCAGCCATTCCCAAGTTCCACGCCCGCAGTCGATCAGGAAGAGATTGCTCCCGAAGGCGTCGCCTCACAGGCGGATTCCGAAGACTATCGGTTGCCTGACCCAGACCTCTTGTTGTGTGACCCGTCCGGGCCATTGGACCGCATGTCGGACGAAGAGCTCAAGGCCCAATCCGAAGTCCTGTCGCGCGCCTTGGCCAGTTTTGGTATTGAGGGGACGGTGACCGAGGTCAGGCCGGGACCGGTGGTGACGATGTATGAGATCGAACCGGCACCCGGGACAAAGGTGGCCCGCATTGTGAGCCTGGCCGATGATCTTGCCTTGGCGCTTAAGGCCACGAGTATTCGTATCGTCGCGCCGATCCCAGGCAAATCAGTCGTGGGCATCGAGGTTCCGAACAGGTCCCGAGAGACGGTATCCCTGAAGGAAGTCGTCACGAGCGAGGCTTTTCGCCGGGCCAGGTCCAGACTGACGCTGGCATTGGGCAAGGATATTTTTGGTACTCCGATCACCGCCGATCTGAAGACCATGCCGCATCTCTTAGTCGCCGGGGCGACGGGGGCCGGCAAGAGCGTCAGTTTGAATACCATGCTGCTGAGCATCCTGTTTTCCGCCAAACCCGATGAAGTGAAACTTCTGCTCATCGATCCGAAAATGCTGGAGTTTCAATCGTATGAGGGAATCCCACATTTGCTCCGACCGGTCATTACGGACCCCAAATCCGCGGCGAGGGGGCTTGGGTGGGTCGTGGCTGAAATGGAACGGCGATACAAGTTGTTGGCGGAAGCGGGCGTGCGGAACATCGATGCGTACAATCGTATGGTTGCCGGACTGCACGAGACGTTTGCCGAGAACGACAGGCCGGAAATCGAACAGGGTGAGGCCTCGATGACGTTTCTTTCGGAAGAGGAGCGTCTCTCGGCCGGAGAAAGCTCGATCCCTGAGGGTGAACGTGGATATATGCAGCTGAAACCGACTCCGCCGGAACCCCTGCCGTTTATTGTTGTCATGATCGATGAACTGGCGGACCTGATGATGGTGGCTCCGAAAGACGTAGAAGATAAGATCGCCCGACTTGCGCAAATGGCGCGAGCTTCAGGCATTCATTTGGTTTTGGCGACGCAGCGGCCGTCCGTCGACGTGCTCACCGGCTTGATCAAGGCGAATTTCCCCGCGCGCATCGCCTTCCAAGTATCTTCCAAAACCGATTCGCGAACCATTCTGGACGCCAATGGGGCCGAAGCCTTGCTCGGTCGAGGCGACATGCTGTACCTCGCGTCCGGTACCGGTCGTCTTGCCCGATTGCATGGGTCCTTTGTGTCGGACGACGATGTCCGCACGGTCGTGGAGTTTGTGAAGAAGCAGGCCATGCCGGTCTACAATCAGGAGCTCCAGTCGCTCAAATTGGAGGAGGCCGCGGAAGAAGAGGCCAAGGATGAAGTGTATGAACAGGCCAAAGAGCTTGTCTTGTCGACCGGACAGGCTTCGGCGTCGTTGATTCAACGTCGCCTGCGGGTCGGGTATCCTCGGGCAGCACGCATGATCGAGCAGATGGAATCGGAGGGAATCGTGGGAGCGGCCGGACGAGATGGGCGTCGAGAAGTCCTTGGTCGGCGCGGTCCGGTGGGTGCGGCGGAGGCATGATGCGCTGGTGGTTGGCAGCTTCATTGAGTGTCGTGTTCGTCTTGCCGGCTTGGGCGGCGGAGGGCTCGATTGATGAAAAGGCGTTGCGGGAAGTTCGAGAAGTCGTCAAACAGCTGCAAGCGCGATATGAGAAAACCAAGGACCTTCAGGCTGACTTTTCTCAGAAAACCAAGATCGAAGGGTTTGAACGCCCTGTCACGTCAGCGGGGAAGGTCTACATTAAAAAACCAGGCCGCTTGCGATGGGATTACCTTGATCCGTCAAGCGAGCAGATCTATGTGAATCAGAATGACGTCAAAATGCATGTTCCGGAGCATAAACAGGTCTTGGTCGGAAAACTGACGCAGATGGCCGCCTCCAGGGCGCCGCTGGAACTGTTACAGGGAGCCGCCAGATTAGATGAGTCGTTTGACATCGAACCTGCCGCAGGTACAGCCCGTGGCGCCGGCGGCATTCCGCTCATTACGCTGATTCCAAAAGGGAAGGAGCCTGACACGACCCAAAATCTCCAGAAGATCGTGGTTGAGGTTTTCCCGAAGACGTATTTTATCCGTACGGTGTCGCTCTATGAAATCAGCGGGAATGTCGCGGTCTTTGAATTTTCGAACTTGAAACCCGATCTCGGATTAGGTAATGAGGTGTTCGACTTTAAAACGCCGCCTGATACCGAAGTGGTCAGGGCTCCTGTATTGAACGCACCGTAGGGGTTTATGGAGTGACGTGAGCCATGCCAGTTGAAACGAGCAGCGTCGCCGAAACCGTCGATCAAGCAGTCGCGAGGTTGGATCTCGAACGAGCGCACAAGGACTATTGGGAACAGAATGAATTCCTGGTCATCAAACAGTTCTTGCCTCGTGCCTTTGTCGAAGAAGTCTTTGTTCCCCAGGCGCAGGGCGTCAAATCCGAGCTGAATCGCAATTACATCCCAGGTCACAAGAAGGGCGGAAGCGTCAGCTATTACACGGTGCAAGAAAAGGCCCCGCGTTTTCTCGAGTTATATCGCTCGCGATCATTCAGGGAGTTTCTGAACCGGCTTGTCGAAGCTCAGCTGATGTTTTGCCCGGACAACGACCCACATTCCTGTGCTCTGTACTACTATACCGAACCCGGTGATCACATCGGCTTTCATTATGATACGTCGTATTACAAGGGCGCTCGGTATACGATCCTCATGGGACTTGTCGATCGATCTACCCAGTGCAAGTTGGTGTGCGAACTCTTCAAGGGCCATCCCACGAAGAGCCCGCGTCATCTCGAATTGGTCACTGAGCCTGGCGATCTGGTGATTTTCAACGGTGATAAGCTCTGGCATGCTGTGACGCCGCTCGGAGAGGGCGAGGAGCGGATTGCGTTGACGATGGAGTATGTCACGAATCCTGAGATGGGCGCCATGAAACGACTCTATTCCAACCTCAAAGATTCCTTCGGCTATTTCGGTTTCACAACCGTCTTCAAGCGAGCGCTGGGCCTCAATCGATCCAAATAACGGGTTCAGGTCCTCTCGGCAGGTATCAAACGACGGATCTCAGTTTTCACTCCGTACCGTCTATCGCTTTTACCCCAAGGCGACTTTCTGAAGCACTGCCTCAGCATGGGTGGGCAATTGCAGCCAAGCGACGTGTTGTATCACCGTACACTCCATGATCGAGCAGACGTATTTTGTGAAAGTATTTGCTGGAGTTAGTTCTTCGAGCTAGTGTTCTTTGGTGAAGGGTGAGAGCTACCTTGGAGGATGGAAGATGAAAAATGGAATTCTGATGTGGCCCCTAATCGGAATAGCCGTGGTAGCCGGCATGATAGGGGAGATGTTCACGGCGAATGCCCGAGAACTTGATCAGGAAACCTATCAGCTACTGAGTTATGGCATGACCGAAGCGGAAGTCGTTGGTCGAGCTGGTCAGCCGGATCGACGTATCGACCAATTTGAACCGACACCCCTGAGCCAACGCTTGATCAGCTATCAATACATCTGGGGTGGCGATACGGGTAAAGGAGAGTGGACGACTACTGTGACGTTCTCATCCAACACGAATAAGGTGATCCGTATTGATCGTGAGCGACGATAGCCTAGAGTTTCTCATAATATTCAAGAATTCTGAGAAAGCTGAATGCCATAGTCGAATCATTATATGAGTTGAATAGCTTCTCAGCGCAGGCACCGCTTTGTCTTGGTATTGAGTCATTGACTCTCAATGTTCGACTCCATTTAGAGGAATATAGGGATGAACACACATCTGATGTCGTGGCTGACGATCTTGATGGTCATACTTCTCACCGGTTGTTCTAATGGTGGAGGGGGAAGCGGAGGTTTTGAGGGAACTGGAAGTGCGCCGGCCGTGCTCTATGCGGCAAATAATGGGTCCAACAATCTGTCAGGTTTTACCATAGGCATTGATGGCGTGTTGACCGCAACAGCTCCAGCGACCTTTTCGACGGGTGGCATTAGCGCAGAATGGGTTGCCATATCTCCGAACGGTCAGTTTCTGTATTCGTCAAACCAGAGTTCCGCCAATATCTCGGCGTTCACGATCAACGCGACGACTGGAAACCTCACGCCGACTACTCCCACTACTTTTGCAACAGGGATAGGATCCTCCCCACGGGGAATCACCGTTACGCCAAACGGACAGTTTGTCTATGTGGCCAATGGTGCGTCTAATACTGTTTCCGGGTTTTCCATCGGATCGGGAGGCGTGTTGGCATCGACCAGCCCGGCAACCGTCCCCACGAGTGGAACGCTTGCCAGAGGTATTGCGGTATCACCCGATGGACAATTTCTCTACATCGCAAATTCCGGCACTCACAACCTATCAGGCTTCACCATCGGGGTTAACGGAACGTTGACCGCAACCACTCCGGCGACTTTTTCCATTGATGGCGGTTCTCCAAGCCCCGAGGGGCTTGCCATCTCGCCGAACGGCTCGTTCTTGTATGTTGCAAATAGCGGCACGAACGCCATTGCAGTCTTTTCGATCGGCGCCAGCGGTGTCCTCACGCCAACGGCACCACCGACGTTCTCCACCGGGACACGGGGATCAAGTCCTCAGAGAATCGCCATTTCTCCGAACGGGTCTTTCTTGTTCGTCACACATAGCGGCATGAACGAAGTGGCGGCGTTCACCATCGGAGCGGGAGGGCTATTAACACCGACGACTCCTGCGACCTTTTCGACGGGAGCGGGATCCGCGCCGATAGGGATTACGATTAATCCAGCCGGACAATTCGTCTATGTCGCGAATTCCGGCTCTATGAGTGTGGCCGGCTTTACGATTGGATCCGGTGGAGTCTTGACTCCGATGACTCCGGCCACGTTTTCGACCGCGCCACATGCGCCCATTGGAATTGCGACTCCGGGACGGCCATGACTCATGGCCATGTGAAAGCGTACGAAATCCATTCCGATAGGGCAGTGATAAACCTGAACGAAGAGTTGTCCGCGTGTGTGACCGCCGTTCCTGACCCAACGCACCATCAAGACAACGCCGTGCCGATCGCACGGTGAAGGATCCCGCATAACTCTCTCCGTTCCCACGGCTTCGTCAAACGGGCATAGGCCTGTACAGATCCCAGGTCTCTATTCGAGGCGGTTAAGATGATGACGGGAAGGGAAGGATGGGACACGTTGAGTTTCTCCAAGACAGTAAGACCATCTCCGTCAGGCAACCCAAGATCAAGGAGCACGGCGTTGTAGGCACGCTGTTCGATCGATGAGAAGGCATGGCGACACGTCGCCGCACGGTCAACCTGAAACCCTTCAAATTCAAGCAGGTCCTGCAAGCCCATCGCAATATCAGGATCATCTTCCACCACTAACACCGTGGGCATGGTTTGCCACACTTTCCCGGAGTTCGTACTGCGGATGGGCTCAGGCGTAGGGCGTGAGGTGCTCAGTCGAGAGGTATTCCGATTGGCGACTTGGACATACGCATTCACTGACGGGGCGCTGCCTCCACCAACAGGAAGTAGTGCCCCGATGGCAGCGGTAGAAGGCGACAGCACGACTCTGGACGGGCATGGTCCAAAGCGCTCCTCAGTATAGGATTCCTCAGATGGCAAGGGAGAGGGCGACTTCCTGACCTCCTGAGCGGCTACCAGCTCCATACCGTGCTCCTTTCGTTATCCATCCGTCCGATCTCAACCAGAAAGCCCCTGCGTCGACCATTCAGTAGTTATGCAACGTTTATGCCGGAGCGGCCATCCACTAAACGCTCTTCTAAGTAATGGATTTAAAATGAGATAAGCGAAATGAGCTACTCGAGTGTGACACACAGCTCTGTGTCAGGTGAAACAATGGCTGTCTCAGGTGAGACAGATGAAGGTTGTTGGTGCCGATTTCATGAGGTGATCGGGGATCACTGGAATCGGAGGCAGGTGTCGGGGATTTAGCAGGCGGATGTTCTCGAGAGAGCGATGCAGCAGATTTGGACGGCGTTCATGCCCCAGTGGCGAGCCTGCCCGACGATCGCTCTGTTGTTCTAACCTTTGTCAGCATGAAAAATTGCATGACAGCTATTCGATCGCCCCCGCAGCACGTTATGAAAAATGAAAATCCGCTTACTGATGCAGATTCTTCATGGCGGCTGCGCAGAGGACGATGAAGAATCCCATCCAGAGGGCGGCTCGCTGGAAGGGGATGACCTCGTATGACTCTTCGTCGTCGGCGTCGTCCTCGGAGCGAAAAATGACGGTGTACAGAAACAAGGTAAGGAGGCCGAGCACCAGCAGGAGTTTAATCATGAAGACCATGAGGTATTTGGCGTGGTGTTCAACGCTTGTGCCGGTTTGAGAGACCAAGACCTGATTGACGTAATGCAGATTGATCCCCCCGGTGAACAGGAGGACGACCAGGAGAATGCCGGCGACTTTCTTGTAGTGCCGGTAAAAAATGTCGGTGATAGGCTTGACCTGGTCCTTTGGAACGGCCTTCTGTAATCCCGGCGTAACCGCCATGACGAGAAATGCCAACCCTCCGATCCAAATAATGGCCGACAGCAGGTGAAGCCAGTGATTGATGATGGGAAGCAGGATATTGAGATCGTTGGAAATACTTTGGAGAGTATCCATGACGTTAGTACCGGATGCTGAGAGAGACGTGTTGGACGGTGAACAAGACCACTTGGTCTCCGATCGAGATTACTCCGTATGAGGTTTGAAGATGGGCATATCGTTGCCGAAACGCTTCTTGCGCAGCTCATCCATCAATTCTACGGTAATGAGCGAGATATGGTGTTCACGGGCGTGCTTCTCCACACCATTTTTCACCATGGCGCGCAGGAAATAAGGGATTCGACTCAGTCTGAGCGCGGACGCCTCATCCCAGGCGATCTCCGATTCTTCCAAAACATTGAAAGCGACTTTGATCTTTTCTCCACCCTTGGGCGTATACAGGCACCACTGATCTTCATCCAGCCAGTCCCCATGATCGACGTAGGGGCGGGCACGGCAGCCACCGCAGATGTCGCTGTATTCACAGTCGCCGCATTTCCCCTTCAGTTTGGGATATCGGAATGAGTTGAAGATATCCGAGTGTTCCCAAAGATCAGCGAAGCTATGCTCCCGGAGATTCCCTGCTGATAACGGCATATAAGGACATGGCGTGAGCTCGCCGTTCGGGGTGACCCGGGCATAATTCGTCCCGGCCAGACATCCGCCTCCCATGTACCCGGTCGCCTTCGTGATCGGAGAGTTGGGATCTTTCTCGTAGGCCAGTCGTTTAAAGTGTGGAGCACAACGGGCGCGGACCAGCATACCTTTGTAATTGTCCTGACAGTCAATCAGATAACCCAGCACTTCTTCATACTGGGCTGGGGTAATATCGGTGAGCTCCTCACCTCGGCCTGTGCATACCATGAAGAACACGTTGAGCACACGGGCTCCGAGTTGATGCGCCCAGGTGATGACTTCCGGCAGTTCTTTGTAATTCATCGGTTGTGCGCTGAAATGAACTTGGAACTGCAGGCCGTTTCGTTTACTCGCTTCAATGCCTGCAACCGCAGCTTCCCAGGCACCGGGGACCCCGCGAAAGGAATTATGCTTGGCGGCATCCAATGAATCGATGCTGATCCCCACGCCCATTACGCCGATCTCGACGAGCGTCTTGGCCATCTGGTTGTCGATCAGCATGCCATTGGTTCCGAAGACCACCATAAAGCCGAGTTTCACGGCATACCGAGCAATGTCGAGAATGTCGGGCCGGACCAGAGGTTCGCCGCCCGTGATGACCAGCAGGCAGCCTTTATTGACCTCCGCAATCTGTTCGATCAGGCGATAGCATTCTTCAGTGCTCAGTTCATCATCTCCGCCGGCGGCTTTGGTCGTGGCATCGAGGTAGCAGTGGTCGCACTTGAGGTTGCAACGCTTGGTCAGGTTGAGGGCGACGAGATAGGGCTTGAAATCGTCGACCGTCCGGCCATCAAACGGTCCCTCTCCCTTTGGTGTCGGGGTGAAGAATTGGGTAATCTGTTTCTGCAATGCGCCGAGGGCGCCTTGCGGCGAAGGACCATTGAAGATGGGAAGCGATTTACCCATGATATCTAGGGGTGAGTGCGGAGAGTTGAGACCTGAGAGAGCAGGTTATCAATCATGGCTCTACTCAGCGCCCAGCACTCAGAACTAGGAACTGACTTTGCCAGTCAGATCGGCGATCATGTCCTTGAGATTGCCGGTCTTCATCGCTTCAGCCATGTAACCCTTGGCCTGTTCGATGCCTTCATTGGCGACTTCAATTGTGATCACGGTGGCCCCGATCTTCTCTGCATGCTTGAGAATTAATGCCTTGGTGCAACCTCGCATGAAACCTTCAGGAGCGCGATCCAATCTGGCTTGTGCCTCACTGGTCCAGGTGTATAGTGAAGCCGGTTCAGCATGGCTGTTCGGGTCGTTCCCGTTCGTACCTGCGACCGTGGCTTCAGCCGCCGGCGATGTGCCGGTGCCCTTGTTGGAAAAAATAGGAGTAAAGTCTTCGGATGCGGCTTCTTTGATCATCGGGCCGGCATACTCGAGCGTGATGGTCGTCATGCCCAACTTGCGCGCGCTCTTCTCAATCTTCGCTTTGGCGCGTCTTCGTTGGAAGCCTGCAGGCACGGCTCGGATTGCCTCTTTAGCATCCTTGGTCCATTGCATCGGCACGTCGTCGTAGGCCACATCCGTTTCTAGTTCGCCCTCCGATGTGGCCGCCACTTCAAAAATCTTCTTGTCGACCTGTTTAAACTTACTTCCGTCCGCGCTGCATACCGGGCATCGAACCGGAGTGTCGCCCTTTCCGATGTAGCCGCACCCATCGCAGACGAAATAAGTTTGGCCCATGCGGTCAAGGTAGGCCTGAGTGGAGGGGGTGATTTCCTTCGGCTTCTCTTCGACGATCTGGGTCATAATGCCGCTTAACGTCGGACCCATGAGATCCTTCGTGACGGCCTCGTCGGCCTGCATTCGGTCTCGGTCGATACCTGCCGCATCAAGATTCCCGCCGAGCGCCCGCATGGCGTCCATCGCGCCCTTGGGGAGAATATGCCCGACGGCCGCATCCACGACGGTATTGCTGATGATGGTGTGTCCTTTTTCGATGGCATAGCGGTGAATCGCGGTCTTGGCGACTCCTCGGGCAAAAACCGGGATCTTTTCCATCCGTCTCAGGGCTTCTTCAGTCCAGGCAATCGTGTACTCCGCTTGGGTATCGATGGGAGGGACGTATTTGCGGTTTGAGACCAGTACATTACAGGGCGCACTCCTCAGCAGATTTTCTGTGTTGCTGCCGACATCCATGTCGTCGTCGCTATGTACGCCGATGCGTCCTACGATCAACAAGGCAGGGATGTCCTTGCGAACATATTGGATGATTTTCTCGAATGCCTTTCCGTCGAGCAACGTCGTTTTGACGTCGGTTTGCTCGGCTTGGGCGATTTCACGGGAGATGTCCAGGTGGGATTGGTAGATCTTCGCTAGGCCGCTGTCGATAATCTCCTCGTGGAGCTTTTCCTGCTCTTTGAACCGGAATACCTTGCCGGCCTCTTCATTGAGCACTCCGGAAATGCTGTGGAAGGCCGCATAATGAAAATAAGGGTCGAAGGCCGAAATTGCCTCAACTGGCATGTTGAACGCCTTGCCAAGAGCAAGCCCGGTCATCAGGCCACCGAAGGAATAAGGACTTCCGTCGACCGCCACCACGATCTTGCCTCCGGTCAGCGGCTGAATATTTTTGATGATCAACATGTCGGAGCTACGGACTCGGCGGACAACGCGTTCGGTGTTACTGCCGATGACGCTGTCTTTGACCGCGCCGACTCCCAAGGCACCCATGACGACCAAGTCGTACCCGTTGGTGTTGATGTCTTCAGCCAGCACCTTCCAATTCCGCCCTTCGAGCGATCGCCGTTCGATCGGAAGGTTGGCCTCGGCGCACTTCTTGTCGACGTAGTCCAGGTAGGAGTCTGTAATGATCTGGAGCCCGCGGGTGATCAGAGAGTCGTGAATCTGGCGTTGGCGGTCGAGTTCCTTTTCGTCATGGTATTCCTCGGGTAAGCCGGCCTCCATTTGCTTAAACCGCTTGTCATGCATCTTTGCCGCATAGACATGGCTTCCCACGATCTTGGACCCGAAGGTTTTTGCCAGGTGGACACCGACGTCTACCGCCGTGTTGGAATGGTCGGAATTATCAACCGGTATATAGATAGTCTTGTACATCAGGGGCGCCTCCTTAAGGCGCGAACCAGTCAAAGGTCAAATAGCCATAATTATATGAAAAACAAAACGATTACCGGATAAGGTTGATGCCTAAAGAGTTTGGATGATAGCACCGGCCGAAACTGGAATGCAAGGCGTCGCAGGGTGCTAAGCAGAGCCAGGAGGTACACCGATGGAGCGCAAATCGGCTGAAAGAAATCATCCGGCTGAGCTTGCCCTTGGCTCAGCTGTCTGAGAAGGAGATGCAGCCGGTCGACGGGAACGAAGAATCTCTTCAAGGGAGAGGAGGGCGTCTCGTCCGGAGTTGCCTTCGATCCCCTTGCTCAGGCTTTTATCCGCATAGGCGGTTGACTGATCAGCTGTCTGTGAGAGGGAACCCGTCCATCTGCGGGGATCACGGCTTCCTTGCTTTCGTTCCCAGGCACGGAGGCAGGCTTTGGCGATGAATGAATTCAATGGCGCTGGGTTATAGAGGAGCTTTCGGATGCTGGTTGGTGTCAGCATCAAGGGGTTATAGCCTGCCGACAGATAACCTTCTTCCAATAGTCGCTGTTCAAGATCGGTGTTGGGTTGGATGCCCAAGAAAAACATCAGGGGGAAGACACGCTCTTCTCCGAGTATTGAGGCCACCACTTTGTACGATTCGACACTCTGGAGCAGGGTTTCCTCCGTCTCCTTGGGGCTGTTCAATGAATAGTTGAGGATCACCTTGCCCTTGAACCCCGCCTCTGCCAGATATCGGCAGCCATCATAGAGCCGCTCCAGTTTGAATCCCATGTGGAGGTTGTTCAGGACTTCCTGTGATCCTGAGGTGATAGCGACCTCCAGGTCGCCGACTCCTGAGCGAACCATCAGTTTGGCAAAGTCGGGCGTGATCAATGAGGTGCGAATGTAGCCGGACCATTCGATCTCCAGCTTCTCGCTGATGATACGTTCCATGATCTCCGTACATTGTGGATAGGCTTCCTTGCCCGTAATGAATTGGGCGTCGGTAAACCAAAAGCGACGAGCCCCCCACTGATGATAATGCTGGGAGATATCTTTCACGACCATTTCCGCTGGCCGATAGCGCACACGCTTACCCTCAATATAGGGATACAGGCAGAAGGCACAATCATAGGGGCAGCCTCGTTTCGACTGAACCCCAATCGATTCGCCTTGGTACTCCTGCCACTGAGGGAAGATGGAGGTCAAATAGGGGAGGTCGACGGCCGGTGCATCGAGCAGGGCCGGGGAACCCTGGTTGCCTTTTCGAATCCGTCCTCCTTCTTTGACGATATAGCGTTCATCGTCGATCGAACGCCCTTCCAGGAGCTTGAGGATCGCATCTTCACCCTCGCCCAATATGCCGATCGTACCTTCTGGGAGCTTTTCGATAAGCTGATCGGCAAACGCGGTGAACGCCCCGCCTCCGATCATAATCTGAGCCTTGGGCAATTCTTTGCGAACCAGTGCCGGATACGACAGGATGGTATAGGTATGGCTGTAATACCGGTAGAGTTGTTTGATGCCGGCGAATGATGCGGCGACGCGCTTGATCGGGTTACTGGCGAAATAGAAGTTGAACGCATGTTCCAGCGAGGAGTCCCCTTCATGCGGCGAGAAGATCTGGATATCACGCCAGGAAAAGCAGACTAGGTCTGGTTTGCACTCCGTCGCGGCATCGCGGATGGCCTGACCGCGTTGGTTGATCGGAAACAAGGACAGGTCGAGGATGCGCTGGCGAACGTTCGGTTTCCGCCGATGGATAAAGTCCGCCAAGTACGTGATTCCGATCGGATAGACCTTCTTGCAGGGAAGGAAGATATAGAGAATAGAATTCACGGCGTCAGACTACTTTGTAGCTATGTGGATGGCGACAATACCGCCGCTGAGATTCTTATACGACACCTGGCGAAATCCTGCATCGCGGAGGATTTGGCACAACCGCTCTTGATCGGGAAACGTCCGAATCGAAGCGGGGAGGTATTCATATACGCCGGTGCGATCACGAGCGACGATCGTGCCGACCCAAGGCAAGAGCTTAAACGAATACCAATCGTACAGCGTCCGCAACCAACCGAACACCGGACGAGAGAATTCCAAACACACAAAGCGGCCGCCGGGTTTCATCACGCGGCGGATCTCCTTCACGGCTTGGTCCAAATCCCCGACATTGCGCATGCAGAAACCGGTCGTCACCGCATCAAACGTATTGTCGCTGAATCCTAAATGCTCGGCGCTCGCCTGAAGGCAGGTGATCTTGTCGGACAGCCGTTTCTTCCCGACTTTCTTGAGGCCCTTGACCAGCATCGCATGGTTCAAGTCCGAAGCGATCACACGTCCCTTTGGACCCATCCGAGATTCGATAAGAAGGGCCAGATCAGCAGTTCCCGCTCCCACGTCGAGGGCCGTCCCTCGCCCGAGGGGGGCGATGAATGAGGCTGCGATCTTTTTCCAGTAGTAATGGAGGCCGAAACTCAAGAGCGTATTGTTGAGGTCGTAAGTGCCTGCTATAGAGGTGAACATCCGTTGGACGGCATCTTCACGAGCTTGACCAGACCACGTAGAGACCACCTTCGCCGGAGCTTGGGAGTCCCGTGCTAACTGAGGGCGCTCGGTTTTCACCATTTGATCGTGGTAGCACCCGCTTTCACGCTTTGTCAAGGCAGAGGAAACGAATGGTATAATCCTGTCCCGAGAAATGAGACGGTGTGGGGGAATCCCTGTGCAAGAAAGATAGGAAACCGATGGGCAATTCGATCGTCATCAAAGGCGCGCGCGAGCACAACCTCAAGAACATCGACGTGGAGATCCCACGCGACAAGTTGGTGGTCATCACCGGTTTAAGCGGGTCGGGGAAGTCGTCGCTCGCCTTCGATACCATCTATGCCGAAGGACAACGGCGGTATGTCGAGTCGTTGTCGGCCTATGCGCGACAGTTCCTCGAACAGATGGGCAAGCCGGATGTCGATTCGATTGAAGGGTTGTCTCCGGCCATCTCGATCGAGCAGAAAAGCACCTCCCACAATCCCCGTTCGACCGTCGGCACCGTCACGGAGATCTACGATTATCTCAGGCTCCTTTTCGCCCGTGTCGGGCGTCCCTACTGTTTTCAGTGCGGGGAAGAGATCGCCGCGCAGACTGTGCAGCAAATGGTCGATGCGATCGCCTCGTTGCCGGAAGGCGTGAAGTTTCAGATTCTGGCGCCGATCGTCCGTGGCCGAAAGGGGGAGTATCGGAAGGAATTGTTGGAGATGCGGAAAGCGGGCTATGTGCGCGCTCGAGTCGACGGCAGAATCGTGGATCTCGGTGAGGACATCACGCTCGACAAACAGAAAAAACATACGATTGAAATCATCGTCGATCGATTAGTGATGAAACCCGGTGATGCACTCATGCGCCGTCTGGCTGATTCCGTGGAAACGTCGGTCAAGCTGACCGGCGGGCTGGTCGGCGTTTTGACGGAGGATGGCCAGACCAGGCTCTACAGCGACCGACTTGCCTGCATCAAGTGTGGGGTCAGCTATCCAGAGGTCACACCCAGGGTTTTTTCCTTCAATAGTCCGCATGGTGCCTGTCCGGCTTGTGACGGCATCGGCTATGCCGTGACGCCGGGTTGTCCTGAAGAAGAGGACTTCACGCTGCTGGAGCCCTGCGAGGTCTGTCATGGCGCGCGCCTCAGGCCGGAAAGCCTGTCGATCAAATTAGCGAAGAAGTCGATCAGCGAGGTCACTGGCCTCTCAGTGCGCGCGACCGCTGAATTTTTCCACACCCTCACATTCTCCGACCGCGAGCTCGTGATCGCCCATCGGATCTTGAAGGAAATTCGTGAGCGACTCGGTTTTCTCGTCAATGTCGGATTGGACTACTTGACGCTTGACCGGGCCGCAGCAACTCTGTCCGGCGGTGAGGGGCAGCGGATTCGCTTGGCGACGCAGATCGGGTCTGGACTGGTCGGCGTGCTGTACATCCTCGATGAACCGTCCATCGGACTTCACCAACGAGACAATCGTCGGCTGCTGCAGACGCTACTCAGCCTACGAGACCTTGGGAACACGGTGGTTGTCGTGGAGCATGACGCAGAAACCATGATAGCGGCGGACCACATTCTCGACATGGGGCCGGGAGCGGGCTCCCAAGGGGGGCATGTGATCGCGCAGGGGACACCTCAGCAGGTGATGGGCGATCCTAACTCGCTGACCGGCCAGTATTTGCGTGGGATTCAGACCGTGTCGGTGCCGAAGCGGCAACGGAAACCGAGAGGAACACTCTCCGTGATCGGAGCCCAGAAGCATAATCTGAAAAATGTGACCGCGAAAATTCCGCTCGGACTCTTCACCTGTGTGACAGGCGTCTCCGGATCGGGCAAGAGCACACTGGTATTGGAGGTCCTGTTCCATTCCCTCTCGCAACTGCTCTATCACAAGAAGCCAAAGATCGATGGGTGCAAAGAACTGAAGGGTGTTGATGCGTTGGATAAAGTGATCGATATCGATCAGTCACCGATCGGTCGCACTCCACGGTCCAATCCGGCCACCTACACGGGCCTGTTCGGCTACATCCGTGACCTCTATTCGAATCTTCCTGAGTCGCGGGTCCGTGGTTATAAGCCGGGGCGCTACAGCTTCAACGTGAAAGGCGGGCGCTGTGAGGCCTGCCAGGGCGACGGCCTCATCAAGATCGAGATGCATTTCCTGCCCGATGTCTATGTGACGTGCGAGGTCTGTAAGGGCCAACGGTACAACCGCGAAACCCTCGAAATCCTCCACAAGGGGAAAAGCATCGCCGATGTGCTGAACATGACGGTGGACGATGCACTCGAGTTCTTCGAACATATTCCATTGATCAAGGCAAAGCTTCAGACTTTGCACGATGTTGGGCTGCACTATGTGAAGCTTGGTCAATCAGCCACGACGCTTTCTGGTGGAGAAGCCCAACGCGTGAAGCTGTCACGCGAGCTGTCGAAGCGCGCAACTGGGCGCACGATGTACATCCTCGACGAGCCGACGACCGGCCTCCACTTCGCCGATGTGCAGCGATTGCTTGATGTGTTGGATCGGTTGGTCGAAGCGGGGAACACGGTCTTGGTGATCGAACATAATCTCGATGTGATCAAGAATGCCGACTGGATCCTCGACTTGGGGCCGGAAGGCGGCGATCGAGGTGGAGAGATTGTCGCCGAAGGCCCACCGAAAGAAATTGCCAAGTCAAAGCGGTCGTATACGGGGCAGGTGTTGAAAGAAGCGGGAGTGGGGTGAAGCGGGCTGAAGGGTGAGCATTCTGCCCGCCTCGGAGAAGGAAGGGATAAGAGGTGGCTGATGGTGCTAGCGGCTTATGAGACGAATTTGTATAGCTCCCTCGTGTGAAACTTAGAGCCGACGAACTATTCTGGAATGAATCATTCAAAGCAAGACCAAGAGATAATATCTATTGTAGGCTCGTCATACTTCACTCTAATTGCGGAATTGATTGACCGTTGGGTTACTCATCCCAATGTGCGCCGCGATTCAGTTGGCTCTCAATTTGATGCAGGAGGCGGGTATGCAGTGGCTGTCATTCTTCTGCTCGTTGCAGCGCTGGAGTCATTCGTGGCGAGAGATCGTCACTTCAGCAAAAAACAACCTTCGCAAAAGCACACTCCGGTTCCAGAATATATGAAAGAAATCTACCGGTATCGTGGTTATAAGCGACTGTCAGAGTTATTCGTAGTTCGCGACGCCATCATTCATAGCCATGTCTGGATCATTAAATATACGTGTCCCGAGCGAGGAGGCCGTCGTTTCGTTTCTGCGTGTAGGAAAGATTGGAGCGGGAACGATAGACTTAAGCACCGGCTAAACTCGAAAACGTGTCGAACCAAACTCCTTCGGTTCAACGCAATACCTTCACGTATGGATGGAACCGACGTTGCTAAAGCATTCGAGGTTGTTTTTGCAGCGCTTCGTTTCTTGGAGAAGAAGGGCGCAAATCCTGTTCCGTTGGTTTCAATTAAAGTGAAACATCAAGGAGGTTATGTTCCCTTCGAGACGGTTCAAAGAACTCTTGCTAATGCGCTTGCTCGATAGATGGGCCAGGACTTTCGGATGTCGATCCCAGTGAGGAAGACCTGTGTGTGAATCGTACTGCCCAGCTGCTTCCCGGTTCTTGATCCTTGACTGCCGCAGGCCATTCACGCCCCATGCTCCGAGAGTTGCCGCAACAAGAAGTCGAATTCACCGTTACAATACGTCGGGCGAGGCTCCATCCGATTGCCACGAGCGTCAACGTCCCACCAGCTATCCCCATAGGTCTTTCCGGTAATTGCTCATTTGCTTTCCTGTTGCGCGAATTCTAGAGACAATATGCCAACATTTCTTAGAGCATAAGGAGGAAAGTATCCGATGCAGACTGTGGCGTTGTTGACGATTTCGAACGTGTTTATGACATTCGCCTGGTACGGCCATCCGAGGTTCAAGGAGTATCCTTTGTTCACGGTGATTCTGGCGAGTTGGGGGATTCCCTTTATCGAGTATTGCTTCCAAGTGCCGGCGAATCGGATCGGCCATGGGCAGTTCAGCGCGGCGCAGCTCAAGACGATCCAGGAAGTCATCACGCTGGTCGTGTTCTCGATCTTCTCGGTCGTCTATCTCAAGGAAGCGCTGAAGTGGAACTACGTCGTGGGATTCGCGTTGATCGTGGTGGCGGTGTTCGTGATCTTTAAAGAGTGGTGATCGTCAAGATTGCGACGACGTCCCGTCTTTCATTCTATCGATCCGTCGATCAAATTGTTTCCCTCCCGCTTGCAGCTCTTGGTCGAGCTTACTACAATACCACGCAATGCATCCCGGCCATCAAGCGAAGGGAGATCGCGGTATGCCGAACGCAAAAAAGACAGAGCCCGGGGCGGCCGAGCAGGAAACCAAGAAGTCCGCAATGCCTGCGCCTACTTCAGAAGATTTCGAAAAGCTCGGTGTCTTTTACCTGGGACGGCCCTATGACCTCTCATCGAAACAGGCCAAACCGGGATGGCTCCTCTACGACTCGAAGGATCTGGTGACGCACGCGGTCTGCGTCGGCATGACCGGCAGCGGGAAGACCGGGCTCTGTCTGGCGCTACTCGAAGAAGCGGCGATCGACCACATTCCCGCGATTATCATCGATCCGAAGGGCGACCTGGCGAATTTGATGCTGACGTTCCCGAATCTCAAAGGGGAAGACTTTCAGCCCTGGATCAATGAGGATGATGCGCGCAAAAAGGGCTTGGCTCCCGCCGACTATGCCCAGGCGCAGGCCGAATTGTGGACGAAAGGCTTAGCAGGGTGGCAGCAGGACGGTGCGCGCATCCGGCGTTTTCGAGACGCGACAGAGATCGCCATTTACACGCCCGGCAGCAGCGCCGGATTGCCGGTGTCCATTCTCAAGTCCTTTGCCGCGCCGGCCGCCGATGTCCTGGAGGATGCGGAGTTGCTGCGCGAGCGCATCAGTACGACCGTCACGAGCCTGCTCGGCTTGCTCGGCATCGAAGCCGATCCGATTCAAAGCCGGGAACATATTCTCCTCTCCACGATCCTCGACCAAACCTGGAAGAAAGAAGAAGATCTCGACCTGGCAACGTTGATACAAGCGATTCAATCGCCTCCCATGTCCAAGATCGGAGTCATGGACGTCGATTCCTTCTTCCCGTCGAAAGATCGGTTTGCGCTCGCCATGAAACTGAACAACCTGCTCGCAGCACCGGGATTTCAGGCTTGGCTCGAAGGCGAGGCACTCGATATTCAGTCCATCATGTATACCACGGAGGGGAAACCGCGCTTGGCCGTTTTTTCCATTGCGCATTTGAACGATGCCGAGCGGATGTTCTTCGTCACGTTGCTGTTGAGTCAGATGGTAGGGTGGATGCGAGCGCAATCAGGCACCACGAGCCTTCGCGCGCTCCTCTACATGGACGAGATCTTCGGGTACTTCCCGCCGGTGGCCAATCCGCCGTCCAAGCTGCCGTTGATGACCTTGCTCAAGCAAGCGCGAGCATTCGGGTTGGGCGTCGTGCTGGCCACCCAGAATCCCGTCGACCTCGATTACAAGGGGCTGGCCAACACCGGCACCTGGTTTATCGGACGGCTGCAGACCGAACGAGATAAGGCCCGGGTTCTGGAAGGGTTGGAAGGGGCGTCGAGCAGCGCCGGACAGAAGTTCGACCGAGGGCGGATGGAGCAAACGCTGGCCGGTCTTGGCAGCCGCATCTTTCTGATGAACAACGTGCATGAAGACGAACCGGTCGTGTTTGAAACGCGTTGGTGCCTCTCCTACCTCCGTGGACCGCTCACGAGGACGCAAATCAAGCAGTTGATGGATCCGGTCAGGAGTGAAACGACAAACGTGAAGCGTGAAGCGTCAGGGGAGAAATCGTCGGCTTCGAACGTTTCACGTTTCATGCCTCACGCTTCACGCCCCATGTTGCCTCCAGATGTGCCGCAACACTTCGTGCCGCTTCGCGGCTCGACACCGGCGGGAGGAGAACTGGTGTACGTTCCGATGTTGTTGGGTTCGTCACAGATCCGTTTTTTCGATTCGAAGAGCGGGATCGACCATACTGAGGATGTCACGGTACTGGCGCCGATGACGGATGGTCCGGTCGCGGTCGACTGGGATCAAGCGGCGGCGGCGGATCTGGCCGTGGCCGACCTTGAACAGAGTCCGGAAGAGAGTGCGCAGTTTCAGTCGCTGTCGGCGAGCGCGAGTAAGGCCAAGAGCTACGCCGAGTGGAACAAGGAGTTTGCCGGATGGCTCTTTCGAACGCAAAAAGTCGAGTTGTTCAAGAGCCCCAGCACGAAGGAAGTCTCGAAGCCCGGCGAGTCTGAGCGGGATTTCCGTGTGCGGTTGCAGCAGACGGGGCGAGAAGCCCGCGATAAGGGCGTAGAAGCCATTCGCCAGAAATATGCGTCGAAGATGGCGACGCTTCAAGATCGTATCAGGCGGGCCGAACTGGCGAAGGAAAAGCAACAGGCCGAGTCCCGCGCCAGTCAAATGCAGGCGGCGATCTCCGTCGGGGCGTCCATCCTGGGCGCCTTTATGGGACGGAAGACGATCAGCGCGTCGAACATCGGACGAGCGACCACTGCCATACGCAGCGCCGGCCGTGTCGTGAAAGAGTCGAAAGATGTCGGTGTCGCGGAAGAAAACGTGGCGGCCTTACAACAGCAACTGGCCGACCTTGAAGCGCAATTTAAGGCCGAAAGCGATGCGCTGGCTGCGGCGACCGACCCACTGAATGAAAAGCTCGACACCATTTCCATCAAGCCTGCCAAGTCCAACATTGCCCTGAAGTTGGTGGCCCTCGCATGGACGCCGCACTGGCAGGATGCGAAGGGCAACCTGACTCCTGCTTGGACCTGATTCAGTTCCCGTCCCTGGCTCTTTGCGAGGCGGGGTTCTTCATCGGCCAAACCTGCAGAAGCATAGGGGCTGGTCTCACGGTCTTGCCGAGGCGATCGGCCCAATAGGCCTGTGTCATTCCCTTCTTCGAGTCCCTTCAAGTTTTTGTGCTGACGGACCGAAACAATACCGTATCGTCTTGCCGAACACATTGAAGGATGAGGGACTTTCATGGGGGACTGCGCATCCGCACGAGCCAATCCTTTCTTACCAGTCAGACCCCTCTGAGTGGTTTTGTGACACGGAAGTTATCAGCAAAACGGCTGATCAACATGACGCAAGGATCGATCAGAGTTTAGGGGCAGTCGGAAGCAGCTCGCGGGTTTGGTTTACCGTTCGGCGCACTCAACAGGGGGACGGAGGCTGCCTCCCCAAGTCAGCATGGTAGAGCTAAAAATCTGGCTGCCACCCAGCCTGCCATAGAGAGGAGAACGCAAGATGGAACTTCACACACTGGGCTATGATCGTCAAAAGGGCTGGACGACCACGAACCGACCGCGGATCGATTCCCGCCGAACGTTGGTGGTGTTGTTCGGGTCTTCCAGTCTTCTCGATTCCCCTGGACCGATTCACGAGCTCCTCGATGAGTATGGCGAGTCTGTGGTGATCGGATGTTCGACGGCCGGAGAGATCTTGGGAACACAGATCCATGACGAGAGCGTGAGCGCCGCGATCGTTCGATTCGATCAGACCGATCTTCGTATGGCGAGTGCATCCGCACCGTCTGTCGAAGACTCGTTCAAAGCCGGACAGGCAATCGCTCGGCAGCTGAATGATTCCCGGTTGAAAGGCATCTTCGTGCTCTCGGATGGGCTCAACGTCAACGGGAGTGAATTGGTACGGGGATTAAATTCAGAAGTGTCCTCTTCCGTCGTGGTGACCGGAGGGTTGGCCGGAGATAGTAACCGATTTCATCGGACATGGGTACTGCATGACCGGAAACCCCAGTCCGGTTTTGTGACGGCCGTGGGCTTTTATGGGGATCACGTTCGGATCGGGCATGGGTCTAAGGGTGGGTGGGATCGGTTCGGGCCTGAACGGCGTGTCACGAAATCTAAAGGGAATATTCTGTTCGAACTTGATAGCCGCCCGGCTCTTCAATTGTATAAGGAGTATCTCGGCGAACGCGCGACCGGCTTGCCGGCGACGGGGCTCTTGTTTCCTCTCGCCTTACGGGCTGATCGATCGGATTCAAAAAGCCTGGTTCGAACGATTCTGGCAGTGAACGAAGGAGACCAATCACTGACCTTCGCCGGCGATATTCCGGAAGGATCGTTCGCGCAGCTGATGAAGGCCAATTTCGACCGATTGGTGCAAGGCGCATCAGAAGCGGCGACAACGACGAAGCTCTCGGCCGATGGCGACACCTGCACCCTCGCTATTGCGATCAGCTGTGTCGGACGTCGACTTGTTCTGGGCGAGCGGACGGAAGAAGAGACGGAAGCCACGCTGGAGGTGCTTCCCAAGGGAACTCGGCAGATCGGATTCTATTCCTATGGCGAAATTTCGCCCTATGCCACGGGCACCTGTGATCTTCACAACCAGACGATGACGCTGACGACGCTGAGCGAGGCGGCGTGATTGCCCATGCATACTCTGTTGGCAAGACAGCTGAAGCGGGTGGGCCTCGGTCAGGAACAGCCTCCACCGACGCCGGAGGCCTGGCGTGAAATCCTGGAACGAATCAGCCAAAGCTATGTGGAAGCCGATCAAGGCCATGCGCTCTTGGAGCGATCACTCGCTCTGTCATCTGAGGAGATGCGGACCCTCTATGCGCAACTCAAACAGACCAGCGCGACCGAGCTGGCTCAGGAGCGGAACAAGCTCCAGGCGGTGTTGCAGGTCTTGGGGGATGGGCTCTGTGTCGTGGATTCGGCATGGAAGATCAAAATAGTCAACCATCAAGCGGAACTTTTGTTTGGGAAAGCCGCCAAGATGCTTGTGGATTGCCCGGTATACCGAATGATTTCACCGGGTCCGGAGGAGTATCGAGAGGAGTGTCTGATTACTGACAGTACCGTGCCGCCTCTTGTCCCGGGTGAACCCTATCGTACGGAGGATGGTCTCTTGGTGACGGCTGACGGTCAGCTGATCGCCGTCTCTTTAGTCATGACCCCGATGGTCGCGGAGGGGGTCGTCATCGGAGCGGTGCTCGTATTCCGTGACATTACTCGACAGAAACAGGTCGAGCGAGAGCGACAACAGACGGAAGGCGTCCTACGCCGAATCCAAGCAGGGCTGTCTGAGTTGGCGAAAAACCAGCGGGTCTACGGAGGGAATCTTCAAGACGCGTTTCAAACAATCACGAAAGTGGCGGCGGAATGTCTTCATGCGGAGCGTGTGAGCATCTGGTTTTACACCGACCGTCGATCAGCCATCCAATGTGTAGACTTGTACCAACTTGCGACGCGGCAGCATGCTCAAGGTGTCGTACTGAGCGGGGTCGATTATCCGAAATATTTCGGTGAACTAGATGCCGAGCGAATTGTGGCTGTCGATGATGCTCAAGCTGACCCCAGAACTCAGGAGTTTACGGAAGGCTATCTCGCTCCATTGGGCATTACTTCGATGCTCGATGTTCCGATTCGTTCGGAAGGGAAGATGGTCGGAGTCATCTGTCATGAGCATATCGGCCCGATGCGGCACTGGACCTTAGAGGAGCAACATTTTGCGACATCGGTCGCCAATATGGTGGCCTTGGCCATCGAAGCCTCGGATCGACGGAAAGTCGAACAAGCGCTTCGTACCAGTGAAGGCCGTCTGACCACGACCGTTCAAAGTACGAACATCGGGATATGGGATTGGGATCTTCACTCAAATGACGTCTATCTCTCGCCGGAATGGAAGCGACAATTGGGCTATGACGAGCATGAAGTCGATAACACATTTCATGCGTGGGAGAGCCGGATACACCCCGAAGATCACGATCGTTGCCTGAGCACGATCGAAGCCTATCTGAGCGGGCAAGCCGCCACACTCGAGATCGAGCACCGTCTTCAATGCAAGGATGGATCCTATCGATGGATTCTAGCTCGCGGGACTATGATTAAGAACGAAGCTGAGTTGTCGTCCAGAATTGTCGGCATCCATATCGATGTCACCGACCGCAAGGCCGAGGAAGAACTTCTTCGTCAAGCAAAAGAGGTTGCCGAGTCGGCCAATCAGGCCAAAAGCCAATTTCTCGCGAACATGAGCCACGAGATTCGCACACCCATGAACGGTGTGTTGGGCATGGCGGAACTGCTGCTTCGATGTGCGCTCAATGAGAAGGAGCGCCGTTTGGCTGAATCGATTCATCGCTCCGGTACGGCCCTACTCGAGATTATCAACGACATTCTCGATTTCTCCAAGATCGAAGTAGGGAAGTTGCACCTCGAAGCGATTCCATTTGAGGTTCGACGAACGATCCAAGAAGCCGTCGAGGTGTCGAGGCCGGCTGCGCAGAACAAGCAACTGGATCTTTCATGGACAATCGACGACTCCGTTCCTGCCTATCTCATTGGCGATCCGACGAGGCTGAGGCAAATCATCGTCAATTTGGTCGGCAACGCAGTCAAGTTTACGGATCAGGGCGTCGTCGAAGTCGCCGTGTCTCTCGAAAGCCAGAAAGGGGAGTCGTACGGATTGTCAGTCGCGGTGCGGGATACCGGTATCGGCATCTCTCCGGAAGCGCAGGCTCAAATTTTTGATGCCTTTTCCCAAGCCGACGGTTCGACGACCAGGAAGTATGGTGGAACCGGGTTGGGGCTTGCGATCGTGCGGCAACTCATTGATCTTATGGGAGGACATATCGAGCTCCAAAGCACTGTGGGAAAAGGATCCACATTCAGATTCAATGCATTTTTCATGCGATGCGACTCTAGCAAGCAATTGTCATTCCATGAGTCGGCGAACTGCGTCGGGGTGGAAGCATTCGATCAACCGGCGAGCAAGTCGGCAGAGGTGCGTATTCTGTTGGTCGAGGACAACCCGGTCAATCGAGAAGTCGCCTGTGGCATGCTGGAGACGTTACATTGCCGCATCGATACTGCTGAGAACGGGCGAGAAGCGCTGGCGGCAACAGAAATGAGGGAATACGATCTTGTTTTTATGGATTGCCAGATGCCCGAAATGGACGGCCTCACGGCGACTCGTCTGATCCGAGAGCGTGAAGCGACGTTCGTGAAGCGTGAAACGCAAGGTACGATAGGAACGGCAAGCGATGAACGACGGCGTCTGCCTCACGTGCCGATTGTGGCGTTGACGGCCCATGCCATGCAGGGAGATCGAGATCTCTGCCTGGCCGCCGGCATGGACGACTACCTGACCAAACCATTCACGGTCTTTCAGCTGGAGCAGCTCATTGCTCGCTGGGTCTTCAGGAAGCGACATGCCTCGGTCAACAAGCGCGGTGATCAGCCCGAAGCGGCTGCTCACAAGGTCGAGAGCCGGAAGGACCCCCCTGATCAACCGACGATCATTGATGGGGCCGCACTAGCCGCTATCCGCGCGTTGCAACGACCAGGTCATCCAGATATCGTCCTGCGGGTCCTCACGCAGTACATGAACACCTCGCCGGAGATCATCGATCGAATACGTCGCGCGGTTCTCTCCAGGGACACGGGTGAATTGCGTGCCGCTGCCCATCGCTTAAAGTCGAGCAGCGCGCAGTTAGGAGCCGCTGCCGTTGCCGCCGACTGCCGCGAGTTGGAAATGATGGGCGTCAACCAAGAGTTGAAGCATGCGGAGGAAACATTCAAACAACTCGAGCGGCACTATGCCGCCGCCTGTGCCGCCATGCAAGACGAAATCAGCAAGGGGAGGGCGGCGGCATGACGGACCAACGTCGTCCTACGGTGCTCATTATCGATGACGATACGGTCGCGCGCCTGCTGACCCGCGAGGCGCTGGAACAGTCCGGTTGGGAGGTCGAGGAGGCGGAAAACGGACGGCTTGGGCTCGAAGTCTTCATCAAGCGGTGTCCAGATCTCGTACTTCTCGATATCCTCATGCCGGAGATGGACGGGTTTGCGGTCTGTACGGAGCTGCGGAAATTGCCGGAAGGGACTGACACGCCAGTCCTGATCATGACGGGACTGGAAGACTATCAGTCGATTACTCAAGCCTATGATGTCGGGGCCACTGATTTCATCGTGAAGCCGATCAATGGCCTGCTGCTTGGCCATCGCGTGCGGTATATGTTGCGAGCCGGTCAAGCCATGCGGGACCTGCGCGAGAGCCAGGACAGATTGATGCACGCTCGCGATGCCGCGCTGGAAGGGGCTCGGTTAAAATCGGAGTTTCTGGCGACAATCAGTCACGAGATTCGCACGCCGATGAACGGGATCATCGGGATGAATGAATTGCTGCTCGACACAAACCTCACACCGGAGCAACGAGACTGTGCGGAGACGATTAAGGGTTCGGCCAAAGCGTTGCTCGAAATCGTGGACGACATCTTGGATTTTTCAAAACTGGATGCTGGACGGGTCACGCTCAACCGGGAGAAATTTGCGTTGAGTCGGGTGGTCGATGAACAAATGGCGTTGTATCGAGATCGAGCAAGAGAAAAAGGCATTCTGCTTCGCCAGGACATCGCGCCGACTGTGCCCGCAGAACTCTGGGGCGATTCGGTTCGCCTTGGTCGTCTTCTGTCCGTCTTGCTCAGCAACGCCGTGAAGTTTACGGAACAGGGTGAGGTCTGCCTTTCGATTGAGCCGTCGCCCCGGACGGGAGGAGTGATGTCCGGATCGGCGCCCAACGTCGGCCGAGTCCGTTTTTCCGTCACTGATACGGGGATCGGTATCGACCCGGCCGATGCGCAACGCCTGTTCCAGCCGTTCGTTCAAGTCGACGGATCGTATCATCGCAAGTATGGCGGGACCGGTCTCGGACTGGCGCTCGCCAGGCAATTGACCGAACTGATGGGGGGAAGGATCGACTTTAAAAGCGTGCCGGGTGCAGGCAGCCGATTCTGGTTTGACCTGTCACTGGCACGAGCAGGCGATCACGTGTCGGAACCGGCGAAGAAGCCCGGCTGCGCGTTGGTTTATGTGCAAGAAGCACTCAGTCACGCTGTCATGACGAGAACGCTTGAGAAACTCGGCTATCAGGTTCTGGCTATCACTATGGCGGACGAATTGGGAAAGATCGGCGTGGATCTATCTCCGATGTTGCTGGTCGGTGAAATCGACCTTCTGGCCACTGAAACGGAGTGGATCCATGTGCAAAAGCTCAAAGAGGCCTTCCCCGGGTTGCAAGTCCTTGGGCTCCGGCATGAAATGATCGCCGATCAGCCATCGAGGTGTCTCCCGTTCCGTGTCGATGGGTACCTGGAGAAACCGCTCACTGTTGAAGCGATTAAAGCTGCCGTAGGGGCCAACGTTTCCGCATCTCCATCCCGCTAGCGAGCGCTACTTCTTCAAGTGTTCAGTGTTTCTTGTCCTTCTGCATGATCTTGTCGGTCCAGGCCAGCAAAATGGCGGAGGCCAAGAAGGTCATGTGAATGAAGATCTTCCATTTCAGATGCTCAGGATTTTCGTTGGCCACGTCCACGAATCCTTTCAGCAAGTGAATGCTGGAAATACCGATCAAGGAGGCCGCCAGTTTGATTTTAATGGTGCCGGGATCCACGTGGGTGAGCCAGTCAGGCCGATCCGGATGGTGCTCCAAGTCCAGCTTACTGACGAAGGTCGCGTACCCACCGATGACGACCATGGTCAACAGATTGGCGACCATGGTCACATCGATCAGCCCCAAAACACCGAGCATAAACACGGTTTCTTCCATCTTGTCGATGTGGACGACCATTTCCCAGAGTTCGACGAGAAACTTGTAGGCATAGAGCAGCTCTGCCACGATCAGGCCGGCATAGAGCGGTGCTTGAATCCATCGGCTGGCGAAGACGACGTTTTCAAAAACGGCCTCGACGCGATTACTGGCTGGGTGAGACACGTTCGGTGATGAGATGGTCTCTTGGGTGTTGGGTGATCGAGAATCGGACATCCAAGCCTCCTGACTGCGGCGCGAGGTATCCTAGTCAGTGAGATCGGACCTGTCAATTCCAGTTCTCAATGATACGGAGGATCTGAGGGGTAGGGCGATATCGTTCGACGGCACTAAGACGGAGCACCCGTCGACCAACACCCCAACTCTTTCGTCAATGAGGCGGCGTGATCACAGGCATCTTTGATCTGCTCGGCGCAACGACGGAGTGGGTCTTCAGCCTGCAACCGATTGAGGAGGATGTCCGTGAATCCGTTGATCGACGTGAGCGCATTATTGAGGTCGTGGGCGAGTTTTGGCAATGGTGTGAGCGCGATCGTGATAGAGGAAGGAGATTGTAAGGCTGCTGGGGACATGTTCGACGGACAGGCTCTCATCAAGGCGGTTCGGATCGAAAGGGCAAGTGTTTGTGGCGAGGGGAGGAGGGTGGGAAGGATCTCGTGCGCGCCGGCTTGAACCGCCTCCAGGAGGGAGTCCACGTTTCCCGATTCCGTGAAGACGATCACGGCGCTACGCGGGGTCGCCGCACGGATCCTACGAACAGCGTCCGAGCCGGTGCTGTCAGGCAACGCTAAATCAAGAAGCGTCAGCGATATCTCATGGCTGCTCAGAAAATTCAATCCGTCCTGAAGCGAGTCAACCATCTGGATGTCGGGTATTGTGGACAGCGATGTTACGAGAAGGTCTCGGAATTTCAGAGCGAGAGCCTTGTGGGGCTCGATCAAAAGAACGGAGGTCGAGCGTGATACCGGCGCAGACATGAACACCTCCGACCGCGCTCCAGAGAGCTGTCCGGCATCAACCCTGAGAGCATTTGAACAGGTGACCGTCGGTCTTCGGACAGACTCGTCTCATTCTTATCGGTAGGCTCGCCTCAACTCTTAACACATGAGACTACTTGCAGAGCATCGTCATCCGTTCGGCAACGTGACGAAAGAGACATTCGCACGAGAAGCCATGGTCGACCTTGACTATTTAGACTCTGCGCACAGCTTGCCTGAACCTTTGAAGCTTCCGGCGTAGAGGGCTGCGATCTGAGAACGGCGCCCGATATTCAGCTTGGTGTAGATGTTCGCGAGGTAGTTTTTGACGGTCTTTTCGCTGAGGCGCAAATCCTGCGCGATCTCTTTGTTCGTCAGACCTTGAGCGACCAACGGTAACAGACGTTGCTCTTGAGGTGAAAGCAGCGGGCGCTTCGCATGCCCCGGTTCATGAAACATGTTCTTCAGCCATCCCAGTGTCTGGCCTGTGACACGAGGATCGATGTGTACCTGACCGGCAACCACCGAGCGAATGGCGCGGATGAGCGCATGAGCGGCGATATCCTTCAGGAGATACCCATGAGCGCCGGAGAGAATCGCCTCCAGCACGGTATGTTCGTCGGAGAAGCTTGTCAAGAAGAGCACACGAGTCCGGGGACACTTTGAAAGAATTGCTCGGGCGGCATCCACGCCGCTGCCGTCGGGCAATTGAATGTCGAGGAGCACAAGATCGGGTTGCAAGCGGAAACAAAGTTTTGTGGCATCCTCCATGCGTTTTCCCTGACCGACGACCTTCATCCCGGGTGTCAGATTGAGGACTGCGCAAAGCCCGATGCGCACCACTTCGTGATCATCCACGATGACCAATTCGATCACTGGAGCATTATTCATACACGATTTCCTTCTTTAACGGTATGTCGACCGTAATGATGGTCCCTCGCTTGGGGGCACTGTGAAGGGTAAAGGTGCCGAGTACATGTCGGGCTCGTGCCGCCATGTTGCTGAGCCCGTGACCCGTGTGCCGCTTGCGGGTTCGGAGAAAGCCGACCCCATTGTCTCCAACGACTAAGCGGATGGAGTGATCGATCAGGCTCAGTCGTACCCAGCGATGGGAGGCGTGGGCATGACGCATACTATTGCTTAAAGCCTCTCGCGCGATACTGGGAAGTTGTTCCGCCAGCTGGGGAGTGATGAAGGACAGTACGGGACTCGTGATCTCAAGCTCCGGCGCAGACTGATCGGGTCCCGTCATTGAGCTGATGAGCTGATTGAGCGCATGCCTAAAGTCCATCTCCGTGGGGGGGTGCTTCGTCAACAGCGCGATAAATCGGCGAACGTCTACGATGAGATCGTTGAGTTGGCTGACGGCCTGATTCATATGGGTCTTTGAACGGCGGGCCGAATGCTTCATGGCCAGTTTCCCGGCCTCCAGTTGCATGCCGACCGCATACAGTGCTTGCAGCAGATTGTCGTGAAGATCACGGCTCAGTTGCTCACGCTCTTCCAGTGCGAGTTTACGCTCGGTAATGTCTTGCACCGCGGACAGGAGCAACGGACCTTCGTGTCCGGGGAGATCGATACGCGTGGCTTTGACCGAAACCCAAATGATTTCTCCGGATTTTCTGATATAGCGATGTTCATAGCTGTAGGCCGATCGAATTCCTCGAAAGAATTCATCCGTCAGCGCGATCATGGCGGAAAGATCCTCTGGATGTGTGTAAAGCGCGTAGGTGGTTCCGATGATTTCAGCCTTCTCATAGCCTGTCAACTCACATAAGGCTCTGTTGGCGCTGATGGCGCGCCAGTTCTTATCAAGGATACAGAGTCCGACCGGCGCTTCGGCCACGAACTGCTGGAGTCTCAGCTCGCTCGCGCGTGAAGCTTCTTCAGCTTGCTTGTGTTCGGTCACGTCCCGAAACGTCCAGACACGGCCGACGATTTCTCCTTCGAGAATCTGGGGCCGTGACTGACGCTCGAACACGCGGCCGTCTTTAAACCGCAACACATCAAAACTTTCCTCCTCGGGATGCGCGTACAACTCCCGGATCTTATCCAGAAAACCCCGCGGGTCCTGTAATTGGTCTGCGACAGCCTCGATCAACGCGTCGTCGTCTTGACATGAGGCCAACGCATCAGGGATGTTCCAAAGGGACAAAAACCGCTGGTTGGCGCTTGTCACCTTGCCTTGGCGGTCCACGATGAGAAGCCCATCAGCGACGGAGTTCATAGCGGCGTGAAGGAGTGAGTATGACCGTTTCCGATCGTCGATGCTCTGAATAACGGCGATGAGATACGCATGCTCCCTAGAGTCGGCGCGGACAAGGGAGACGGTCAAATCGACCCACAGCCAGGCCTGGTCGATCCGACGATATCGTTTTTCCATCGAAAAGGAGTGCCGTTTCCCGGCAAGCAGTTCCGCAAGGCGGGCAAGATTTGCGTGGATGTCGTCCGGGTGGGTGAAGTCCTGAAAATTCCGTTCAAGCATCGCTTCCGATGGATACCCAAGGAGTTCGCAGAGGTGAGGATTCACTCGGAGAAATCGACCATCGAGGGTGAGCTGTGCGATGCCGACTCCCGCATGCTCGTACAGCGCTCTCCACCGGGCTTCATTTTCTCGAATCTGTGCCTCAATGAGACCATGTTCGGTCATATCGCGTACGATACAGCCGACGGTGGCGCTTGCCCGGTCGGTCCCTGAAATACGCGTGAGGATACCGGAAAAGTATCGCCTGTTCCGGCCGAGCCATACGCTGTATTCGACGGTGGCAGTCTTCCCGGATGCTATGACATGCCGGATTGTTTCCAGGTAGCGGGCACCGGCTTCGGGTCCGAAGACATCGGTGATGGGCTTGCCGATGATCTGAGATTTAGGGATGAGCAGTTTGTCCTCGTTACGTGTCCAGACATTGAGGTATCTTCCGTCATGATCGAATTCAAAGGCGAGGTCATCCAGCGCATCCAGGAACGACCGGAGGCGATCTTCGCCTCTGAGCCTGGCTTCCTCGGCCCGTTTGAGGTCGGACCGATCGACATAGAGACCGACGGCAAGCGAGACCTGTTCGAACTCGTCAGAGACAAAGACAGGCCAGAGGAGGAGATCAAGCATCTGACCGTCCTTACGTCGACGGCGTAATTCGACCGGACCGGTCAATTCCCCACGTATCCCCCGTTCCCATAAAGCATCGGCCGCGCCCTCTTCGCCGGCTTGAACATAGGGAAGTTCACGTCCGAGCACCTCCTCTTCAGCCCAGCCGAAGAGGCGGGTTGCCGCCTGATTCCAACTGACGACTCGGGCTTCTCGGTCGAGACTGACGAGTGGGAGCGCCGACTCATTCACGAGGGTGTGGAGCAGACGAGTCGTTTCCTGTAGCTGCTTTTCAGTCCGCTTTCGCTCCGTGATATCCTCACAAACCACGAGGACGACGATCGCCCCTGTGTGATCGTGAATGGCCCTGACTCGCTCCTTTACCCACAATCGGGTTCCATCCTTCCGAATCTTCTGCGCTTCCCATTCCAACGGGGTGTACGGGCTCGCCGCACACGTCATAAGCCGTTGCAACGCGATCTGCCGTTCACTGGAATCGAACACCTGCGCGATGGAGCGGCCGATAAGATCCTCTGTGCGGTAGCCGAGCTGATCGGCTCCAAATCGATTGACGGACAACACAGTGCCTTCGGGGGTGAGGGTGAAATACATGAAGGGGTTGTGTTCGTAGAGAGATTGGTACCGCTGCTCGCTGGCTTTGAGCGCTGATTCCGCTTGTTGCCTCCTCGTGACCTCTCGCGAGGACGCTCGCACGACACCTTCGAGTTCGGCGGTGTGCTCACGCGTATCGAGCGCTTCTTGAATGACTCGTTGGGTCAATTCAGATTCCTGTGAGTGGGTAAGTCGGTGGTCTTGCTCGGATTGAGCCAGCGCCCGCTGTAACTCAACCACCTGCCGTCGGAGTTTGGTCAATTCGGCGGAAGCAGGGCCGTCAATCCCTAGCGGAGAATTCATACGTGTGGGTTCCAGGCGCTAGGCCGGGTGAAGCTGTGGGACGGGTGCATCCTCTTGCCCGGACAGGCCGTCACTTCCGACGACGGCCACAGTCGATAACATAGATCCCAGTGACCGTACAATACAACAGGAGGGCGCGAAAAAGTGCCGATACGAATGAGAAGGAGAGGATCTTGAACGTCTACGGCCGTGGGCTCCGCGGTAGAGACGGCATATGGTTTTCTTTGAGGAACCAAGCAACGGCCTCAGTCCGCCGCTTCACATGGAGTTTATCAAAGATATTCGCCAGGTAGTTTTTTACCGTTTTATCGCTCAAGCGGAGATGGACGGCAATTTCTTTATTTGTTTTTCCTTCGGCAAGCAACGGCAGGATGAGGCGTTCCTGAGGGGACAGTCGGGTGGTACCTTGGGGATTCGCTCCAAGGTGTGAGCTGGTGCGAATCCAATGAAGCGCCCGCTGGGTCACGCGCGGGTCCAGATAGCCATGACCTGAGGCGACCGTGCGGATCGCGCGAACCAGGTCGTCCATTCGGACATCCTTGAGGACATACCCATGGGCTCCGTTCTGAACGGCGGCCATGACCGTCGCGTCTTCGGCGTAACTGGTGAGAATAAGAACGCGAAGCTTCGGCGCAACGGCCAGAAGCCGTCGACAGGCTTCCGTGACGGTGGCATCGGGGAGTTTGACGTCAAGCAACACCATGTGCGGGGCGTGTCGCTCGACGACAGACACGCCTTCCGCGACGGTCCCCGCCTCACCGACGATCGCCATATCCGGCTCGAGGTGGAGCAGCGCTCGAAGTCCTCGACGGACCATCTCATGATCATCGATAAGAACGATGCTGGTCTGCGGCTGTTTCATACGGGAGTCAATACGGGTTCCAATGAAAATTCCGCCGTGACGTGCGTGCCTCCTCCGGCCTTGGACTGAACCCGGAACGTCCCCCCGAGTTTTCTTGCGCGGGCCTCCATGTTGGCCAGCCCGTATCCACCCGGCCGTCCGACAGCCGTGGAGAATCCAATTCCGTCGTCTTGCACGGTGACCCGAACTCTTGTGTCTTTCATGCGAATGGACACCGTCGCTCGCGAGGCATGGGCATGGCGGGCGCAATTACTGAGGGCTTCTCGTACAATATTGAGGATCTCGCGCTCTTCCTCGTTGGTCAGAACTTCAAGGGCGCTCCGCTGAAGGTCCAATTTTACACGCAGGCGACCTCCTTCCTCATAGGTGGCGCGCATGGTATTCAGCTCAGCAGATAAATCAAACTCCTGGACGGCCTCGGACTCCAATTCGCGGATCATGTTCCGGACCTCATGGATCAGTCGGTTGATCTGTGAAATCATTCTGGCGTCATCTGATGCGCATTCAAGATCATTAGTATGCCTTATCTTCTGATTCGTTTCAATGCCCATCCCGATGGCATACAGCGATTGCAATACGCAGTCATGCAGATCGCGACCGATGCGGGTGCGATCTTCCAGGAGCATGTGTAGTCGCCGTTCGGTTGCCTTATAGGCCGTCGTCAACTCGCCTGCGCAGGCTTCCAATTGGCGCACACCATATGATTGCCGCGCCGGGCGAGCCGACAGTGGGAGTGAGAGCCTCGACGTAGCCCGGAGCCCTCCGTCTAACACCTCAAATCTTTGTTTCCCCACGGTCACGCGAGTTTCGTCCATTCACTTTCCTCCTGCTCGAACGTCTAGAGAGCCGAAATCCCAACAAAAACATCCAATTCTTACTCCACGGTGACTAGGAAATCACCTGGCGGGTCCGCCAGGTGACGTTTGTTCCCTCAAGTGGAACCATCTGCCGGCTTTGCTCGTCATTCGGCCCGCACATTCAGCCCTGGTCCAATCCTAAACCACCCTAGAAGGAGGCAATCATGCCAATCTCAGTCGTTTCTCAAGAAAGAGGAATTGCATTCTACGAAGGAGAGTTTCTCATTAAGACACTCGAGACCAAGGAAGAGCTGAGCCAAGCTTACCGATTGCGGCATCGGGTATTTGCGGAAAAGCTACAGTGGGTCCCACAGACAGAGGATGGCCAGGAGATGGACATGTATGATCTATGGGGTTCGTCAATCGGACTCTTGGATGGTGAGGGTAACCTTCACGGCCTAGCCAGACTCCTTCCATCGTCTGGCCCCTTCATGATTGAACAGGACCTCCGTCTCTTGTTACCGCCACATCACAGCCTAAGGAAAGAGTCGGATACAGCGGAAATTACAAGGCTGGCGATTGATCCAGACATTAATGACAAGGGGCTATCCTCTCGGCTTATGCTCACCCTTATCAAGGGCATTTACCATTGGGCGATGAACCAGGGTGTTAGATACCTCTATTTAGAGGTCGACCACCGCTTCTTCCGAATACTCAATGCTATGAGCATCCCGGCTGATCCACTGGGTCCACCCATCGCACTTCCTCCCGCTGGGACTCTCTCTCTCGCGGCAACGATGGATATTGTGAAGTGCGAACAGGTTCTCGGTAGAAAGCGACCGGCGGTCATGGAATGGATGTCGACCGTCGAGACGACGCAAGGGAAAATCAAGAAACGGATGACTGCTGAATCTCTTGATAGAGCCGCCTTCTCGGCCCTATCAACAGCAGGTGAGTTGGTGGAAGCGCAGGACTGCGTAGTTGTGTGATTCGTTATCTGCCGATCCCATGAGGGTAGAAAGCGACCGACACAACCATATCGCGGGTAGCCGGCGACGAATACTATGCCAAGTTAGGGAGCCCATGTTGAACTGCCACCGCGACTGCTTGGGTCCGGGATGTGACATTCAGCTTAGAGAAGATGCTCTCGACGTGGAACCGTATCGTCCGCTCGGTAACCCCGGTGATTTTGGCAATTTCCCAATTGGTCTTCCCGTCCTTCATCCAGTTCAGAATGGTAACTTCTTTTGGCGAGAGCTTGTTGACGCACTTACTCGTTACACAAGCAGCTTTTGAAGAGGATCTCATAAGGGCCAGATGGAGGTGCTGCCCTAGGTAGTCCACAAATTTCACATATCGCTCATGTTGTGCGGGCTCGCCGCCGCCAAAAGCGAAAAATGACGTGACCCCACAGGATGGATCCAGCGTACCAACGGTTACCCCATCACCGAGTCCGAACGATGTCGCGGATTCAACAAACTCCTTTTCTTTATCCGATGTCACACCGGCATAGACTTGGTTCCACCGTTGGGCCTCTTGGGATCGCACCAAGGCATGGAGGACCGGATCTACTTTCCCGTATCCATTCCTCCAGTATTGAAAAAGCCATATCTGCGGGAAGTTCACGTTCAAAACATCGGAAAACCCATCAAACGAACCATCGGCATCCAATCGAGCGAGCCCTCCGATCAGCCGGTCGAACGGGAGAAATTTCTTGGTTCGAATCAGAACGTCCTTTACGTCCTGGGGGGTCTCAGCTAAGACGGCATAGTGCATGACCTCAAGAAAGTTTTTAAGGTCGGCTTTCGAAGACTCTTCAAAAATATGCGCAGGAAAAGGTAGGACTGCAGTGTCCATGGGGAGGTCCCTCCTGAGAGTAGGCGTATGAACGCGGAAAATATAGCAAGATTGGGCAACACAAATATACTGTTATCTACGCATGCGATAGAGCCGCTACTGCACAAAACGGATCGAGCCAAACGTACCTATGTGAGGAGTAACGGTTATGGTCAAGATGAAGAAGAGCACAGATTCACCTTGGTTTGTTCGCCACATGTACTAGAACCTCAAGTATGAACAAGTTCTGCGTCTTATATGCAAGCGTGTATCTAGCGGTCTTGTTGGACTTTACGAATGCCGACGCGCAGGCCATAAGGTTTCAACCACAAGGTGCAGTAGCTGCTGGTCAGGGCAACGCATTCGTTGCTCAGGCCGACGATCCATCCGCCATCCATTTTAACCCGGCGGGTTTAACGCAAGTCAGAGGCATTCAGAGTTCCGTCGGGACAACCATAATGGGCGGTTCGATCAAGTTCACCGGGCCGGGTGGAATTACTAGTAGCGGTGATTTTGGCGGCACTGTTTCCACTCCCCTCCCAAGTCACTTCTATTTCAGCGCCAACCTCAACGCGCTGGGGGCAAAGAATCTCTCATCTATAGCCATCGGCGTAGGAGTGAACTCTTCATTTGGATCTAATACCCGCTATCCGCTCGATAGTCCCTTCAATACGGCTGTAACCTCCGTGGCGCTTCCGCTACTCGCCATCAAACCTACCATTGCCTACAGGATCAACGATCAGCTCTCCGTGGGTGTAAGCGCCGATATCTACACCTTCGCAAGCTTTCTTGGCGAGGGGCATGGAGAACAGAAACAGATCAGTGTGGGAGCGCTGGGGATTCCGGCTGGCACTTCCATAGAGCTGAACGGCAGCGGGACCGGTGCGGGCGTGACCGCGAGCCTCCTCTACGCACCGGTGAGAAACGATTCCGGTAAACCGATCGTGTCCATTGGGCTTGTCTATCGCTCGCAAGCGATTGTCCCCCTAAATGGCTCTCTTTTAGTCAATGGAGCTAAGCTTGCCGATGGTTCCACTGATCTTGTGTTGCCTCCAGTAGTTACCGGTGCGGTGGCCATCTGGCCGGTTCGAACCACCGTGAGAGAATGGAAGGTCGAACTCGACGTCGAATATGTGGGATGGAGTTTGCATAGAAACCTTGACGTACGACTTGCCGGTGGGGTGACGATTTTTCAGCCGCGCCAGTGGAAGAATGTTCCAGTGATTGCCATTGGAACGGAGCATACATGGCTGAATCCACGGTGGCTGCCGCACTGGGATATCTCACTCCGATCCGGGTATACCTACACAGGGGACCCTGTTCCAGATCGGACCTTCAATCCTGGTACGATTTCGCTTCCCGCTCATACTCTTTCTCTTGGCGTGGGGTTTTTGTGCAAGGGAGCCGGCCGCTTTCTAGGGCTGATCCCTTGTAGCGGAGAGTCGGTCTTATGGCCGAAAGGGATCGGACTCGACTTCGCCTATCAGGAGTGGTTTTACGAATCACGTAGGATCCTCGGGAATCTCAATCCGACGGTGGACGGGACGTATCATGCCTTCGTGCATCTGGGAACATTCAGCCTGCGCTATCTGTTCTAAGCCCGGGCTGAGTCAGCCTATTGTGCGAGGGTTTTGCGGAGGTTCGAGACCGTTTCCTGACTGAGTCCGGCTTTCTGCAAGGCTTCATCACTCGCGGTTTCTAATTTATCAAGACTCCCAAACCGGCTCAAAAGCTGTTTGCGCCGAATCTCTCCGATTCCAATGACCTGATCAAGCTTGGAGCTGACCAGCGCTTGTCCGCGAAGTTTTCGGTGGAATGTGACCGCGAAGCGATGGGCCTCATCGCGAATGCGCTGGAGGAGATGAGTGGAGGGAGACTGCGGTTTGAGCACGATCGGATTTTTCCTCCCTGCCAGGAAGATCCGCTCCTCTTTATCACCACGGGCCTTGGCCAGTCCGAGAATCGGTAAACCCTGTCGTCCGGCTTCTTTGAGTCCCTCGAGTGCGGCAGCCAACTGTCCTAACCCACCGTCGATGAGAATCAGATCCGGCAGGGCTAAATCCTCTGTGGTTCGACTCGGTCCACCACAGGCTTCGCCGTAGCGACGAGTCACCACTTCTTTCATGCTGGCGAAGTCATTGGCCCCGGCAACCGTTTGGATCTTGAACCGTCGATAGTCCGCCTTCTTCATGTTCCCGTCTTCCCAGACGACCATGGATGCGACGGATTGGTTTCCCATCGTATTAGAGATGTCGAACCCTTCGATCCGACGGGGAGGGCGCTCAAGGCGGAGCAACCGTTTCAGCTCCTCGCAGGCCTGGCGATCGATCTCTTCCTCACGAAGATGTTCGGCGACCGCTGAAGTTGCATTCTCTTCAGCCAACAGAACGAGCTGATGCTTGGCGCCACGTTCGGGAGTCCTGACCCGGACAGGTTCCCCACGTTTGTCGGACAGCCATTGTTCGATCAATGTCGTGTCGTCCAGGTCGGTCGGAACCAGAACCTCACGCGGAGGTTGACCGTCCTTGTTGTAAAATTGCTCGATCGCGGAGCGGATGAGTTCGTTGTCCGAGGCATCTGCCGATTCAGGCCAAAAGAAATCTTTTCGCCCGATCAGTAATCCCCCGCGTACGAACAGAATTTGAAGGTCCACGGCGGCTCCCTGCCGCGCAAGCCCGAGCACGTCCTGATCGGCGGCGGAGGTCTGGGTAATACGCTGTTTCTCCAGCATCCGTTCGATCTTGAAGAGCCGGTCCCTCAGTCGCGCGGCTTCCTCGAACTCTTCCCGTTCGGCCGCCGTGTCCATTTTGGCGCGAAGATCGTCGAGCAGCTCATGGTCTCGTCCTTCCAGGAAGTGGCGGACTTGCTTGACGATCTGATGGTACTCCTCCTTCGATTGATTGCCCGTGCAGGGGGCCATGCACCGTTTGATTTCAAATTCAAGACAAGCCCGCTCGGCTGTCCCGTCGATGTCGATGGTGCAGGTCGCCAGGGGAAAGACGTGCTTGATTACTTTCAAAGTCTCGCGCAGGGCATTGGCCGGCGTGTAGGGGCCGTAGTACAACGCCCCGTCTTTTTGGACGCGACGGACGATAGAAAGCCGTGGGAAATCGTCCCTGATCGGCAGCCGTACATAGGGGTACTGCTTGTCATCCCTCAGCACGACGTTGAATCGTGGTTTGTGACGCTTGACCAGGTTACTCTCAAGTATCAAGGCTTCGAGTTCCGACCTGGTCACCATTGTTTCCAGGTCAGTGATTTGACCGACGAGGAGACTGGTCTTTGGGCTGTGGTCCGCGCCCTTCTGGAAATAGGAGCGCACACGGTCGGCCAATACGGCGGCTTTCCCGATGTAGATGATTTCGCCTTGTGCGTTTTTAAACAGGTAGATACCCGGGCTACCAGGTAGATGGGCGAGTTTGGATTGGAGCATCCCAGTCATAGGTCACCGGTCATTAGTCAACGCGCATGGGTCAACCGTCAGCCGGTGACCTATGACCTTTGACATTCTACTTCAGTCCGCGGACAAACGCCGGGCTTAATGTGCCCCGGGCGACTTCGGCGACCGGTCCCTTCATCGTGAGGTTGAAATCCTTGTCCACTTGAATATTCAGGGTCCCACCCGGCATCTTGACGGCCACAGGGCTCTTGACAAGTCCTAAGCGTACTGCCGCGCTCGCAGCGGCGCAGGATGATGAGCCGGAGGCCTGTGTTTCTCCGGCGCCGCGTTCCCAAATCAGGATGAAGATCTCCCTCGGTCCGGTCGGGACCGCCAGCTGGACGTTGGTTCGTTTAGGAAAGAGGCTGTGGTTCTCCAGGACAGGGCCAAGTTGCAACAGTTCTTCCCGCGACCAGGATTCGCCTGCCGACTTGAAGACGACGCAATGGGGATTCCCGACGCTTACGCCGGTAAAGATGAGCGCGCGTCCCGCAGCGTCGATTGGTTGTTGAATCAACTCCGGCACGGGAAGCGAACAGGGGAGTGCATCCGGCTGGAACGTGGCCCGGCCCATCTCGACCGTGGCGGCGCCGGCGTCTCCATGCCGGTCGACATGCAGGTCGATGGCGACCAGCCCGCCTTTGGTCTCGACCGTAAAGCGCTTTTTCTTGGTTTTGCCTGTGGCGTGGAGATAGCGGGCAAAGATCCTCAGCCCATTCCCGGACTTCTCTGCTTCGCTGCCGTCAGGGTTGAAAATGCGCAACCCAAAATCGGCTTTTTTTGAAGAGACCAAGGCCAGAATACCATCGCTGCCCAGCCCCCAATTGCGATCACATATCGCTGTGATGTTTTTCGGCGTCAGTTTAAACGTCAGCTCCTTGGGATCCATCACGACGTAATCGTTGCCAAGTCCGTGCCCGCGAAAAAATCCGTTGTTCATTCAGAGACTCCTTTGGTATCTTGTCGTTCGTTTCTTCGATTCTGAGTTCAAGGTTTCATGTTCAACGTTTCAGGTTGTGCAGAACCCCAAAACCTAAAACCTAACACCGTTCGCTTATGCGCTTGACGAGTCTCACACGATCTTCACCCCTGCGGGCCGTTCGATCAACTCGATTTCATAGCCGTCCGGCGCATCGATGAAGATGAACCGGCTTCCGGATGAAGTTGTCGTCGGTCCATCGGTGATCCTGACCCCTTGAGCATTGAGTGAGGCGATGGTCTTGTCGAGACTGTCGACTTGGAAGGCGAGGTGGACGAGATCCTCTTGGACCTTGACCGGGCCGCTGGGTGGAAAACTGGTCAATTCGATCAACTCGTCGCTATTGGGAACTCTCAGGAACGCGAGGTGTGATCCGCGAGGAGAAGTCTTTCGCTCAATCACCTCAAGGCCCAGCACCGTCGTATAAAACCGAATGGTCTCATCCAGGTCGCTGACCCGCATCCGTGTATGTAAAAGCCTTGTGACGTTCATGGGCCCTCCTCGACATGAAACGGTTGTCACACCGCCGGGCTGAACTGATATTGCCGCATGCGAACGAGTATACATGATCGAGGACGCCGAATTGACCCTGTGGATCTTGGCTGTTACGGTGTTTTCCATGCAGATGCCATCCTGGGAGATCGGGCGAGCATTGGGTATTCCGATCCATGTCCATGCATCCTGGTTTCTAATCTTTTCATTGGTGACGTGGAGCCTCTCAACGGGCTATCTGCCGGACAGCCTGCCCGGCCTCTCGCCTGAGCGCTACTGGGCGATGGGCGCGTTCGCGGCAGTTCTTCTGTTTTTCTCAGTCCTGCTGCATGAGCTCGGACATTCCTATGTGGCGCTGTATTATCGCATCCCGATCGAGCAGATCACCCTGTTCATTTTCGGCGGAGTCGCCCACATGCGCCGGGAAGCCCCGTCGCCGAAGGCGGAATTTCTGATAGCCGTCGCGGGACCGGTCGTGAGTTTTGCGATCGGTGGGGCCTGTTTTCTCTTCGTGATACTGGCGGAATCCGTTCAAGGGCTCCAGGGGATGATCATGCTCGGCGCCTTGATGGGTATTGTCAATGTGCAACTCGGGCTGTTCAATTTGATCCCTGGTTTTCCGCTTGACGGCGGGAGGGTGCTGCGCGCCGGACTCTGGGCATGGGGAAAAGACTTTCACCGGGCGACGAAACAAGCCGCTGTGGCCGGTCTGGCATTCGGGGCGGTCTTTAGCCTTGTCGGCCTGCTTATCGTCTACAGGGCCGCGAGCGGAGAATTGCCTGCCTCCATGATGTCGAACGGAGGATGGGTGATTGTCATCGGGATGTTTCTGTTCACCGCCGCGCGGGCAAGTCGTCGTCAAGCCGCGATGCGACAGTCTTTGGCGACGATCCCTGTTCGGGACATCATGGTCAAGACCGTAGTCTCGATTCCCGCGCAGTGCGCGCTTGATGAAGCTGTGAATCAGTACTTCCAGACCTACGGCTACGGAGGGTTTCCGGTCGTGGCGGATCAGCGGTTGGTCGGGATGGTGACGGTCGCTGAAGTGCAGAGTGTGGCGCCGGCGCTCTGGGCATGGCGCCGAGTCGAGCACGTGATGCGCCCTTTTTCGGAGTCGTTGGCGATCACCCCGGAGGCGCCGGTGATTCATGCGATGGAGCGAATGGCGCGCGGAGGATGGGATCGCTTGGTCGTCGTGCAGGACGGGGACGTTGTCGGTCTTGTGACTCAGTCGGCCCTTGTGCATTTTCTCCGGCTACGAGGTTCTTCACACCGATAATCACGTCATGAGTCATCGCCCGTTCTCTTTCTCAGTGACCATTGGCCAATGACTATTGGCCGGGATTCTCATCTTTCGGTGTGGTCGACGAGGCAAGAGCGGTCGCTTGAAGCTTGTGTGCGATCACGCCGCCGAACAGTAGAAGTCCCGCTGAGTAGTAGACCCACAGGAGTAAGAGGACGACTTCCAGCAACGATCCATAGAGCCGCGCATAGACGGTGGCGTAGCTCCCATAGCTGACGAAGACGACCTTCGTCGAAACCCAGAGCAGGCCGAACGTCAGGGCTCCGGCCATGGCGTCTCGCCATCGTGGACGGCGTCGAGGAACCAGACGATACAGGAGATTCACGGCCAGGAACGCCAAGGCGAAGGGCAACGTGTATGTTAGATGAAACTCGTGCGCAGTCAAGGCGACAAGGTCGAGACCCCAGAGTCGAGGAGCATAGGCGGTCAAAAACGCAATGGTTTCCGTGGCCACATACGACACAAACAGTAAAACTCCGGTCAATCCTAATAACGCGATAGAAATCGCCGTTGACATCAACGGATGCCGTTTTTGGGCGCTCTCAAAGACCACGTTGAGCGCATAGTCGAGTTCGTAGAAGACGAGTCCGCCGAACCAAAAGAACGATAAGAAGACGAGCCATCGGACGCTTTTCAGCGAACTGATCCGATGGACCTCCTCGGCCAAATGCTCGCCCAGTGACGGCAGGAAACCTTTGAGGAAGTTCAGCATGAATTGTTCACCGATGATGTCTTGGCTGACGAGAAAACTGATTCCGTAGAGCAGGAGAAAAACGAGCGGAAAAAGCGAGAGCAGCGAGAAAAAGGCGAGGGCTGCCGCCAAGCTGGGGCAACCTTGCCGTAAGAACATGTTCAATGCATCGAGAAGAAAGCGGAGAACAGTCATGAGGCTCCGCATACGGGTCAGTAAAAAGACGCGACGGTTTATTTGAGTGTCAACACGGCCTGCATGGTGAAGTTCACGAGGGGGTTGGGGTAGATCCCGAAGACGACGACTCCGGCGACCGCACAAGCCAACACGATGGAGAGCGTCGGAGACATGATCAACCGGGGGGAAGTCTCCGACTGATCGCTTGGTTCCCGCATGTACATGACCATGACGAGCCGAAGATAGTAATAGGCTGAAATGGCGGCGAAGATCAGGGCGATCGCCGCCAACCACGTCAAGCCGGCCTCCACCGCCGATCTGAAAATATACAGTTTTCCGATAAAGCCCGCGGTCGGAGGAAGGCCGGCCAGTGACACCATGAAGATCAGCATCAGGAGCGCGGCCATCGGATGTCGTTTCGATAAACCGGTAAAGTCTTCGATCTCTTCTCCTTCGATGCCCCCTTTGCGGAGCATGGCGACGATTGCGAATGCTCCGAAGGTCATGAACGCATACAAGGCCAGGTAAAGTAAGACGCTCGCGAGGCCGGATGCGTGTTCAATGCGGCCGGCCGCCACTACTCCGATCAGAGCGTACCCCGCATGGGCGATGCTTGAATAGGCCAGCATGCGCTTGACGTTGGTTTGGACCAGCGCGACGATATTTCCGACCAAAAGTGTGGCGATGCAGAGCAGGAGAAAAAGCGCAGACCAATTCGATTTCAGTCCGCCCAGGCCCTCCACAAACACCCGAAGGAACACGCCGAAACTGGCGGCCTTCGAGGCCACCGCCATAAAAGCCGTCACGGAGGTCGGGGCGCCCTGATAGACATCCGGGGTCCACATGTGGAACGGAACGACGGCGAGCTTAAAGCTGAATCCCACCGCGAGTAAGATCGTGGAGAACAACAGCAACGGATCACTCAAGCCTTGGCTTGCGATGGCCATGGCGATCTGCGGAAGCCTGGTGCTTCCGGTCGCTCCATACAAAAGCGAAATGCCGTACAGCAGAATGCCGGAAGAAAATGCGCCCAAGACGAAGTATTTCGCCGAAGCTTCAAGCGAACGTGGTTCGGTGCGTTTGAGTCCCGCCATCACGTACAGCGAGAGGGACATGAGCTCGGTGCCGAGATACATCGTGAGCAGATCGGACGCCGAGACCATGACCATCATCCCGCAGAGCGCGAGCAGAATGAACGCATAGTATTCGCCGAAATACAGGCGTTCTTCCTTGAGGTATGAATAAGAAAGCAAGATGGTGAGGCCCGTGACGAAGTAGAGCAGCAACTTCCAGAACGCTCCGTAGGCGTCGATCACGACGAGACCGCTGAAAATCATGGTCGGAACGCCGATTTGAGAGGCCGTAAGTCCCATGCACACGGCGAGCGTTCCCAGACTCAGCCACACCAAGCCGTCCTTGCGGGACCTATCCAGCACAGGGTCCAGCGCAAGCACGACGCAGGCTGCGGTGACAATGAGCAATTCCGGCAGGATCAGAAAGAGGTCCCCCACTGAGAAATTCATGGTCGGTGGTCCTTTGCCGCGATGTCGTCGGAGGGGGGCGTGCGCCGCGTGGAAGGAGCCAGCGGACGAAAAGTCGAAGCCGCCTCCTGGGAAGCCGGAACAACACGCGCGATCACCTTCTCGACGCTCGCGTGCATGCGCGTCAGCGCGGGATTAGGGAACAGCCCGATCCAAAAAATCAAGACCGCCAGCGGCGCCAGCGTCGCCATCTCGCGAAGATCGACATCGCGAAGCTTCGGAAGAACATGCGCAGCGGGAACGCCGAAGGCGACCCGTTGAATCATCCAGAGCAGGTAGGCGGCGGCCAGAATGATACCCAAAGATGCCAACGCGGCGGCGATCTTGCTCCAGAGGAACGTGCCGACGAGAACCAGGAACTCTCCCACGAAACTGTTCGTGCCGGGAAGTCCCAGCGAAGACAGGGAAAAAATGACCAGAAACGTAGCATAGCGAGGCATCGGTTTCGTGAGACCGATGTTGTCGGCGATCTGCCGGCTATGGGTCCGCTCGTAGATCATTCCGACACAGAGAAAAAGTCCGCCGGTGGTGATGCCGTGGTTCACCATCTGCAGGACCGCACCCTCTATTCCCTGCATATTGAACATGAAGAGACCGAGGGTGACGAACCCCATGTGACTGACGCTCGAATAGGCGATCAGTTTTTTAAGGTCGGCTTGCGCCAGAGCCATGCAGGCTCCATAGATAATGGCCACGATGGAGAGCGCGACCATCAACGGAGTGAAGAGCCGCGAGGCATCCGGTAACATGGGGAGACTAAAGCGCAGAAAGCCATAGGTTCCCATCTTGAGCAGGACGCTCGCGAGAATCACGCTGCCGGCCGTGGGAGCCTCCACGTGCGCGTCCGGCAACCAGGTATGGAAGGGGAACATGGGAACTTTGACGGCGAACGCCGCGAAAAAGGCGAAAAAAAGCCAGATCTGAAGCGCCGGTTCGTAGGTGCCCCGGCTCAGCTCAAGAATGTCGAACGTATGCCCGCCTTGGAAGTAAAGGACCAGGATCGCGACCAGCAGCAAGACGCTGCCGGCGAGGGTATAGAGAAAGAATTTCATGGCGGCATAAAGACGGTTCGGTCCGCCCCAGACTCCGATCAGGAGGTACATCGGGATCAGCATCGCCTCCCAGAACACATAGAACAGCACGAAGTCCAGCGCGCAAAAGACGCCGATCATGGCGCTTTCCATGATCAGCAGCATGGCCATGAAGCTTCGAACTCGTGTCTCGATGGCGTGCCAGGAGACCAGAATGCAGAGCGGCATCAGGATCGTCGTCATGATGATCAGCGGCAGGCTGATCCCGTCCAGACCGAGCTGGTACTTGATCGAGAGGGAAGGGATCCATCGGACGGACTCGACGAATTGCATGCGATCGGACGATGCGTCGAAGAGCCACCACAGCGGGAGCGAAATGAGAAAGTCGGCGACGGTCACACCGAGTGCGACGAACCGGATAGAGGCATCTTTGACGGTAAAGAGAACCGCCGCCCCGATCAGAGGAAGGAAGATCAAAACCGTCAGCCAGGGAAACCCGCTCATCAAGACTCCCGCTCGGCGAATGTCGAGCATGGTGTACGGCGCTTCGGTTGCATCATTCTGAGTTCGCCTTCGGTCATTCTATTTCTGTCCATCACAACATGAGATATGCCGTTAAAATAACGATGCCCAAGGCCATTGCCAGGGCATAATGTTGAGTTTGTCCGCTCTGGATGAGTCTCAACAGCCACCCTCCCCAGGCAATGCCTCGAGCGATCCCATTCACTGCCCCGTCGATCACGTCGACGTCGACTCGCTTCCAGAGTGCAGTGGCAGCTCTCAACGTGGATCGTACGAAGAGGCGGTCATAGAGTTCATCGATATACCACTTGTTCAGAGAGGCTTCGTAGAGGGCTCTCCACCGTCCGGCGAGGCGCTCGGGCAGATCGGGGTTGATCACGTAGACATAATAGGCCGCGGCAATGCCGAGTAGGCCCAAGCTTGTCGCTGCAAGCATGATCATGAACCCGTCGGAACCATGCTGCGCAGCGGTTTCCTGCCCCGCAGAAAAGACAGGTTCCAAAAAAGACGGGATGCCGAGGTACCCGGTCAGCACGCTGAGGACCGCCAGAATCAGCAGCGGCCTGGTCATCGTCTGAGACGGTTCATGAATGTGGGCCGCATGGTGCGGATCGACATGCGATGGCCCCCAAAACACCACGAAGACGAGTCGAAAGCTATAGAAGGCGGTCAGCAGGGCAGTCAAGAGCCCCAAGAGGGCCAAGACTTGACCAAGTTCTCCTGACGACCAGGCGGAGACGAGAATTTCATCCTTGCTGAAGAATCCCGCCGTAAGTGGAAAACCGGCAAGGGCCAGCGAACCAACCACAAACGTTCGATAGGTGATCGGGAGCTTATCTTTGAGCCCGCCCATATGCCGCATGTCCTGCTCATGGTGGAGGGCGATGATTACGGAGCCACAGCCAAGAAACAGCAAGGCTTTGAAAGCCCCGTGTGTGAGGAGATGGTACATGCCGGAGGCATAGGCACCGAGCCCACAAGCCATGATCATGTAGCCGAGTTGACTCACCGTTGAATAGGCCACCACGCGCTTGATATCGGTTTGAGTCAAGGCGATGGTCGCCCCAAGAACCATCGTGGCGGCCCCGGTCACGGCGACGACGCTCATGGCAGCGGGAGACGCGTTATAGATGGGGGCGAGCCGCGCGATCATAAAGACTCCGGCTGTCACCATGGTGGCAGCGTGAATGAGCGCCGAAATGGGTGTGGGGCCTTCCATTGCGTCGGGCAACCAGACATGGAGAGGGACCTGCGCCGATTTCCCCACCGCACCGGTGAACAACAAGAGTGCGATGAGGGTGAACACGGAAACGTCCCAGATTCCACCGAACGGACCGAGCAGGTTCATCGTTAAATTGGTTGCTTCATGAACGGCGGGGAAGATGTCGAGGTAGTTCAATGATCGGAAGTGATACCAGACCAAGAGCAGGCCCAGTATGAAGCCGAAATCCCCGACGCGATTCACGAGAAAGGCTTTGGTCGCAGCGGCACAGGCGGACGCGCGCTCATACCAATGCCCGATCAACAGATAGGAGCACAGACCGACCGCTTCCCAAAAAATGAAGAGCTGGAGCAAATTGTCGGCAAGCACGAGCATCAGCATCGAGAACGTGAAGAGGGCGATATAGCTAAAAAAACGGGCATAGCCAGGATCGCCGCGCATGTAGCCGATCGTGTACATGTGGACGAGCGAACTGACCCCGGTTATCAGGAGGAGCATGACGGCGGTCAGGCGATCAATATGGAGACCGATGTGAATATCGAGATCACCTGAAACGAGCCATGTGTAGAGCTGGACGGAAATGACGGAACCGGAAGCCACCTCGAAAAAAGCCGACAACGCCAAGACGAACGATAAGACGACCGCCGGGACCGCGATCACATGAGCGCGGTCCTTGATCTGCGATCCCTTCAAGCCCAAGACGAGAAAGGCGGCTAGTGGGAAGAGAGGAATGAGTGCGTACAGCATGGGATCAGATGTTTAATGGCGAATGGTTAATGTGAACGTTGAATGAAGCTCATGCAAGGCGCTCGAACTTTTGACCATCAACCATTTGAGATGACGCATGCTGTTTCGTACCTACCATTTCAACAGATTGAATTCTTCGACATTGATCGTGGATTTGGATCTGTGCAACGCGATGATGATGGCCAGACCGACCGCAACCTCGGCCGCCGCTACCGTCAATGTAAAAAAGACGAACACTTGGCCGCTGAGATCCTGCAAGTGGTCGGAGAATGCCACGAAATTAATATTGGTCGCATTCAGCATCAACTCGATCGACAGCAGAATGGCGATGATGTTGCGCCGGATCAATACGCCGACGACACCCGTTAAGAACACGATCGCGCTCAAGATAAGATAGTAGGAGATGGGAATCATGGGTTCAATGGGTGATGGTTGAAGAGTGATGGGTAATGGAAAATACAGAATGGGCGGCCGATCGCGTCATTGTCTTCATGAACCATAAATCATCGACCATCTGAATTATCCCATATCACCGGCGTCGCGTTTTGCAAGGACAATGGCGCCGACCATGGCGACCAGGAGAACCAAGGAGGCCACTTCAAACGGGAACAAATAGGTCGAGAAGAGCGCTTGCCCGATGGCCAAGCTATTGTCGGAGGTCCGAGGGTCGACAGCGATCGCGGCAGGGTCGCGACGAGCCGCACCTAAGTCGCCGGATAAGAGAACAAGAAATTCGATCGACAACGGGATGCAAATAAAGGCCGCGATCCGCCATTGGCTGTGATATCGGTCGTCGCGCTTGACGTTGAGCAACATGACGACAAACAGGTACAGCACGAGGATGGCCCCGGCATAGACGATGACCTGCACGGCAGCGAGAAATTCGGCATGGAGCGTGACATAGAGCCCGGCGACGTGAAAAAACATGATCAGGAGGGACAGTGCGCTGTAGACGGGATTTCTGAGCGCCACCACGAGAATAGACGTGATGGCAATCATTCCGGCAAAATATCCAAAAAACAAGTACGCCACGGTACGGTTCCTGGGTCAGCGGTCGATAGGACCAGGCTCATGCCACGGTGTGGCCGTCTTCGGTTTCCCACCGCGTTCCATCCTGATCAGTTCGGCTTGGGCGGAACGTGTTTGAACGGCACGTTGAAGAACGCGACGTTCGGGTGCTGAAGCTCCAAGCGTTTCTCGCGGATCGGAAACGAGCGATCCCCGATCGCGAGCAACTGTTGTTTGTTCAAGTGGAGCTGCCGTTTGTCATACACCGCCCATTCAAACTCTCTGGTCATTCCCAAGGCATCGACGGGACAGGCATCGACGCACATCCCGCAGAACAAGCATCGGGTCATATCCATATAGTATTCTTTCGAGTAGCGCTTCGTCGGTTCGCCAGGCACTTCGGCGCTCACGACACGAATCACCCGTGAAGGGCAGGCCGCTTCGCAGAGGTCGCACCCCACGCACTTCTCGGTCCCATCATCATATCGGAGCAAGGCGAGCATGCCGCGATAGTTGTCCGGCAGCGTCCGTTTCTCATGAGGATATTGCAACGTAATCGGCCGGTAGTTCAGTAAATGCGACAGGGTTGCCTTCATCCCGACGAAGATTTCATAGAACGTGACGGTTTTGAACCATTCGGACAGGCTCAGGCGTTTGGGGGGTGCGGTCGGTGTCATATCGGTTTCGTGTGGTCCGCCCTCTACTCCGTCATGAATACGATAATCGATGTCACGACAATGTTAGCCAACGCGATCGGGAGCAGTACTTTCCATCCGAACTTCATCAGCTGGTCGTATCGCAACCTCGGTAGGGTCGCCCGAAGCCAGAAAAAGAGGAACAAGAACGAGTAGGTTTTCACCGCGAACCACATGGTGTTCTCGATCCACGCCAAAGACGGTGCGCCCAAGAGTTCGAGAATCGTTCCCGGGTACGGGGCGTTCCAACCGCCGAGAAACAGCGCGGCGGCCACGCAGGACACCAGGACCATGTTCGCGTATTCGGCGAGGAAGAAGAACGCGAATCGGAGACCGCTGTACTCCGTAAAGAATCCGGCGACCAGTTCGCTTTCCGCTTCGGGCAAATCGAAGGGAACGCGGTTGGTTTCGGCCACCGATGAGATGACATAGACCACAAAGGCAAAAATCTGCGGCGCGGGAAGCGCGAACAGGTACCAGTTCCAAAACCATCCCGATTGGGCATCGGTGATTTTCACCAAGCTGAGCGAGCCGGCCAGGATGATCACGCCGATGATGGAGAGTCCGACGTTGAGCTCATAGCTGATGATCTGTGCCGCCGAACGCAACCCTCCGAGCAAGGAGTATTTGCTGTTCGATGCCCACCCTCCAAGGATGATGCCGTAGGCGCCGATCGAGGCGAAGGCCAAGATATACAGAATCCCGATATTGATGTCGCTGATCACGAAGGGTTTGACGGTCACGCCACCGACTTCGATCGTCCAGTTCGGACCCCAAGGAATGACGGCGAACCCGACGAACGCGGGAATCAAGCACAGGATAGGCGCCATGGTAAAGAGGAGTTTGTTGGCGCCGGCGGGGACGATATCTTCCTTGAAAAACAGCTTGATGGCGTCCGCAAACGGTTGGAGGATGCCGTATGGTCCCACTTCCATCGGGCCCATGCGGTCCTGCATCCACCCCAACACCTTTCGCTCGGCCAACGTGAGGAGCAGCACCGTCACGACGACGATGCCCATGACGGCGGTGATTTGGGTAAGAGATATGGCAAGGCGCAAACCGAATTCATTCACGATAAGACTCCTGGATTAGCATAGCCATCAGCACAGCATTGGTTCGTCATGCGACTTTCATTATGGACACCGTGGTCGTCCGGAACGATGGAACGTGGGTGATCGGATCGACTGCGCACTCAAACAGCCCGAGGGCGGATTGGCCGAAGTGGTCTGGGAACCAGGCCGTTCCTTGAGGTACTCGGTCCATGATTTTTACCTCGGTGGTCATGTCTCCGGCGGCGCTGCAGAGACGAACGCGATCGCCGTCCATCAAGGCAAAGCAGGCGGCGTCGACCGGATTGATTCGTAACCGGCCGCTGCCTTCGATCTGCAGCAGGCCTTTCGAACGGGTTGAGAGCTTCCCGGAATGAAATAGGCTCTGCCCCAACTCTATCTGGAGCGTGCCGTCAGGTCTGGCTTTCGGTGCGATGAGCCGGTATCGCATAGGGACATCCGGCTCGTAACCCTCACGAAGGTAACGATCCGTGGCGGTGTGATCGACTTTAGGAGGCATGGGGGTCGGTCCAAGCGACCCATAGCCGGCAATGGCGCCTCGGATTTCTTTCAGGATGTCTTTGCTCTCCATGTATTCCATCGGCATATCCAGCAGAATGGACAAAGCGACAAAGGCCTCCCAATCGGGGCGGCTTTCTCCGATCGGCTCAATCGAAGGACGAACGGCTTGCACATGCCCTTCGGTGTTGGTAAACGTCCCGGTTTTTTCCATGGAGGAAGCGGCAGGCAATACGACATGGGCCAAGGCTGCCGTCTCAGTCAAAAACAGCTCCTGGCAGACAAGGAGATCCAACTTTCGTAACGAATCCTCCGCGCGCATGGGCGCGGGGAGACTGGCCACGGGATTCTCCCCCACGATGAACATTGCGTTAAGGGATCCTGCCTGGGCGCGCTTCAACATTTCGACGAGAGAGGCGCCGACGGCAAGCGGGACCTCCGTCTTCCATAGTTTCATGAATCGCTCGCGGCCCGCGGCATCGTCACTGGAACAGGCACCCGGCAGAAACTCGGCCACGGCGCCCATTTCGACGGCGCCCTGGTCGTTGTTTTCTTCAGCCAGCGGCGCAAATCCACAACCAGGTTGGTCCAATTTCCCCGTTAAAATAAGCAGATCGAGAATGGTCAATGATCCGGCATACCCTCGTTCGCTGCGCAGGAGTACTTGGCCTGTGAGAACGATCACCCGAAGTCCCGCCGCCAGGACCTTGGCGGCTTGTTGGAACGACTCAGGCTCGAGACCGGTCGCCCTCTGAAGGTCTTGCCATGAGAATTCTCGCAGCAAGGTCGTCACGGTCTTGACGTACGCAGGGTACCGTTGTGTGATGTCGGGCACTATCAGATGTTCCTCGATCACGGCCTTCAAAAGGCCGAGGATCCCATTCTGCATCTCGCTGGGTGGAATGCGAAAATGATGATGTGAAAGATTGGCGATGTTACTCATCGTGTCGATGACGG
>CAYTAS010000008.1:0-71493 GCA_964435885.1 uncultured Nitrospira sp. | reverse complement strand
CCGAAGCTCTGGAGCCAGCGGGTGACCCAGTGGAGCAAGGTGAATCGAAAGTGGAAGGTGTCAGGAGAGCAGGGGCTCGTACCCACTGCGGATGATGAATACCTCCTGTACCAAACCTTAATCGGTGCCTGGCCGCTGATTCCGCTCGATGAGCAGGTATACGAGGAGTTTTGCGAGAGAATCCAAAACTACATGAACAAAGCGATTAGAGAAGCCAAGGTCCGTACAAGTTGGGTCAATCCTGATCACGAGTATGAAGAGGCCATGCGCCGATTTGTGGCTGGGGTTCTCAATCGATCCCAAGCGAAAGACTTCCTTGATGATTTCTTTCCGTTCCAGGGGAGGATTGCGCAGTACGGCATGTACAACTCACTTGCACAGCTCCTGATCAAGATGACAGCCCCCGGCGTGCCGGATTTTTATCAAGGTACAGAGTTCTGGGACCTCAATCTAGTGGATCCGGATAATCGTCGTCCCGTGGACTTCAGTCTGAGGCAGACCGTTCTAGCCACGCTTCGGTCAGCCGGAGACTCGGCTCAGGCCCGACACGCTCTCTTGAACGATCTCCTGACACATCGAGCCGACGGGCGGGTCAAGCTGTGGCTCACCACAGAAGGCTTGCGGTATCGCCGAGAGCATGCCGAGTTGTTCCTGCAGGGTGAGTACGTGCCGTTACAAGTGTTTGGACCGAAGCGGGAGCACCTCTTTGCGTTTGCACGCATTCACGCAGACCAGGCCGCGGTCGTCGTCGTTCCTCGCCTGTTGGCCGGTGTGATCGAGGATCCGGCCGAGCTTCCGGTCGGCGACAGGATTTGGGGCGATACGAAGGTGACGATGCCTTCGTGGAAAGACGGATCTCCCTATCGGAACGTGCTGACCGGGAGCCGATCGGCGACGAGGTCAGACGACAGTCGTCAGACTGTCGCCGCCGCAGAAATCCTAAGGGATTGTCCGGTCGCATTGATGGAACGGATGACATGATCGAGTCGCCGGTTGCGTCGGACCAGCACGGCGACCCAGAGTGAATGTGTGAAGCGCAGCGGCATTATTCCGCCGCGTATCAGGGAGAGGGTTGTGTCACACTCCGATGTTCGTGCCGCTTCCAAAGAGGGAGGCGTAAGTGGAGGTTGCGAGGAAATCGAAGGCTGAACAGTGGTCACCTATCATCATCGAAGGGGTGCAGCCTGAGGTTGATGGTGGGCGGTATCCGATCAAGCGCGAGGTCGGAGATCGGCTCGTGGTGTCCGCCGATATTTTCAAAGAGGGGCATGATGTGTTGACCGCCGTGCTCCGGTATCGTGTGACCAAAGAAGCAATGTGGCACGAGGCCGCGATGTCGCACGTCGATAACGATCGCTGGTCCGGACACGTCGATCTCCATGAGAACACGCGCTATCTCTACACCATCGGGGCCTTCACAAACACCTTCGAATCATGGCGTCAGGAGGTGACAAAGAAGTCCCAGTCGAGTGAGCCTATCGAGAGCGAGCTTCTGGAAGGACGAGCCCTGATCGAACGTGCGGCGAAGCGGGCGACCGAACCAGATAAATCCCGATTGGAATTGTTTCTCAAACAATGGCGATCGTCCGATACGCAAGAAGCCCGACTTGCTGTGGCGCTCGGCGAGGAACTCTCTCAACTTGTAGAACGTCATCAGGAACGGGTGGGTTGGACCTCGTACCAGAGGGAGCTGGAGGTGGTGGTCGATCGTGTCCGTGCGCGATACGGAGCCTGGTATGAAATCTTCCCCCGCTCTCAAGGAAACGATCCTGAACGGGGATCGACCTTTTGGGAATGTGAGAAACGATTGCCGGCGATCAAGGCAATGGGGTTCGATGTGCTGTATCTTACGCCGATCCACCCGATCGGCCGCACGAACCGCAAGGGAAAGAACAATTCCCTCGCGGCGACTCCGACGGATCCCGGCAGTCCATACGCGATCGGGAACGACCAAGGGGGCCACGACGCCGTGGAGCCGAGTTTGGGCACGATCGAAGACTTCGATCGGTTCGAAACAGCTGTGCGTGCGGAGGGGATGGAACTCGCCTTGGACTTTGCGATCAATTGCTCGCCGGACCATCCCTACGTCAAAGAGCATCCGGAGTGGTTCGCTCATCGTCCGGACGGCACGATCAAGTACGCGGAAAATCCACCCAAGAAGTACCAGGATATCTACAACGTCGATTTCTACTGCAAAGACTGGTATGGGCTCTGGAACGAGATGAAGCGGGTGATTCTGTTCTGGGCGGATCACGGGGTGAGAATATTCCGCGTCGACAATCCGCACACGAAACCGGTGGCCTTTTGGGAGTGGCTGATCCGCGAGGTGCAGGACCGCTACCCGGACGCCATCTTCTTATCCGAGGCCTTCACCAGGCCGAAAATGATGAAGGTGTTGGCTAAGGCGGGATTTACCCAATCGTACACCTACTTCACATGGCGCAATTTCAAGCAGGAACTCACGGACTATATGATCGAATTGTCTCGCAGCGAGATGAAAGAGTATTTCCGACCGAATTTCTTTACGAATACACCGGACATTCTGCCGGAAATCCTTCAGCACGGCGGCAGGCCTGCGTTCAAGTTCCGGCTGGCGCTGGCGGCGACGCTGTCCCCGTCGTACGGTATCTATAGCGGGTACGAACTGTGCGAAAACCGAGCCTTGCCGGCAAAGGAAGAGTATCTCGACTCGGAGAAGTACGAGATCAAGCTCTGGGACTGGGATCGCCCCGGCAATCTCGTCGAGTACGTGACGACGATCAATCGCATCAGGCGAGAGAATCCTGCTTTGCACGAAATGGAGAATATCGAGTTTTACGAAGCCGACAACGAGCACGTCCTCTTCTACGGGAAAAGCACGCCGGACCGTCGCAATATTCTGTTGGTCGCCGTCAATCTCAATCCGTTTCAGGTCCAGGAAACGAGGCTGCAGATTCCGATCAGCTTGTTCGGCATCAAGTCGGACGAAATATATCAATTGCACAATTTGATCACGAATCAGCGCGATCTTGTGAAGGGCGGGGTCTATTCGGTTCGACTGGACCCGCAGGTCGAACCGGCTGTGATCTATGCCGTGCGGCGATGGACCCATCGTGAACAGGAATTCGATTACTTTTTCTAACGGACGACATATGTCACAGGCCGGCCAATCTCCATGGACTGATCGAGTCCGTTCCGCGCTCGAAGCGCAGGGGCGTGGGCCGGTCATCGAGTATCTCCAGCGCCAGCGCTGGTTTCGTGGGAAAGGCAGGTCAGTGGCTGACGTCCGCTTCGTGGATGGGTTCGAATTGTCGTCCGGAGCGATTCCGCGTTTGCTGGCGGTTCTGCTGGTGGAATATCGCGGCGGGGTGCAAGAGCGCTATGTGACACCGCTGTCGATCCGGCTGCGAATAGACGAGGACGACGCCATGGCCATTGCCGCCGTGCCAGGCGCGTCCGCCTCGCAATGGGTCTGTGATGCCACGAGTGAAGAGGATGTCTGGCGCGCATTGTACGCCGCCGTCGGAGAGGAGAAGGAAATCATAGGACATTCTGATTGTTTGACGGGAATGACCGTATCAGGAAAGCAGGATGAATTGGCCGCACCGGTCGATCGGGTGAAGGTTCTTTCGGCTGAACAGAGCAATACCTCGGTTCTGCTGGACCGGCGGGTGATCATGAAATTGATCCGAAGGCTGGATCTAGGCATTAATCCAGAGTACGAGGTCTTGGAGTTCCTTGCGACGCAGACCGCATGCCGGGATGTGCCGCCGCTGCTTGGGCGTATGGCGTATCACGATAACCACGCCGAGGAAACGAGCGCCGAGGGAACCATCGTGGTGGTCCAAGGATTCGTTCCCAACAAGGGGGATGGTTGGAGTTACACGCTCATGCGGCTGGAGGAATTACTAAAGCGCTTCAGGGAGAGCGACCAGGACCACCCAGGCATCCCATCGAAACCGGGAGGTGACAGGTTGGACGCGTTCCTTGAAGAGATCCGCCACCTTGGAACGCTCACCGGAACGCTCCATCTTGCGCTGGCGTCGAGTACGGAGCTGGACGCATTTCGGCCGGAGCCGATTACGGCCGATGACGTTCAAGGATGGCATGCGAAGATGATGCAGCTGCTAACCGACGTGTGTCATGATCTGCGAGGCTTGCCGGTCGAGCAACAAACGCTGATGGGATTGTCCCTCGACGAAGCGGACGGTGTGGAGAGAGTTTGCCGGAGTCGATTCGAACAGCTCGGCCTTTTGGCGAAGGGGCGATCGGCAAAAGTTCGATGTCATGGGGACTATCATCTCGGTCAAGTTCTTAAAACGGAAGACGGATTTATTGTGATCGATTTCGAAGGAGAGCCGGCTCGGTCGCTCGAAGAGCGCCGCATGAAGGTCTGTCCCCTCAAAGACGTCGCGGGCATGTTGCGTTCGTTCGACTACGCGGCTCAAGCGGTGCTGAAACAGCGCCAGCCGATCTCCGTTTCCGAGGGTGTCACCGTGACGGATTGGGAACAGGCGGCACGTGCGGTGTTTCTTGACGGGTATCGCTCGGTCGCCAAACCGGGGGAGGTGCAATTCTTGCCCGATACTTGGGAGGACGCGATGCGGGTCCTTCAGGTCTACGAGCTCGACAAGGCGCTGTATGAATTGCAGTACGAATTGCACAATAGGCCAGATTGGTTGCCGATCCCGCTGCAGGGGATTCGAAGTCTCATGCACAAGCAGGTCGCGTGACGAGGAGCACCGATGGCGTATAAACCGATCGGAGATTACGGAGTCATCGGAGACCTCCACACCGTGGCGTTAGTGGGAAAGGATGGGTCGATCGATTGGTGTTGCTTTCCACACTTTGACTCGCCAAGTCTCTTCGGCGCGTTGCTGGACGATCGACAGGGCGGCCGGTTTCGCATCGCTCCTCAGGAGGACGGGAAGAGGCAGCAGCTCTATCTGCCGGAAACGAACGTGTTGTTGACCCGGTTTCTCCACCACGATGGAGTGGCCGAGTTGACGGATTTCATGCCGGTTGAAGGGGATGAGCCGAGCACTCGCCCGAAGCGGCACCAGATCATTCGCATGGTCAAGGTGATCAGGGGCAAGATTCGGTTTCGGCTGGAATGCCGCCCCGCCTTCAACTTCGGCCGAGATGAACATACGGTAACGGTGCGGCCTACCGGCGCGATATTCCGATCAGCCTCAATGACAGTGGGACTGGTGAGTCCCGTTCCGCTTAGCGCTCATCAGGGAGGCGTGGAGGCAGACTTTACCTTGTCGGAAGGGCAGCAGGTCACATGTTTTCTTGAACAATTGGAGATGGCGGCTCCCGAGGACCTCCTCGATGTGCCTCAATCCGGAGAAACCGCCTATCGCGAGACGATCACGTTCTGGCGGAAATGGTTGGCCCAGTGTCGCTACACCGGGAGATGGCGAGAGATGGTCCAACGTTCGGCATTGACGCTGAAGCTTCTGACCTATGCGCCGACCGGCGCGATCGTGGCCGCGCCGACCACCAGCCTGCCGGAGGCGCTGGGCGGTGTCAGGAATTGGGACTACCGCTACACCTGGATTCGAGACGCGGCCTTCACCTTGTATGCGCTGTTGCGCCTTGGTTTTTCGAAAGAGGCCGGTCGCTTCATGCAGTGGCTCGAAGCCCGCTGTCACGATCTTAACCGCGATTGCTCCTTGCAAGTCCTCTACGGTATCGATGGGCGTCGAATTACACGGGAGGACATCCTTTCCCACTGGGAAGGCTATCAGCGATCGTCCCCGGTCCGTATCGGCAATGGTGCGGCTTCACAACGGCAATTGGATATGTACGGAGCCCTGATGGACGCGGCCTATCTCTACAATAAGTACGGGTCGCCCATCAGTTACGACAGTTGGATGGGTCTGTCTCGTCTACTGGACTATGTCTGTGCCAACTGGGACCAGCCCGATGAAGGAATTTGGGAGGTGCGGGGCGGGCAGAGGCAGTTCGTGTACTCAAAAGTCATGTGCTGGGTCGCCCTCGATCGCGGCATTCGTCTGGCGGACAAGCGAGGGTTTCCGGCCGATCGCGCCAAGTGGATCGACGTGAGAGACCGGATCTATCACGATGTCATGCAGCGTGGCTGGGATCCAAAGCGTCGGTCCTTTGTTCAGGAATATGGAGGTCAGGCGCTCGACGCAAGTGCGTTGATCATGCCGTTGGTGTTCTTCGTATCGCCGACGGACCCGCGCATGCGATCGACGATAGAACAGCTCCAATCGCGGCTGGTGTCCGACGCCCTTATGTTTCGGTATCTTCAGGATGAAGCCGCCCCAGACGGCCTTCCCGGCCAAGAAGGGACTTTCACGCTCTGCTCATTTTGGCTGGTCGAAGCATTGACGAGAGCCGGTCGACTGGAAGAGGCTCGACTCATTTTCGAGAAGATCTTGAGCTATGCCAATCACCTCGGCCTCTATGCTGAAGAGTTGTCATTGACGGGAGAACATTTGGGAAACTTCCCACAGGCGTTCGCTCACATCGGCTTGATCAGCGCGGCCTATAACCTTGACCGAGCCCTTGGCTCACAGCGGCTTTCGGCCGTGTAACGGTTGATCAAGAGGAGGGTTCAGCATCGATCATGACTACTGCGACGCCTGATAACGCCTTTCGGTTTCTCGGCTGTAGCGAGATCCAGGAAATTCTTGGCAAACAGGCGGAGGATGAGCGTACCCTGGCCGAATTGTTGGAAGAGGTGCCGCTCGATTCCATCTACTTCCATACTCACAGTTTCTTCTTGCGCCATCGGTTTATTGAACGGACCTATCCGAACGATTTCGCGGAATGGGTCGGCGAGCAAGTGAGAGACCATGTGCTTGCGGAACGGCTGTCGGTGGTGGACCCGTTCGAATATTCCAGCCTAGAGGCGCTGAGGGAAGATCTTGTGTCCTTGATCGACGACCATCTCTCTGGTCTCGCCACGGTACCTCGCGCAGGATTCGGGACACCGTTTTATTTCAGCCGCTCCCGCATTCTGGAGATTCCGACCGGCTGGGAAGCGCGAACCCTGCGCGAGTTTCGCGCGGCGATCGCAGAGGTGGACGTCAGCGTGATCTATTTTCACGTCTTCGAATCGCATCTCCGCTTGCAACGGGAGGAGAACGATTTTTCGGCCTGGATTCGAACCGGCCTGCAATTGCCAGAATTGGCCGGCCGCATGCGGGCGCTGAATCCTTACTTGGGCAGTCTTGAACGGCTGCGATCCAGCTTGTTGACCATGTGCGACGATCAATTGGCGAAGGGCGGGTAAGGAGAAGAGGAGATGGGCACGACGCGATGGTGAGCAACGATCCCCTCTGGTATAAGGACGCGGTCTTCTACGAGATTCCTGTCAAAGCCTATGCCGACGGCAACGGCGATGGAGTCGGTGACTTCCAGGGACTGATCGGTAAATTGGATTACCTTGAATGGCTCGGAGTGGACTGCATCTGGCTCTTGCCGTTTTATCCGTCGCCGCTCAGGGACGACGGCTATGACGTGGCGGATTTTCTCGCCGTGGCGGAGCAATACGGCACCTTGCAGGACGTCAAACGGCTGTTGGACGAAGCTCATCGCCGCGGGATTCGGGTGATCGTCGATCTGGTCCTGAACCACACCTCCGATCGGCATGCGTGGTTTCAGGCATCGCGTCAGTCTCCACACTCGTCGAAACGCGGGTTCTACGTCTGGAGCGAAACCGACCGCAAGTACGAGAAGGCCAGAATCATCTTCATCGACACGGAAAAATCGAATTGGACCTGGGATCCCGAGGCGAAGGCATTCTACTGGCACCGGTTTTTCAGTTATCAGCCGGACTTGAATTATGATAATCCCGAGGTGCGACAGGCCATGGTGGACACCATGACCTTTTGGCTGGATCAGGGGCTGGATGGATTCCGGTGTGACGCGGTTCCGTATCTCTTCGAGCGGGAAGGCACGATCTGCGAAAACCTGCCCGAGACGCACGACTATTTGAAAAGTATCCGCCGGCGGATCGATGCCTCGTATCAGGGGCGTGTCTTGTTGGCCGAAGCGAACCAATGGCCCACGGACGTGCGGCCCTATTTCGGCGAGGGGGATGAGTTTCACATGGCCTTTCACTTTCCCCTCATGCCGAGACTCTATATGGGGGTCCGGAGCGAAACGCGCGACCCCATCATCGACATGTTTACCCACACGCCGGAAATTCCGGCGAACTGCCAGTGGTGCCTGTTTCTCCGCAATCACGACGAGCTGACCCTTGAAATGTGTTCCGGCGAGGAACGGGACTACATGTATTACACCTATGCGCGGGATCCGTCCATGCGGCGCAACATCGGCATCGGCCGCCGGTTGGCGCCGTTGTTGGACAATGACCGCAGAAAAATCGAGTTGCTCCATAGCCTCGTCTTCACGCTGCCGGGCAGTCCGATCATCTACTACGGAGATGAAATCGGAATGGGGGACAACATCAAATTAAAAGACAGAGATGGCGTGCGGACGCCGATGCAATGGACAATGGATCGCAACGCGGGATTTTCAAGTTGCGACGCGGCGCAACTCTATCTGCCCGTCGTCGCGGATGCCGTCTATGGCTACCAGGCGGTCAACGTGGAGTCGCAGAAAGAAGCGCCTCACTCGCTGCTCCAATGGATGAAACGGATGATCGGCGTCCGCAAGCGATTTCCGACGTTCGGACGAGGAGCCATCACCTTTCTGCGCCCGGCAAACGGGAAAGTCCTGGCCTATGTGCGGCGGCACGACGACGTCGCGCTCCTGCTCGTTCACAATCTCGCCGGGTCGTCGCAATCGGTCGAGTTGGATCTCACCGCGTTTGCTGGCGCGACTCCGATGGAGGTGTTGGGCGAGTCGCGGTTTCCCACGGTAACGGAGCGGCCGTATGTCCTGACGTTGGCTCCCTATGGGTACTATTGGCTCGACCTTAGCGTGTCGCCTTCGGATGGCGCGTACGGGATCGAACAGATGGTGTTGTAACGATGCGACGCAGGACGAGGAGAACATGGAGGCCATGATCGGCGAGTTGGAGCAGTACCGGGAGGTGGCCCCGAAAGGCACGATCGACTTTCTGCGCCGACTGAGCGATCTGGTACAGGGAAAACAGTTTCTGCATATCAGCGCCGTGCGCTATGGCGGCGGGATGGCGGAAATTTTGCGGCGATTGGTGCCGGTCATGAAAGCCCTGGGCATCGAAGCCCGTTGGGAAGTCATCGCCGGCACGCAGGAATTCGCCGAGGTGACGAGACGGATCGCGGATGGATTGCAAGGCAGACCTCAAACCATCACGAACGAGATGTATGCCACCTATCTTGAAATCACCGCCAGAAATGCGAAGGCTTTGAATCTCGACGCGGATCTGGTGGTCGTTCATGACCCGCAACCCGCGGCCTTGATCGATCATCGAAAGGGCGGCAAGTGGGTCTGGCGGTGTCATTTGGACACGGGGCGTCCCTACCGTTCGATCTGGACTCTGTTTCGTCGCCACGTCGTGAAATATGACGCCGCGGTCTTTTCGCTTCCGGGATTCGCCCAGCGTCTGCCGATCCCGAAACTCTTGATCTATCCATCGATCGATCCGCTGACCGAAAAGAATCGGGAACTGTCCCGCGCAGAGATCGCGCAGGGACTCGATCGCCTGGGCATCCCAAGAGGGAAGCCCATTCTATTGCAAGTCGCGCGGTACGATCGATTCAAGGATCAGCTCGGTACGATTCGAGCCTTCCGCATCGTGAAGAAACATCATAATTGCCGGCTCGTACTGGCCGGGAGCGGAGTGCTCCACGATCCGGAAGGGGAAGCGGTGCTGGGTGAGGTGCAGGAAGCGGCCGGCCATGACCCCGATATCCACATTCTCCAGTTGCCGCCGGAAGCGGACCGAGAGATCAATGTCCTGCAACGGGCTGCCTCCGTCGTGGTTCAAAAAGCGCTCAAAGAAGGATTCGGCGTCGCCGTGTCCGAAGCCATGTGGAAAGGGAAGCCGGTCATTGGCGGAACCGCCGGCGGCGTGTCCGCGCAAATCGTCGACGGCGCCACGGGGTTCATTGTCCATTCGGTTGAAGGCGCGGCATTTCGCATTCGGTATCTCCTGAGCAATCCCGGGGTGATGACCAGGATGGGCGCAACTGCGAAGGAGCATGTACGACGCAACTTTCTGATCACCCGGCACCTCGGCGACCACCTCACCTTGTTAAAACTGCTCTGTTCCGAGTGACGGTATGGATCGGCCCACATCGAACGAGCGTCCCCTCACCGAGCCGTCCTTGCCGGACCTGGTCCCCACGTTGCTCGAACGGGCGGAGCCGACGGATATCGTCGTAGGGGTGCTCACCTTCAATGACGGGGCGACGGCGCCCGTCGTGGTGAAGGGATTGCTCGAGGGATTCCGCCGCTATGCCCCGGAGAAACGGGTGCTCGTGGTCAATTGTGACGCCGGATCGCAAGACGGCACCCCGGACCTTATTGAACAGGCTGCCGGGCATGATGCGCCGTTCTGGGCGGTTCGCCATGCGGTCTCGGGGTCGTCATTGCACGTGTTATCCGAGTCCGGCGTGCCGGGACGCGACGCGGCGATACGGCTATTGGCCGAAGTAGCCGAGCGTCTCACGGCCAAGGCGTGCCTGATCGTCGACGGCAACGTGAAATCGGCTCATCCGCGCTGGTCCGAACTCCTTGCGGCGCCGATTCTCGACAAAGAGGCGGACTGTGTGTTGCCGCACTTCTCGCGTAATCGCTACGAAGGTACATTGACTAATACCCTGCTGGCGCCTCTCACCCGAGCGCTGTATGGGAAACGGATGGTCTATCACCAGGGCGGAGGCTATGCGTTTTCCAATCGATTCGTGCGGTCGTTGTTGCTGCGGCAGCCCTGGGATAAGGAAATCGCCGTGTACGGGATCGATGGATGGGTCACGACGTTGGCGGCGGCCGAGCAGGCCGAGGTCTATGAGGCGAGTCTGGGACCGCGCTTGCGCCAAGGCAAGCCGATGGGTGACTTGTCGACCATCATCGCTCAGTCCGTCGGCTGCATCTTTCATATGATGGAGCGCTATCAAAGCACGTGGGAACCGATACAAGGATCGAAGGCGGTTCCAATGATCGGAGAACCGGCCGAATTGGGCGAGTCCGTCGGAGCGCTGCATGTCGATCGTATGATCCACGGATTTCGACAGGGTCTTCGCGACCTGGTCCCGATCTGGCAGATCGTGTTGGCGCCCGACACGTTTCAGAAAATCTTGGAGTTAGGTATCGATGACGCGGATAGTTTTCGGTTTCCCTCCGGTCTCTGGGTCCAAGTCGTCTATGACTTGGCCTTGGCCTATCACGATAGGCTTCTCCACCGTGAGCACCTGCTCAAGTCGCTGACGCCGCTGTACCTCGGCCATACCGCGTCGCTGATCTTGACGACGCGCTCGCTCCCGGGGAAGCGCATGGAGGAGGAATTGGAACGCGTAGCGGTTGAATTTGAAGCCATGAAATCGTACCTGATTCAGCGATGGAGGTGGAGTGATGAGTGATGTGTGGGGCGACGCAATAGTGGAAGCGTTTCGCGACATGATGATGCGGATGGCGCTCTTTCTCCCGAAGCTGTTCGCCCTGGTGAGTTTCATCGCGCTCGGTCTCCTTGCCGCCGTGATGATTCGAGCGGCTCTTCACCACCTGTTGCGGGCGGCCCGTGTCGATGGGCTGAGCGAACGATGGGGATTGCAAGCCTCGTTGGCGAAGGCAGGCATCAAACAACCGTTCTCCCAGGTTGTGGGCCGTCTGGCCTTCTGGACGGTGTTCGTCATCTTCATCTTCATGGGTGTGGATGCACTCGGGCTGCCGACGACGGCCGACTTGATGGGACAACTGCTGGGGTACTTGCCGAGTGTGATCGCGGCAGGGCTGTTGATACTCGTCGGGGCCCTCCTTGGGAACTTCTTGGCGGAGGCGACGTTGATTGCGACGGTCAACGCGCAGATTCAGGAGGCACGCTTCATCGCGGGGCTGGTGCGCTGGGGGATTTTTCTTCTCACGGCCGCCATGGTCTTGACGCAGCTCGGCATCGCCAAGGAAATCGTCGTCTCCGCATTCACGATCGTGTTCGGCGGGGTCGTGCTGGCCGTGGCGATCGCCGTGGGGCTGGGAGGACGGAACATTGCGCGAGACGCCCTGGAGCGCCGGTGGCGGAAGGCGAAGGAGAAGGAGAAGGACGAACGAGACGAGATCGCGCACTTGTAGATCGGGGATCTGCCGGGGGCGTGGCAGCCGTGATGCCCAGGTCTCGTGACGCAAGATCCAGTTCATCGCCCCGCAACAAGCCAAGACTGCCTCACCATTTTTCCGCGAGCGAAACCACCGTCGCCCGACGTTCGATTTCGCAGGGACCCCTTCTTCAACGAGGAGGCAATATGCCCCAGTTGTGTGTCCAAGGAAATCGTGGGGCGGGGGACTATGCATTTGTTTTCGAAAGCATCAAGACTCGTTTGAGGTTGTCCTGTAAGGAGGGTGGACGAAATTGCCTTCAAATGGCGATACTCTTTTATGGCCTTGGCTTGGGCTTGCCGTCCTTCTACACCTAAATCTCTCCATTCGTAATCGCCACTTCCCAAGAACGATATCGTGCTTCCTGGTTCATTTCGGCGATACAGTGATGGGTGTTGCATAAGGACCGCGATTGTTTTCTTGAGCGACTCAGCTAGGGCTTCTAGATTTTCGGCTATCGTCTTCATGTCTAGCTGTCATAAATCATTTCCAGAGCACGAGATCATTAGATCCAGCTTAAAAATGGTATGGTAACGCGCTTCCCAGGCAGTACCGGCGAGGAGAAGAGAACAGGGGGCGGTTCGTAGGTGCTTGAAAAATGGTGCGCCCGACAGGACTTGAACCTGTAACCTTCTGATCCGTAGTCAGATGCTCTATCCATTGAGCTACGGGCGCATGTCAGATGCTGAGTGACGGCATGGGTTCCAAGGTAACGCCGGATCAAGAGAAACAAGGGGAGATGAAACCCCGCCACTGCACGTACCCGGAGGTTGGTTATACAGTCCTTGGGGAGAGGGGGTCAAGAGAAGAACACCCTAGAGCTGGATGGTTGGTGCGTTCCGATATGAATGGGGACAATCGCGTGGGGGCCCTCACAACACGAAGGCCCCCAGTATGGTCGATTTCAAATCGAGTCAGGTTGAGAAGGCCCTGGCTCGGCGGAGGCTCTCAGTGTCCGCCCTTGTGTTCGTCTTTCTTGTCGTCACCATACGTGGCATGCCCGCCCTTCTTCTCATCCTTCTTGTCATCGCTATAGAGGACATGGCCACCCTTCTTGTCTTCCTTTTTATCCTCGCTGGCGAAGGCCGGGGCGTTAAAAGTTAATGCGACTGCCACTGCCATCACTGCCATTACTATGCGCTTCATGAGGAAACCCCCTGTAAGAAAGTTATAAAAGTATGTGCCACCTAGGTGGCACTCGCTCGATAGGGAGCAAGGTTAGAGGCATTGTTGTTTCAATTGCAAGGTGAAAAACGAGGCTGTGGGCTTTGGCGAGCTACTGGCCTGTTTGGGAGTACCAGAGCGGTTCCCGTACCGTGCCAGAGTAGGAGGAGGTCATCCCCCCGAGATGACCGGTCGGATTTCGACCTGATCCTGATCCGACAGCATCTCGTCTTCAGTGGCCAATTCGTCCCCATGAATAACTAGGTGCGCTTCCGCGACGAGATTCAGTTCCCTGAGCAAATCCTTAACTCTCTTCGGTCCTTTGACTTCGATCGAGCGTACAGGATGGTTCAATTGCACATGCATGGGAGCCATGATAAACGGTGCAAGGTGGATGGGCAAGGGGGGACGGCCATGAAGAAAAGACAAAGGGCGAGAGTAGACAAGCCGGTTAATAGAGTGATGAAACCTTGTTCCTTGCGTAAATAAGCCCCTCTTCCACGGTCGCAAATTCTCCATCAAGTTGCGCCTCGTAGCACTCGTCAAGTAGTCGGCCCATGTCAGGACCGGGCTGAACTCCCAGCTCCAACAAGTGACGCCCCATGAGAATCGGGACGGGGGCCTGATCCTCAACCTGCAGCTGCTTCGCTCGGTTCAGCAGCCACTCGCCGGACGGGAATCCATCAAACGGTTTTGGCGGACGACCGGCATGGTCGGCTCTTGCTACACGCACTAAACGGTCGAGACGTTTGACCTGCCGGGCGAGTCGACGGACGGCGCTGTCCGAAGCCCGTGCATCATAGAGGGCACGGGGGCGGAGATGGCACAACACCAGAGGCAAGACCTCGTCCGCCAGGTCTTGTTGGTTGGTCAGCCGTTCAAGAAAGCATCGTGTCGGGGTCTCGCCTTCAGGTTCGTGCCCGCGGGAGGTAATCCGCCCGTCATCCTCTCTGGTGGTGGCCGGTTTGCCGAAGTCGTGACAGAGCACACCCAGCCCCACGATCAAGTCGTCCTGATCCTTCCCGGTTCGTTCGGCAGCGAACCAATCCAAACAGTGGAGGGTGTGAATCCATACATCGCCTTCGGGATGCCAAATGGGATCCTGTGGGCAGTCCTGCAGCGCCGCGAGCTCCGGATAGAAGCACAGCCACCCGCATTGATCCAGGAAACGCAGACCCAGCGACGGCGTGCACCCTTGCAGCAGGAGCTTCTTCCATTCTTCCCAGAGACGTTCACGAGGGTGATGGTCTTGCGAGAGGGTTTGGCACAGGGCTACAGTCTCCGGCGAAGCGGTCAAGTCAAAACGCGCGGATAGCTGCATCCCACGCAAGACACGCAGCGGATCTTCTGTAAATTGGTGCGACACGTGTCGCAAGACGTGGGCGTCGAGGTCTCCCCGTCCGTTGAAGGGATCGCGAAGTTCTCTCGTGTCCGGGTCCCACGCCATCGCATTGATGGTGAAGTCACGTCTGGAAAGGGCCTCGTCGATCGCCATGCCGGGGTCGGCCTGCCGGACCAGACCGGAGATGGAGGTGCTTTCGTCGATGAGAATACGGGAGGGGATGGAAATGTCGATGGGTAGCCCATGCAGCTTGAAGACGGCAAAGGCCTTCCCGACGAATTGGACGGAGAAGTGTTCGGACAGCAGGGCGTGGAGCTCCCCGGGGGGGAGCCCGGCGATTTCAATATCTAGATCGCGGGGCTGTCGACCGAGCACCAGATCTCGGACACATCCGCCGACCAGCCAGGTTCTTCCGCCATGACGGCGAACCGCCTGCTCAATTCTGCGAAGCGTTCTCGCAAGCGTGGGGTCCTCGATGCGAAAACGAACGGGCATCTAGATCACCGTTTCTCTCAAAAACCTCGCGGCTTCTTCAGGGGACACCGGATTGATGTAGAAACCTGTGCCCCACTCGAAACCGGCCACTTGAGTCAGCTTGGGGATGATCTCCAGGTGCCAATGGTAATACTCGCCGGTCTTTTCATGGAGCGGCGAGCTATGGAGGATGAAGTTATAGGGAGGGCAAGCCAACACCTTATCCATACGACGGAGCGACTCCGATAAGATGGGAGCCAGAAACTCGAATTGGGCTCGTTGGTTGTCCTCGAAATAGGCGGCATGGCGCTTGGGAAGGATCCACATTTCGAACGGGAAGCGTGGCGCAAAGGGGGTCACGCATAAGAACTCGGGATTTTCGGCGACGACCCGATCGCCGTTCGAGAGATCTTGTCTGAGGATATCGCAGTAAATACAGCGCTCCTTCTGTTGATAGTGAGTGCGGCATCCGTCGAGCTCGTCTTGGACGCTGGTCGGGACGATCGGCAAGGCGATGAGTTGGGAGTGGCTATGTTCCAATGTGGCTCCCGCCGAGGCGCCATGATTCTTAAAAATCAGGATGTAGCGGAGCCGTACGTCATTTCTCAGGTCGAGCATGCGGTCGCGATAGGCCCACAACAGGTCTTCAATCCGTTTGCTCGGCATATCGGCGAAACCTTCGATATGGTTTGGGGTTTCAATGATGACTTCGTGCGCTCCCACCCCGTTCATGCGATCGTAGAGTCCGATCCCCTCGCGGCCCATGTCGCCTTCGACCTGCAGCGCCGGAAATTTATTGGGGATGACCCGGACGCTCCAGTTCGGGGAGTTGGCCTCGCCTGGTTGAGGACGATAGGCCATGATTTCCTTCGGCGTGAGCCGTTCTTGCCCCGGGCAAAAGGGACAGAGCGTTGCGGAAACCGGTCGAGCCTGCTGCGGCTTGACAAAATCATGCGGGCGTCCGTTCCGTTCCGTGGAAATGATCACCCAGCGACCGACGATAGGATCACGTCTCAGATCTGGCATGTGCCTCCTAGCAATGTTGTATGTATGATGGTGAATTATGTGGAGTGGGCATCGACGGCTCAACCATTAACCATGTTCCATTCGTCATTCACTCCTCCCGCCGATCATACTCTCCAAAGCTCTGCCTCAAAGTCCTGTCCCGGCACGGCCAGGACGGCGGGCTTGGGGCCAGGGTAGCGAGCCACTTCCAGCCCATGCTCTCGGACGATGATCGACAGGTGCGCGATTTGTCCGGGTCGGAGTTGAACGTCTTTCCAGGGAACACTCAACTCGATAATGGAATGCGAGCTGATCGTTCGACAGCGAGCGATCTCCTGCCATGTCCCTGAGGCCGTCTGTTGAGACAGGAGAAATTCCCCGGTCTTCTGGAAGGACAGGGGAAAGGTCAGACGAATGCTCGTTTGTGGGCCTTGCATCACGATTACGACTTCAAGGCCTTGTTTCCTAGCGACCGTCTCGTCGGGATCGAATCTGATCACGAACTGATCCAGGCTCCAGCCGAACCGGATGGCCGTGAAGATCCTATCAGATTTCCACATGGCTCCCAGCGGAGGCTGAGTCGCGATGGTACCGGCACCGTGCCACTCGAAAAAGTCGGTCACCAGCCCGTCGATGGTGGGTGTGAGCGATCGAACCGGGAGTCGGACCAAGTCGGATTCAGCGCCGATTCCTCTCGTGGAGATCGGGTGGTTCAGTTGAGTGGGAGGCGAAAGGCCCATCTGTATCCACACATTGCGGAGATGCGTTCTGAAGAGCCGGTCGAACTCTGGTTTGAAATCAGTGTCGAAATCGTCCCCGTACCACCAGAACCAGTCGCTGCCCTCGGCGGCGTACAGTTCTTGCCACGCCGCCTGAGCCCGATCGGGAGGCAGATCGGGGGCTCGCTCCATGAGCCTTGATCGGGTGTGACCGAGCAGGTCCCATCCTTGATTGTCTTCCTGGTGTCCGATCCAGATCTTGTAGTCGGCATTGATCCATGAGCCTGAGTGCAGACAGGGAAGGTGTTGGGTCGGTGGAACGGAGGCGATGGCCTCGGACATCGTGGAGGCGTGAGTCGTGCTCTGTCCGGTGCGGTCCAAGTCATGATCGGTGAAGGCTTGGTAGAGGAGTGAAAGAAACCGTTCACCTCCGTCATGATAATGTTCCCACGGGTTTTCGCCGTCCAAAATGATGGAGACGACGATTCGATCGTGCGGCGTATCATGCGAGATGGCCAGGAGCCGACGCAGGACATCTTCAGCCGCAGATTCGGGCGTCGTCTTATGGTAGACAAACCCGAAGGCATCGGAGATTTCACGGTCACGAAAGAAGATCGTGAGGGGCTGTTCGACAGTTCCGATCCGGTAAGGCTGATAAAGCGCGGCCTGCCGATGCCATGGCCAGTGACACATCCCCAGAGAGCGGGCGAGGATGCCTTCATCGGTCGCCAGCCAGCGAAGGCCGGTCTGATGGACGAGGGGAAGCATTTCCGGACAGACCGATCCCTCAGAAGGCCACAGTCCTATCGGAGGACGTCCGAATGTCGATCGATGGAACTCCACCGCTTGCCGAAGTTGGGCTTCCGCATCTTCGCGCGCCCGGAAGCGAGTCGGTAAGGGGAGGTCGGGTCTCGCGCGCCGGGTGATGTCAGTGTCGATCACCAGCGGCAGGATAGGGTGAAAAAAAGGCGTCGTGGTCAGCTCGATCTGTTCGCGATCCAGCAGGCGTCGATATCGAGGGACGATGTCTTGCACGGCGATGCGTTGAATCCCCAGAATTTCGTGTTTGTCCTCCTCCGTGAAGCCGCGATTTTTCTGGCGCAGTGCGGCTAGTCGGGGATATTGTCGAAGGGGGCCATACCCGAACCAGGCGAGGTTGTGCCAGACCTGTAAATCGAGTAACTCCTGCGTGGAAAACCTGCGTGCGATGTGATGCAGATCGTGTCCATGGAGGTCCACCCCTCGTTTCACCAGCAAGTCATGGTATCGTGGGTAGGGTCGCACCATCGTCGTCCGGTCGGCTGAAAAGAAATGACGGATCAAGAAGGCCTTTTCCTCAAGGGTCAAGTCGGCTGCCGGACGCTGGGCATGTTCCAGAAAGAGGTCGAGGACCTTGCCGCTGCCGATTTCCTGTAACTGCATGAGCAGCGACGGGGTAAAATTGAACGTGGCGTGCATCTCCGGGAATTTGTCCAGGAGGTAAGCCATATCGTAGTAGGCTTTTGTCGCGTGCAGGCGTACCCAGGGCATACTGGCTGAACCGACCAGCGGATCGGTGTAATAAGGCTGGTGCATATGCCAGAAAAAACATACGTGGACATGTTTCATCGGCGGTGGGTTCCCTTCGCCTGTGAAGTATGTCATAGGGGTGGTAGGCCTGCAATCTGTGGATGTAATCCGTAGCGTGTCGTCGTGTCGATTATTTATGAGGGCGTGAGATGCTGATATTTCTTCGGTATTGGGGGCCGGTGTGTGCCTATGCCAGTGTCATTTTTTATTTGTCCTCCTTGTCCCATCCGGAAGAACACCTGCCGATTGTCAGTCATTTCAGCGATAAGGTGTTGCATGCCATCGAATATGCGGCGCTGGGGGCGTTGTGTTACCGGGCCTTCCAAGGGACGCTGAATGCCTCCTGGAGGCGGTGGTCGATTCCACTGGCTATCGTGGTGGCGTCGTTCTATGGGGCGACCGACGAATTTCATCAATCATTTGTTCCATTTCGGTATTCACATGTGCTTGATTGGGTAGCCGATACGATCGGTGCCATACTCGGTGTGCTTGCCATGCATCGAGCAGTCAATTTCAGACCGGTGAACTCGATTCCCGAAGTGGAACCGTAGCAACGAACGAATATGGTGTGTTCGTGACAAGTCACAGGGTGATCGGTATAATCCCTCAGTTATGGTAACGGCGAATCCCGCACTTCCTAAATCTCCATTACCGCCTCCCAATCACGCTCTTGTCGAACAGACCATTAAGACGTACCTTCCACCTGGCTTGGCATTCAGGGGATTAGTTCCGTTGGCGGGAGATGCATCGAATCGACGGTACTACCGTGCCATCGTGACGGGTGGACCACCGCATTCCGTGATCGTGATGCAACTGGCCGAACCGGAAGCGTTTAAACAGTCTGAGGAGGCGGTCAGTGGCGCGGCACATCAAATTTCAGAACTGCCGTTCACCAATATTATGGCTCATCTCGCCAAGGCGAACGTTCCTGTCCCAACGCTGCATTACTATGATCGAGCCGCCGGACTGCTGTATCTCGAAGATTTCGGAGATGTGACGTTGGCAGAAACCGTCAGCCGTGCGGATGCCCAGAATCTAGAGTCTCGTTACAAACAAGCCATCAATGTTTTGGTACAGATGCAATTCAACGCGACCACTCCGGCAGATCCTGGGTGCCTGGCGTTCCATCGGAGTTTCGACGCGCCTCTGCTCATGTGGGAGTTCGATCATTTCCTGGAGTATGGAATCGAGGCTCGCAATGGCGGGTCCTTACCCGATAGAGATAAGTTGGCCATTCGACGGGAGTTCGAACGCATTGCCGACCTCTTGGCGTCCCAGCCCCGTATCTTCACTCATCGCGATTACCACTCGCGCAACTTAATGGTCGACGGAGTGCGGCTTGGCGTCATTGATTTTCAGGATGCCTTGATGGGGCCGGCGACGTATGACTTGGCTTCGCTCTTGCGGGACGCGTACCTTCAGCTCGACGAAGCCCTCATCGACGATTTGGTGGCCTATTACCTCGATCAAGCAGCGGAACGTCGTCTCGTCTGGGTCGACCGCGCCGCGTTTCGCCGCCTGTTCGACCTGACGAGCATTCAGCGAAATTTGAAGGCCGCCGGTCGGTTCGTCTATATCGAGCGAGTCAAGGGCAACGCCAAATTCCTGAGTGATGTCCCTCGTGTCTTGAGCTATGTCAAGCGGAACCTCTGCAAATACCCAGAACTGGAGACGCTCCGGAGACACATCACCCCGTATGTGCCGGAATTGCAGTAAACGAACTAGTGAAAAGTGAAGCGTAAAATGTAACACGACAAGCTTGGACAGCTGAGAAAGCAGGGCAATTCACCGTTCACGTCTCACAGCTCACTTTTTACTCATATGAAGGCCATGATTCTTGCGGCGGGTCTCGGGACCCGTCTCAGACCCTTGACCAACACCATTCCCAAGCCTCTCTTGCCGGTGGGAGGAACTCCACTCATTGTCTGGAACATCCTGCTGCTGAAACGACATGGGTGTCGTGAAATCGTCGTGAATCTTCACCACCTCGGTCCGATGATCGAACAGGTCTTGGGTGACGGCTCACAATTCGGCGTTCGGATGATTTATTCACATGAACCGGTCATCTTGGGCACGGGGGGAGGAATCAAACAAGCTGAACCTCACTTTTCGGGCGAGCCGGTGTTGATCCTGAACGGAGATACGCTTGTCGAAGTGGACCTCGGGGCAGTGTGGGATTTCCACCGAACACACGAAGCGGTGGCGACGTTGGTGTTGCGAGGGGATGCAGATGCTGCGCGGTGGGGGCTGGTCGAGGTGGGAGCCGATAATCAGATTATGCGCATCACGGGTAAAGGTCTTTCGTCTCCGTCTCCAGCCGTTCCCCGGATGTTCGCGGGGATTCACATTTTGCATCCGCGCCTTCTTCAGCAGGTCCCGAAGGGGGTCGTTTCGTCGATCATCGATCCATACATCGCGGCCATTGAACGAGGCGAACGAATCCTCGGTTACGACCTCCATGGCTACTGGTCCGATGTCGGAACCACCGAGCGGTATGCGCAGGCAGAGAAAGATGTGCGAGCCGGACTGATTCGCCTCGTTGACCGCCAGCCTCTTGAGCCGCAGACATCACACAACTGAACAGAGGGCGCGCTTGATCCGCTAGTCTTTCAGCTGCTTGAGCAGTCGGGCAAGATAGGTGCGCTGGAGCTTGAGCGAGTCCGCAGCCTTCGTTTGGTTTCCATCCGCCCGTTCCATCGCGCGGGTGATGATATAGCGGCTATGTTGCTCCATCGATTCGTGGTAGGACAAGTCCAGATACGGCAGTGGGCCATCCGCTCGTCGACAGAGGCCGGCGTCGTCCGCCATCAGCGCCAACATATCCGGCTCGATCGTATCTTTTGGGCTTAAGACGACGGCGCGGGCGATCACATTGTCCAGCTCCCGAATATTCCCCGGCCATGGATAATGGGCCAGGGCTTCGAGTGCAGCTGGGCTGAGAGCCATGCCGGGCCGCTTTGCGTCCCGCGTATGGCGATCGAGAAAGAACTGTGCAAGGGCCGGGACGTCGTCTGGTCGCTCACGAAGCGGCGGCAACGTCAGCGTGACGACGTTCAGCCGAAAGTAAAGGTCTTCTCTGAACTGTCCCGCCTTCACGGCTCGCCTCAGGTCTTTGTTGGTGGCGGCGATGATGCGAATGTTGACGGAAACCGTTTTGGTTCCTCCGACACGCTGGAATTCCCGGTCCTGCAGGACCCTGAGCAGCTTGGCTTGCAGCGGCAGCGACATGTCGCCGATCTCGTCGAGGAACACGGTCCCGCCGTCGGCCATCTCCAACTTTCCCTTCTGTTGGCGATCGGCTCCAGTAAAGGCGCCGCGTTCGTGCCCGAATAACTCGTTCTCCAGCAAGGTCTCCGTCAAGGCCACGCAATTGATGACGATCAGCGGCATGGCGGAACGATAGCTCCATTGATGGATCGATCGCGCAAAGAGTTCTTTCCCGGTCCCGCTTTCACCGAGGAGCAAGACGCTGGCATCCGACTTGGCGGCCCGTTGCGCCGCCTCCACGACAGCGCGTACGGATCCGCTGTTTCCGACGATGGAGGCATAACGTCCGTCGACCTCGGAGCGCAGGTACGCGACTTGCCGCCGAAGGGAGTCGCGCTCCAAAGCTTTGCGGATGACGATCAGGAGATGCTCATTGTCGAGAGGTTTGGTCAGAAAGTCGTACGCTCCTTCTTTCATCGCGTCCACTGCGGCCTCGATGGACCCATGCGCAGTCATGACAATGATGGGAATGTGGTCCGACGGCTTCATGTGAGAAAGTCGCTTGAGGACATCAAGACCCGACAATTTGGGCAAGGTGAGATCGAGGAGGATTAACTGTGGAGATTCAAGAGCGATTTGGTCCAGCGCCTGCTGCCCTTCCGATGCAGCGACCGTGTCATACCCGGAAGCGTGCAGCCGGTCCTCCAACATCATGACGATGTCGGCATCGTCATCCACGATAAGAATCTTCGCGTGCATCACTCTAAGCTTCGGTCGATGGTCATCGGCATTCAACCGTTCATGACATTGAGGACAAGACCCGTCAGCGGCTTCGGGTAAAAATAGGTTGATTTGTGCGGCATACGTTCACCCGCGGCTGCCACAGCTCGGACTTCGCTGACCTTTGTGGCATTGAGCAACAAGGCGCCGGTTCCTGTTCCACGAGCCACCCAGTCGAGCGCCTCATGGTCGTCTTTGGTATAGAGGATGGCTTCTTGTTCCTGTTGTGTCGGGCAGAGCTTCGTCACGATCAGTTGTTGCAGCAGCGAGACGTCGAGTTTGGCCCGAGGGGATGCTTGGCTGGAGGGGCGATAGGCGGGCTTCAGCGTGAGCAGCCTGTACGTGTTGTCGCCCTGTCGAGTCAGCCCGAATACCGGAATCGTTTGGCCTTCGGTTCTCAAGGCGGTCAAGAACTGCTGACGGACTTGAGTCTGAGTCGACGGGGAAAAAGGGAATGCTCTGAAGTCGAATACGTCTCCGAGCAGTTGTGTGATCTGATCGGAAGGCGGCAGTTCGGTGGTCGCCACTCGATGCGTCGGCAACACCGTCAACCCCGGATCTTCAAGCGGGGTGAGCAGCATCAAGACCGAGTCATATGGCTGCGGTCCGGTCGGAGAGCCCGGCTGTTGTCGACGGAGCTTTTGATAGTTCAACGCGGTTTCGTAGCGATGGTGACCGTCCGCGATGAACAGGGGCTTGCTTTGCATCAGGTCGGCGATCTGTTTCAGGACAGTTGCATCGGTCACGGCCCAGAGGCATTCGCGACAGCCTGCATCATCCTGAAAGTCATACTGCGCCGGCTTCCCCTTTGTCTCCGCTTCGAGCAGTCGGATGATGGCGCCGGCGGGATCGGAATAGAGTGACCAGATCGGGCTGAAGTTCGCGCGACAGGCTTCGATGAGGTTCAACCGATCGGTCTTTGCCGCGGCACGTGTGTTTTCGTGCGGATAGATATGTCCGGAGTCCAACGACTCTAGTTTGGCCAGGGCGAGAAACCCTCGGAGCACTTGGCTCGGCGCATCAGGAGCCGAGTACGGCGGACGGTACTCAATCGTGTGATAGTAGACGGCAGGTCGCTCGTCTCGCTTGAGGATTCCCGCTTTGATCCAGGATTGCAGGGCCGCGGCTGCACGGGTATATCGGTTATGGGCTGGGCTGTCACCGGTCTGTTCGAGCCCCAACTCCATACGGATGATGTTGTGGGGATGACGATCATGGAGCCGTTGTTGCCCCTCCGCGTCAATGATGTCGTACGGCGGAGCCACGACGTCCTTGATGGAGCCCACAGTGGCCTGGTCGTACCGCATACCCTGAAACGGAAAAATCTGTGACATGAACAACCTCTTGGCTGTGTCGTGACGGCGACGACGGGTTGATGGTTACAGGAGAGGACGAGGTCCTTTCGCTCTAGGCCGCGCCGCTTCCACGGCTCAGCGTCCTACCGGTCGGCGGGAAAACACTTACCGGTCGCGGGTAATCATGTAATCAGCGGTTACCGATAGCGCACGCCGTGGCGTACTATCGTCGAATTGATCGAGCTCATGCTTGGCCGCCTCGATGTAGGCCTTGGCCCGATCCATGGCATAGACGATCGACCCGAATTCCCCCATGAGGAACAAAATGCGCTCCAAGTCGGCGGTGCTGAGCGTCCGGGTCTCCATTCGGTCTTTGATCATTTGCCGGTCCTGCTCCGAGCAATGTTGCAGCAGATGAAGGAGCGGCAGCGTGGCTTTGCCTTGCCGAAGGTCTTGTCCGATCGTTTTCCCCAACGATTCGCCGTTCGCGATGTAATCCAGAGTGTCGTCGGCAACCTGGAACGCGATCCCCAGATATTGGCCGAAGCGGAACAGGGCTTGCTGTTGGGGCTCAGTGGCGTCAGCTAGAATGGCGCCCATCTGGCAGGCTGCAGCGATCAATCCGGCGGTTTTGTGTTCGACGATCTTGATGTAATCGATTTCCGGCATCGCGGGATTGCCGTTGTAGTACAGCTGCAGGACTTCGCCTTCGGCCATTTTGTTGCAGGCTTCAGAGATCACTTCATTGATTCCCTGACTCTGAAACTCGACGACGTTACACATGGCCTTGGTATAGAGAAAATCGCCGACCAGAATGCTGATTTGGTTTCCCCACACCTTTCGAGCCGTTCTTCTTCCCCTCCGCAGGTCGGCCTCGTCCACGACGTCGTCGTGCAACAGGGTGGCCGTGTGGATGTACTCCACAATGCTGCCGAGTTGATAGTGTTCTGCGCCGGGATACCCGCAGAGGCGGGCAGACAAGAGCAAAAGCAGCGGCCTGATGCGCTTGCCACCGCCGCTCAGAATATGGGCGGCCACCGTATTGACCAGGGCGACACTGGAGTCGAGGTTTTTCCGCACCCGATCCTCCAGCCCGTCCAGCTCACTCCGGTAGGCGTCCCATACGTCAGACATGCTCTGTGGAGTTGCGATGACTGGACCTTGCGTCATGCGGGGGATGGTATGGCAGCCGGGGAAATAAAGTCAAGTAAATGAAAGGGGTATAGGCCCATTGTCACCTTGACAGAGGAATGAGCCTTCCAGTAAGTTCTGAGCGTGACAATCGGCTGTGGGCCATCCTGCAGACGATTAGGGGTCATCCACCCCGGCTTTTGGCTCACGCTCAACTCCATCCAACAGAGAAAGCCTCAATCTTTTAAAAAGTTAAAGAGATAGATAGATGAGTACTCCAGGTTTTCCCGGTCGGCAAGGTCTCTATGATCCTCGGCATGAGAAAGACTCGTGCGGGATCGGGTTTGTGGTCAATATCAAGGGCAAGAAGTCCCATGACATTGTCCGTAAGGGACTTCAGGTTCTAGAGAATCTGACTCACCGCGGGGCGCAGGGATCCGATCCCTGTACGGGAGATGGCGCCGGGATTCTAGTGCAGGTTCCGCACACCTTTTTCAAACGGGTTGCAGGGGACGCCGGTGTGTCATTGCCGGAAGTCGGCGAGTATGGAGTTGGGCAGTTATTCCTGCCGCCGAATGCGGAGTCTCGACGACTGTGCGAAAAGCTGTTTGCCGAGATCATCGCCGAGGAAGGGCTCCGGTTGCTCGGATGGCGCGATGTGCCGGTCAAAAGCGACAGTATCGGCGTGCAAGCGCGAAAGACCGAGCCGTTCATGCGGCAAATTTTCATCGCGCGTGACGCGCTCAACGAGGCTCAGTTTGAACGAAAACTGTATGTGATTCGAAAGCGAGTGGAAAAAGCGGTTATCGAATCGGCGATTCAGGGGAGAGAACATTTTTATGTGCCCAGTTTATCGGCCCACACGATCGTCTACAAAGGACTGCTCTTGCCCCATCAAATGGCCGCGTATTACCAGGATCTGACCGATGAACGGATGGTGAGCGCTCTGGCGTTGGTGCATTCCCGCTTCAGCACGAATACCTTCCCGACCTGGCCGTTGGCCCACCCCTATCGGTACGTCTGTCACAACGGCGAGATCAACACACTGAAGGGGAACGTCAATTGGATGAAGGCCCGACAAGGCCGCCTCCATTCCGATCTGTTCGGCAAGGACATGGAGAAACTGTTCCCGATCGTGACCGAGGATCAAAGCGACTCGGCCTGTCTGGACAATACCCTCGAATTCCTTCTGCTTGGAGGACGGTCATTGCCGCACGCCATGATGATGTTGATTCCCGAGCCATGGGTGGCGAATCCGCAGATGGATTTAGATCGCCGGGGATTTTACCAGTATCACGCGGCGATGATGGAGCCCTGGGACGGGCCGGCGGCGGTCTGCTTTACCGACGGCAAGATGATCGGGGCGACCTTGGATCGTAACGGACTCCGCCCCTGCCGCTATCAGGTGATGACGGATGAGACGGTTGTGCTGGCGTCGGAAGCCGGGGTGTTACCGGTTCCGGCCAAGAACATCCGGATCAAGGGCCGGCTCATGCCCGGGCGGATGTTCCTCGTCGATACGGTCCAAGGCCGGATCATCGACGATGAAGAGATCAAGACCGATATGGCGAAGCGGAAACCGTACCGCAGTTGGGTGACCCAATACGGAGTGTCCCTCGATGAACTGCCCGAACCGTTGAATGTCCCGCAGCCGGATCATCCGACGATCAGGCAGCGGCAGCAGGCGTTCGGCTACACCGTCGAAGAGCTCAAGATGGTCATCTCCCCCATGATCGTCAATGGCGAGGAGCCGATTTCTTCGATGGGCACCGATACTCCCTTGGCGGTTTTGTCTGATCGACCGCAGCTCTTGTTCAAGTACTTCAAGCAGCTCTTTGCTCAGGTGACCAATCCGCCTATCGATCCGATTCGCGAGCAGCTTGTGATGTCGCTCGTCACGAACATCGGGCCGAAGCCCAACCTGATGGATGAGTCGCCGGAGTCTTGCCGTCGCATTAAGGTTCAACAGCCGATTTTGACCAATGCGGATCTGCAAAAGATCCGTGGGATTTCCGATCCACATTTCAAGTGCAAGACGTTGCGCATGTTGTTTCGCGTCGCCGAAGGCGCCGACGGCCTGGGTGCCGCGGTCGATGAGCTGTGCCGAGAGGCTTCACTCGCGATCAAGGAGGGGTATAAATTCCTAATTCTCAGTGATCGCGGGGTCGATGAAGCGTGGGCTCCGATTCCGAGCCTGCTCGGTATCTCGGCCGTGCACCATCATCTGGTGCGGGAGTGCACGAGGACGGAAGTCGGATTGATCCTCGAAACAGGGGAACCCCGAGATGTGCACCACTTTGCATCCTTGATCGGCTACGGCGCCGGCACGATCAATCCGTATCTTGTGTTCGAAACGATCGTCGATATGGAGCGTGATGGGTATCTTCCTGAGGGGCTCGATGCGCAAACGGCGGAGGGCAAGTTTATCAAGGCCATCAACAAGGGCTTGCTCAAGATCTTTTCTAAGATGGGCATCTCGACCGTGCAATCCTACTGCGGCGCGCAGATTTTCGAGGCGATCGGGTTGAATCACGAACTCATCGATCGGTACTTCACGGGCACGGCGTCACGTGTCGATGGCGTCGGGATTCGAGAAATCGGTGAGGAGACCTTGCGGCGACATCGCGCCGCCTACGAGCCGGCCTCGATCCGACAACTGGAGTTCGGCGGAGAAGTCCACTACCGTATCCAGGGCGAACATCATAATTGGAATCCGGACACGATCTATAAACTGCAGCATGCCAGCCGTGCCAACGACGAGAAGACCTACGCCGAGTTCGCTCAGCTGGTCAATGATGAGAGTCAACGACGCTCGAACCTGCGTGGGCTGCTCGAGTTCAAATTCGCGCCCCAGCCGATTCCCATCGAAGAGGTGGAGCCTGCCAAGGAAATCGTTAAGCGTTTCAACACGGGCGCGATGTCGTTCGGATCCATCAGCAAAGAAGCCCATGAGACGCTTGCGATCGCCATGAATCGGCTTGGGGGCAAGAGCAACACCGGGGAAGGCGGAGAAGATCCTGAGCGCTTCAAGCCCATGCCGAACGGCGACTCGAAGAACAGTTATATCAAACAAGTGGCGTCGGCCAGGTTCGGCGTGACCGCGCATTACCTGGTGAATGCCCGTGAATTGCAAATCAAGATGGCGCAGGGCGCGAAACCCGGCGAAGGCGGGCAGTTGCCGGGGCACAAGGTCGACGAACAGATCGCGCGCTTCCGATATTCCACGCCGGGCGTGCAGCTGATTTCGCCTCCGCCGCATCATGATATCTATTCCATCGAAGATTTGGCCCAGTTGATCTTCGACCTGAAGAATTCGAATCCGGAGGCCGGGGTCTCGGTCAAGCTCGTGGCCGAGGTCGGCGTCGGGACCGTCGCCGCCGGCGTCGCAAAAGCCCACGCGGACAAGGTGCTGATCAGCGGGGATTCTGGCGGCACGGGCGCATCACCATTGTCGTCGATCAAATACGCAGGCATCCCGTGGGAGTTGGGCCTGGCGGAAACCCATCAAACGCTGGTGCTCAACGATCTGCGTGGGCGCATTCGGGTTGAAACGGACGGACAGATGAAGACGGGCCGTGACGTGGTGATCGCCACGCTGCTGGGCGCGGAGGAGTACGGGTTTGCGACGGCGCCGCTCATCGTCGAAGGCTGTATCATGATGCGCAAGTGCCATCTGAACACCTGTCCGGTCGGCATTGCGACGCAAGATCCCGAATTGCGCAAAAAATTTAACGGCAAGCCTGAGCATATCGTGAACTACTTGTTCTTCGTCGCTGAAGAAGCCCGGCAACTCATGGCGAAGCTGGGGTTCAAGACGATCAACGAGATGGTAGGCCGCGTCGACATGCTTAAGATCACCAAGGCGGTTGATCACTGGAAGGCCAAGGGATTGGATCTCTCGCCGCTCTTGGCCATACCCGACGTCGGGCCGCACGTGGCCCGGTATTGCGTGCAGAAGCAGGACCATGGTCTCGACCACATTCTTGATAATGAACTGGTTGAGCGATGTCGCCCGGCGATCGACAACGGCGAGAAGGTGACGATCGAGTTGCCGATTCGCAACGTGAATCGGACGACGGGCACGGTACTGTCGAGCAAAATCGCGAAGAAATATGGCCTCGAAGGGCTGTCGGAGGATACGATCTCGATTAAGTTCAATGGGTCGGCGGGGCAATCCTTCGGCGCGTTCCTCGCGCGAGGAATCACGTTGACGTTGGAAGGGGAGTCGAACGACTATATCGGCAAAGGGCTCTCCGGCGGGAAGATCATCGTGTATCCACCGAAGGATGCGCTGTACGATCCGGCGGAAACCATTGTGATCGGTAATACCTCGCTTTATGGGGCGACGCAGGGTGAAGCCTACTTCTACGGTCGCGCGGGCGAACGGTTTGCCGTTCGGAACAGCGGGGCACAGACCGTCGTGGAAGGGACGGGCGACCACGGGTGTGAATACATGACGGGCGGCGTGGTCGTGGTGCTCGGCAGGACAGGCCGAAACTTCGCAGCTGGCATGTCCGGTGGAGTGGCGTTCGTGTTGGACGACGCCGGGACGTTCCAAAGTCGTTGTAACACTGGGATGGTGGAGCTGGAAGCGGTCACCGTGAAAGAAGACAAGCAACTGCTCCACGGGTTGATTACGAAACATTTTATGTACACCGGGAGCCGTAAGGCGAAGCAGGTGCTCGATGTATTCGAGCCCACCTTGCCGAGGTTTGTGAAAGTGATGCCGGTCGATTACAAACGCGTCCTCGAAGAACGGAGACGGAAAGCGAGTGCGGTGCATTGAACGTGAAGAGTCGTTTGTGAAGTATAAATTGCTTGCGAATGACGAGATGCGAAATATGAGCGACGAGTAAGTATATGGGTGATCCTAAGGGGTTCCTAAAATACGCCCGTGAGGGCCCGAAGAGAAAGCCGATTGAGTTACGCGTACTCGATTGGAAAGAGATGTACGAGCCTATCTCGGAGGAGAAGCTCAAGACTCAAGGCGCGCGCTGCATGGATTGCGGTGTGCCGTTCTGTCAAGGCAGTACGGGTTGTCCCGTGGTCAATCTCATCCCTGAATGGAACGATCTGGTGTATCGCGGCCGCTGGAAAGATGCCCTCAAAGCGCTGCACACGACGAATAACTTTCCCGAATTCACGGGTCGGCTTTGCCCAGCGCCCTGCGAAGGGGCCTGTGTGCTCGGTATCAATGAGGATCCGGTCTCCATCCGCATCATCGAATGGAACATCGTCGATCGCGGATTCAACGATGGGCTGGTCGCTCCGGTCTTGCCGGTCGTCAAGACAGGGAAAACGGTTGCGATCGTCGGTTCCGGCCCGGCGGGTTTGGCTGCCGCACAACAATTGGCTCGCGCCGGCCATGAGGTGACGGTCTTCGAAAAATCCGATCGGATCGGCGGCCTCCTGCGCTACGGCATCCCCGACTTCAAAATGGAGAAATGGGTCATCGACCGTCGCTTGGAGCAAATGAAAGCCGAAGGAGTGAAGTTCCAAACCCGCGTTGCCGTCGGCAAGGATATCACCGGCGAACAGTTGCGCCGTCAGTTCGATGCCGTGGGATTGACGATGGGTGCCGAGCAGGCTCGCGAGCTGCCGATCCCTGGCCGTGAGCTCAAGGGTGTGCATCTTGCTATGGCATATCTGACTCAACAAAATAAGCGTGCGGCTGGCATTCCTGTCACCGATGAGCCGATCACCGCAAAGGGCAAACGGGTTGTGATCATCGGCGGGGGTGACACTGGGTCCGACTGCCTCGGTACCGCGCACCGTCAAGGCTGTGTCGAAGCGCATCAATTTGAGTTGTTGCCTGAACCGCCGCCGACCCGGTCCACGTCGACTCCTTGGCCGCTCTGGCCGATGCAGTTGCGTACTTCTCACGCCCACGAAGAGGGGTGTGACCGGCAATGGAGCGTGTCAACGACGAAGTTCTCCGGCCACAATGGCCATGTCACAAAGCTGCATGCGCATCGAGTAAAGTTTGAGAACGGGAAGTTCGCGCCTGTTCCCAACACTGAGTTTGAGATGAATGCCGATTTGGTGTTGCTGGCCATGGGGTTCACCGGTCCGATCAAAACCGGTCTTCTTGATGACCTAAGTGTGACATACGACGCGCGCGGCGCCGTGGCGGTCGATCAGCATTTCATGACCAATCTCGACGGCGTCTTCGCTGGCGGCGATACCAAGCGGGGCGCCTCGCTCATCGTCTGGGCCATCGCCGAAGGACGTAAGATGGCGGCAGGGATCAATCAGTATCTGCAAGCAGGCAAGTCGGCGAAAACGGCGATGAAATAAGGGAAAAGGACGCGCTGGCTTACCGCAATCGATGGCGAAGGGTGGAAAAGTTTCAAACCGGTGAATCCAGGAACCGCGGTGCAATTGTGATCATCGGCATCGATGTCGATTATGAAACGATCAGTACCAACAGCAGCATGCTCATGGTGAGTCCGAATGGTACGGTGGTGGAGTGACGATCCGGCGGCTGCGCGAGTCTAACGCAGCAGCATCTTCACAAGCCCGATACATGCCATATACAGGACGAGCGAGCCAACCATTGCGGGCCAGAAGCCGAGGCGCGGAATGCCCAGGATCATAGCGAAGACGTAGATGGTCCAGGGCGGAACAAACCAGAGCAGATTCTTTGCGTACGCCACCGTGGTCACTCCACCGCCCTTCGCATAGAGCAGGATGAATGTCACGCCGGTGATTGCGGGAAAGGTGCTGGCCATCGCGGCCAGGAACGATTTCCCCTGTGAGCCAAGATAGGTCGAGAAGCTCACGATACCGCCGCCTAACAAGAAATAGAGCAGATACTTACCAAGACCATTCACAGAGCCTCCTCTTCGTTGCCGTGAAACGCTTCCATGGCTTCCCGCGCGGTGATGTCGGCTTCGTTCTCCTTGCCCTTCCGCGCCACAGTTCAGCGGCACACCATTGGGGCCTCATCCTATCGCGACTCTGACCGCGCTGTACATGATGACGACCTCAACCGCATGCGCCACGATCGTGATCCAGAGGTTGCGGGATCTGAGCCAAATGCTTCCCCAGATCATGCCGTCCCAGAGAGCGATCCAGTGAAGATACTGAAACGTATTGACCAGGAATGGATCGAATGCAAATGTGAGCGCGCTGGCGAGAAGGGCAAGGGGCGCGAGCCGAGGAGAAGAATCGGACCGTCGCCGATGTGATTCGAGTTCGGCCAGACGGCCCAAGATGAACCCGCGAAAGTTCACCTCTACGAACGTCGCGATACCACAGATCACCCACGGCACCATGAGGAGGGCGGGAAGCCGACCGTGCGGGGTGTGTTTCAGGAAGGTGATGTCGTAGCCTGAGGATGGATAGACCACGAGAATGACGCACGTGTTCATCGCCCCCAGCCCCAGTCCTGTCAGCGCTCCCCAACGGAATCCATTCCATGCCTTTTCCCATTCCAGACCAAGACGAGCCGGAACGTAAGACGCATCCCTTGCCCAGAGGCCGAGACCTATATAGGCCATGAGTTGTGGAGCAAATTGGACGAGGAGTTGTTCTTGGAAGGAAGCGGGAAGTCCGTAGTAGCCGATCGTGGCTCCGACGGGGAACAGCGCCAGCGCCGCTCCGATAGTGGGAGTGTGAGAGAGGGGCGACTGGTCCGGTCCGGACGCCACTGGATGGCTACGAGAGTTCGAGATGATAACGGTCCAGCGTCGTCGCTTTATGGCGCGCGAGGTTCGACAAGGACTTGTTGTAATCGACGATGGCTCGCAGCTCGTTGCCTTGGGCGGTGGCGAGGTCTCGTTGAAACTCCAGCACGAAGCGGGTCGTGCTGAGTCCGACTTTCAATCGCTCTTGCTCGGCTTGCAATTGCTTCTCCGCCATGATGCGCGCCGACCTGGTAGTTTCGATGCGTTTGAAGTCGGTCTGGACACGACGCACCGCCTCACGGATGCCGACGATGATTTGCTGTCGCACATTGGCGAGCGTCACCTCGGCGTTATGAGCCTCGAGTTTCCTTTTGTTGTAGGTGCTGATGGCCGATCGGTTGCCGAGCGGATAGCTGAAAACCAGGCCGGCTCCGTAGTTGTAGAAGTCACCGCTGAAGTTTTTAGTGAAGGAGTCCCCGTAGTCAGCGCCCAGTCCGGCAAGACCCATGGTGCCTTGAAACGACAACGTCGGGAGTAGTTGGTTCCTGGCGAATTGCTTGCTCAGTTCGCCGGATTCGATATTCTTCTTGGCCTGGGCGATTTCCGGTCGCTGTTCGATCGCGGTATCGATGGCTTCCTGAAGACTGATAGGCTCCAGGAACGTCACGGGAGAATCGGCCGGCGTGAGCCGCACGTCGTGCCGGAGCTCCTCTTCTCCAGGGTTCAAGAGACGTCGGAGCTGATCTTCTTGATCGCGAATGGCTTTCTCTGCCACCAAGACCTGTTCCACTCTCGACGCAACCGCTGCTTCCGCTTGGAGTACGTCGACGATCGACATGATACCCGCTTTGGCCTTGGCGCGGTTCGTCGCCAAGAGTTCCTCGGCGGCTTTCATGGCGGCCTGTGCGACATGCAGATTCTCATTCGCAAAGACGAGCTCCCAGTAGGTCTGTTCCATCGTGGCGACGACGGTCATCACCCGGTCGCGAAAGACATGCTCTTCGACCGCGGCATTATTTTGTGCGACCTTGATGAACGTGTTGTTGATCGAGATGCCTGCGTTTCGGAGCAGCGGTTGGGTGAATGTGAAGGCCAATCCGCCTGTCCATGCCGGATTGAACAAGAATCCTCGAGCGACATTTTGATTGATACTGCTACGGGCCGGGGCATAGTTCACATTGAAATTTCCCCCGGTGATGAGATTAGTCGATGCATCGAACGTCAACGAATGACTCCGTTGGTCGAAGGTCGTGATCTCATCCAGAATGCCGACCGTTCCACCGAACACGGGTCTGTTCAATGGGTTGACGGTCCGATTGTACTGACCGTTCATACTGATGGTCGGATCGAACTTGGCTTGTTCAACCGTAATGTCGGCCAGGCGGCTTTCTTTCGTGTGGCGGCTGATGGTGATGTCTAGGTTGTGCTGCAGTGCGCGAACCGCTGCATCCGCCAACGAGACGGTTTCACGACGCTCCTCGGGGATCGGTTGAGTGATGTCCAAGCTCCAGCTCTTGAGTGGAGATGTAAGGCCCCCCATGCACGCGATCGAGATGATCGCGAGGGAAAACGGGCCGACTGAGGATCTGCAATCCATAGGCGCCTCCTTGATCGGCGATTGGAAAGAGAGCATACTATAAATCGTGTGAGGGGTCTTGTCATGAAGATTCATTCTCCTCCTTGCATTGAAGAGTCATGTTCTTGGTTTCGATGGGGAGGTACGATCGGCGGTATGTTGTGTGTTCTGATGATCGTTGGCCTGAATGCCTGCCCATCGGTATGGGCGCAAAGCGTGTCAGGCGCTTCGAGTGTGCGTTCTTTTGATGGAGGGATCGGTACTTTGTTTAGGTTAGGCGGGGGGAGCCTGTATGCTGATCAGCAGGGGACACAGGGGTTTCTGTTCTCCCCTGGACAGAGTGTTCAATCCTATAACTTTCGAAATCCAACGACGGGGCAGGCCTGGAGTGGAGCCGTCATGACCTTCGGTCCCCAGCTGTCTATCGGCCTCATCCAGGGCGCGAATCAAGTAGGAACGGCGACTGTCCTCCCGGGTCCACCACGTCAAACTGCTCCGTTGCCTCCGATCGAGTCCGGCATCTTCGACGAGATTCCATAAAGAAACCTACTCCACGAGTATCCCTCTACCCCGCACAATGGGCGACTCGTCACGGTTGACAGGCTAGTTGCCACGCCACAGCTAACACGTATCTGGCCACGCTGTGTAAGATGCCTGGATCAATGGTATCAGCGGTATCCGTCGGTTGATGAAAGTATGGATGGACACCTCCGCTCACCACGGTGACCGTCGGGACACCGGCTTCCTTGAAAGGCACATGATCGCCTCCGGGGAAGAATCCATACAGATCGACTTTGTCGCCAACGTCGGCGCGCTTCTCTGCATCTTGAAGGAGATCGTTTTCCAGACCTGTCACTCCCACGGTGAGCCGTCCGTTCCCAACGCCGGCATGGTCGATGTTGATCATGGCCTTGGTCGAGTTCAGTGGAACGATGGGTCGCGATGCATAGAGCCGTGAGCCGAGGAGGTCGCGCTCTTCTCCGCTGAACGAGACAAAAAGAATCGTCCGTAAGGGACGCAGGTCGGCTTGTGCCAAGGCCCGCGCCACCTCTAAGATGACGGCTGTTCCGGATGCGTTGTCGTCGGCGCCTGGAAAGAGTATCCCCCCGGGGCGACCGAAGTGGTCACGGTGCGCTCCGATGATCACGGTTTCTGTCCCTGTCCCCGGGATCATCCCCACCACATTGGCCAATATGCCGTCCTCGATCGTGGTCCTCCAGTGTAACGACGCAAATTGATCGGTCCGCGTGGCGTGCGGTGACGGGGCTTTGTTCAATTGTTCCTGAAAGGCGCGGAGGCGATCGGGCGTGTCGCTATTTGCCCCAGCCAGCAGTGCCTGGGCAACGGCCGTGCTGATCCAAGCACCTGGAATGGCTTGGTCGGGAGGCAGCTGCCCATAGAAAGCGCTGGGCTGACCGGTGACCCCACGGCGGGCTTCATACGGATGTAGGATTGGTCCCGTAGCTGTCAGATAGCCGATGGCGCCCCGTTCCCGTGCCCATCGAACTTTATCGGCATGGCTGACGGGCTTTCGGTAATGCTCCGGCTTGCCGCGAAGAAACAGCACAATGCTGTTGGTCACATCAACACCGGCGTAGTCGTCGATGCCACAAGCCGAGTCAACGATACCGTATCCGACGAAGACGACCAGGCCTTGGATATCAGCGGATGGGGAGTCGAAGATGGGAAAGTAATCGGTACCGGCTTGTCTATCCGTGAGACCGTCTCCCGTGCCGATCCTAAGTGCCGGGTTCGACAACATCCTGGCGAGAGGCACAAGGGTTGCCATCGCTCCCTGTGAGGTGCCATTGTGTTCGGTGAGGAAGGGAAGGGGCAGCGACCCATTCTGAATGTGTGGGAGCTGTAACCCAGCCGATAGAAACTTTTGTGCCACCCACTGCGCTGATTCGAAGTCGTCCTTGGTCCCGGTTTGCCGTCCATTAAACGATGGCCCACTCAGGGTTCGGATATCGGCAAGCATCCGGTCGGAGGAAAGCGTTTCGATGGCAGCTTCCAGGGCCGGCTCAGACGATTGAGCTTGAGTGAACGGCCGGTCCGTTACGAGCAACAGCGCCAGAACGACGACGAGACGACACACCCATAGTTCCTTGATGCGCCGTGTGGAATTCATGGTAAAATCCTGACCGTAGAGGGCAACTTCTTCACCATTCAGATCATAGCATAGCCGGCTATGCAGGTTGCAGAGCCACATTGCGCCCAGGTACTATTTAGCATCGCTTGGGTCGGTCGTCGAGCCAAGAGGATAAAGAGCGATCCTATGGTAACGGAGCGAGTATGGCAGGCGGAGAGTTAGGAAAAGGACTATACGATCATTTGTACCGACGCTTTTTCGAGCAACGCGACAGCCATGAAGGCTATTCATTTCAGCAGGCTCCAGGTGGCAGCGCTAAGCCGCCGACGGTGACATTTAAGGAAAAGCTGCGGTGGTGGACGTGGGATCGATGGGCGCGCAGAAAGAAAATTCTCGACGAACGCGACCGGTTACAACGCGAGATTCTTCAAATTAAGAAACCACTCAACACAAGGTGAGAGGTGTGTGGTCGCTGGATCGCGCTCAGCCGCCTTTCATGAGACAACTCCAACTTATGCGGTTCGTCCTGCTCTTGGCCGCCCTGGGTTGGCTGGTGGAAGCCGGTTCGAGCTATGGCCTTCAGTCCGAAACCCGTGAAGAAAAGGCCGCCAATCTCAAACAGCAAGCGACCGGCGGGCTCTTCCAAAAGTGGACTTTCGATCAGGATCAGATCCATAACCTTCCGGAGGGCTTCGAGCCAGGCATCTCCGACGATGAGCTTCCAGCGACGTGGCTGGTACGGGCGAGCACGAATGCACCGTCCCCGCCGAATGTCGTTGCCGGCTCATCCGTCTGCGCGCAGCAGTGCTTTCAGGTGTTGTTGGTCAAGGGACTCGAGTATGAATATCCGGACCTCAGCGTTCGCTTTCATACGCCGGGCGGCGTGGGAGTCGGGGGGCTGGTCCTGGGTGCGCGCGACGCCAAGAATTTCTACGCTGCGGTTGTCGATTCGGGACAACGCCACGCACAAGTGCTGCGTATCTCCGATGGCCGCGGGACGCCCCTCGCTCAGGCTTTCGTCAACCTCAAGGAGAGCGATTGGCATTCCCTCAGGGTGCAACGGAATACCATCATCAGTAAAGATTTTATCGAGGTGTCTGTCGATGGCACGCTGGTTCTTTCCGTTGAGGACCAAGCGCTGGGATTAGGCCTGGTCGGATTCGTCTTGGTCGGGAAATCCGCGATGTTTTTCGATAGTTTCCACGCGGTTCCGCTCTTTTCTCACCGGCCGCTGTCTTCCCCGCCGGCCTACTGACGGCCGGCCGGGTTCATCTCAAGCTTGCCTTTTCCAGCGGTCTGGAGTAGCATCGCGTTGCCGGTGTGCGAAAGGCCTGGCAAGACCGGCGCGGAGAGTGACAAGGCCTGGACGAATGTTGTTTTGGGCTCGCCTGGGAATCTGATCGGAAGACAGAGCTAAATCGCCGTTGTGTTGACGTCTTCGGCCCATCCCTTCATCGCTGTTTTCTCGCGTCCAAGACAACATCATTGTGTCATAAGGAGGAGCTGATGGGTGCGAAGATCTATGTTGGCGGATTACCCTACTCAACGACCGAGCAAGAACTGAGCGACTTGTTTGCCGCGCACGGAACCGTCGCGTCGGCGCGGATCATCACGGACAAGTTTACCGGTCAGTCGCGAGGATTCGGGTTTGTCGAAATGTCGGCGGACGGTGAGGCACAGGCAGCGATTACTGCGTTGAACGACACGCAATTCGGCGGGCGCACCTTAACGGTGAATGAAGCGCGTCCTCAGGAGCCCCGTTCCGGCGGAGGAGGGCGAGGAGGATTCGGCGGCCGCGGCTAACTGCGAATCTGCCGTATGTGAGACGAAGGGCTGCCGGAACCTCCGGCAGCCCTTTTTTCATTGGGCCACAGGACCAGACGTTCCCGTAGTGGATCCTGGTTGTTACAGGAGATGATCGTGCCGCATTTTAAGCTTTCAGCTCCCTTCAAACCCTGCGGGGATCAGCCCGCCGCCATCGACAAGCTTTCGACCGGTATCCTGACTGGGAAGAAGCATCAAGTTTTGCTCGGGGTCACGGGCTCGGGCAAGACTTTTACGATGGCCAATATCGTTGAGCGGGTGCAGAAGCCGACTCTGGTGCTGGTCCACAACAAGACCCTCGCCGGACAACTCTATCAAGAGTTCAAGCAGTTCTTTCCCCATAATGCAGTGGAATACTTCATTAGCTATTACGATTATTATCAACCGGAGGCGTACATCCCCCAGAGCGATACCTATATTGCCAAGGATGCGTCGATCAATGACGCCATCGATCAGATGCGCCATTCTGCCACGACCGAACTGCTCCAACGGAACGATGTCCTGATCGTCTCTTCCGTGTCCTGTATTTACGGGTTGGGGTCTCCGGAGGTCTATCATGACATGCTCATTTACCTGGAGGAGGGGACAGAGACGAGGCGGGAAAAGATCTTGTCGAAGTTAGTGGAGATCCAATACGAGCGGAATGATGTGGACTTTCATCGAGGGACATTTCGGGCGCGAGGCGATGTGATCGAGATTTTCCCGGCTTCGTCCGAGGCGAAATCGGTGCGCATCGAGTTGTTCGGAGACGTCGTCGATGCCATCCATGAAATCGACCCGCTCACCGGAAAGTCGATGGGCAAGTTGCCCAAGGTCGCCATCTACCCGAATACCCATTATCTCATCGCTCCCGACCACTATGAACGAGCCATTACCGGCATCGAGGAGGAGCTCGATGAGCGCGTGTCGTATTTCCGGAAAGCAGGACGCTTGGTGGAGGCGCAACGAATTCAGCAACGCACCAAATTCGACCTCGAAATGATCCGAGCGATGGGCTATTGTCATGGCATCGAAAACTACTCACGCCATCTCAGCGGCCGGATTCCGGGTGAAGCGCCTCCCACGTTGCTGGACTATTTTCCGAAGGATTTTCTCTTGATTGTCGATGAGTCACACGCGACCGTTCCCCAGGTCGGGGGCATGTATGAAGGCGACTATTCCCGAAAACGGACACTGGTGGAGTATGGATTCAGACTTCCGTCGGCAGTCGACAACCGCCCGCTCAAATTTGCCGAATTCGAGCGGTGTCTTAACCAGGTGGTGTATGTTTCCGCCACGCCCGGCGCATTTGAGCTCCGGCATGCCGGCCCTGACGTGATCGAACAGATTGTGCGTCCAACCGGGCTCATGGATCCGCCGATCGAGGTGGCGCCGGCAAAGGGGCAAGTCGATCAGCTGCTTGGTCAGGTTCGTTCGGAGATTGCCAAGGGCGGCAGGGTGTTGGTCACGACGCTCACGAAGCGGATGGCGGAAGATTTGACGGAGTATTTTCACGACCTTGGCGTGAAGGTTCGGTATCTGCATTCGGACATCAAGACGCTCGAGCGAGCCGAGATCGTCCGCGATCTCCGATGCGGGATCTTCGATGTGCTGGTCGGGATCAACTTGCTGCGCGAAGGGCTCGATCTCCCCGAGGTCAGTCTTGTCGCTATTTTGGACGCCGATAAGGAAGGCTATCTGCGTTCGTATCGCGCGTTGATCCAAACGGCAGGTCGAGCGGCGCGCAATCTTGCCGGACGGGTGATTTTTTACGGTGATGTTGTAACTAATTCGATGACACAAGCGATTGAGGAAACAAACCGACGCCGAGCCATCCAGGCTCAGTATAACCAAGCACATGGCATCACTCCTGTTGGGATTACGAAGAATATACCTCCGCTCGAGTATGGGGTCGGCGACATGGATTATGTGCAGCTGGATCTTGCGGCGGAGTCGGTGGCGCCGTATGGGGGTACCGAATCAATCGATCAACGGATCGAACGATTGGAGACGGAGATGAAAGCGGCGGCCAAAGAGCTGGCCTTCGAACGGGCTGCGGAATTGCGCAACCAGATTCGATCGTTGCGGCTTCACGCGTTGAATGCGGAATCCTAAACGTGCTTGTAGAGGTAGATGCCGATAAACATCCCGAGAACGCTCAGAATGTTGATCTTCACACCGAACCCTAGTACGAGCTTGATCAAGACGAGGTCTATGGTGAGAGGCGGGTCGATACCGGGCGTGAAATGAGTCGAGAAGATGCTCTGGATGGTCCCTTGGGGTGCCATAAGGTGGAGAACTTCTCCGAGGATTCCGCCAAGCAGGCCACCGATCAGCACAAACATGAGGAGTACCCAGGGCGATTTTCTCACGCGACCGCTTGTCCTCCGTACAGGATCAACTCGTGAAGTTCGTCGTGCTTAAAATGCACCATACTCCGAAGATTTGCGGCATGTCAATAAAACTACTGACTTGTGACGGCCTTGACTTGTCTTTCCCGGTCCTATAGACTCCCCGATGATCTTTTTCTAGGATTTTCGAGGCGATCGAAGGCCTGGTTCAAGGCCTCGATGGCCTCTTTCTTTGTGGCGGTCAGACGGCATGCTTGATGCGCTGAGCGAGAAGTTCGAGAAGGTCTTACGGAAGCTTCGCGGGCAGGGTGTGCTCACGGAGCAAAATATTACCGAAGCGCTGAAAGAAGTGCGGTTTGCGCTGCTCGAAGCGGACGTCAACTTTAAGATTGTCAAAGAGTTTATCGATCGGGTCCGTGAAAAAGCGATCGGGCAGGAGGTGCTCCAGAGTTTGACGCCTGGGCACCAGGTCGTCAAGGTCGTCTGGGATGAGCTGCGTGCAATGATGGGGCATGAACGGGCTGGCCTAGCCCTGAGCTCCAGACCGCCGACGATCGTGATGATGGTCGGTTTGCAAGGCGCCGGAAAGACGACGGCGAGCGGCAAGCTCGCGCGTCTCTTTAAGAATCAAGGCAAGCGCGTGCTCCTCGTTGCGGCTGATCCTCGCCGACCCGCAGCCGGTGAGCAATTGGAGGCCCTGGGTCGTGATCTTGGAGTGGACGTTCATCGGATCGATTATGCCCAGGCTTCACAAGCCGATGTCGTGCGCATCTGTCGCGCAGGGGTCGATCGAGGACAAGAGCAGGGCTTCGACCTCGTCATATTGGATACCGGCGGTCGCTTGCATATCGATGAAGAATTGATGGGCGAACTGATCGCCGTGAAGTCCGCAGTGTCTCCTCATGAAGTGCTGCTGGTTGCAGATGCGATGACCGGTCAGGATGCCGTCACGATGGCCGGCCAGTTCGACCACAAGGTTGGGCTCACCGGCGTGATTCTAACGAAAGTCGAGGGTGACGCACGTGGGGGAGCGGTTCTCTCTGTTCGAGCTGCGACTGGCAAGCCCATCAAGTTTCTGGGTGTCGGCGAGAAGTTGGATGCTCTTGAACCGTTTCATCCGGATCGGATGGCCTCCCGCATACTGGGGATGGGCGACGTCTTATCGCTCATTGAAAAAGCGCAAGAGAGCATCACTCGGGAGCAAGCGGAGGAATCGCAGAAGCGGCTCAGCAGTAATACGTTTACGCTGGAGGATTTTCGGACTCAGTTGGGGCAGGTGAGTCGGATGGGGTCCTTGGAGCAAATGTTGGGCATGCTTCCGGGCGGTCAAAAGTTAAAACAAGCGCTCGAAGGCGATAGGCCGGAGCGCGAGATCGGTCGGGTCGTTGCCGTGATCGATTCGATGACCGCGCGGGAACGCCGAGATCATACGATCATCAATGGGAGCCGAAAAAAGCGAATTGCCCGCGGGAGCGGTACCACGGTGCAGGACGTGAATCGCCTGATCAAGCAATTCTTGTCCGCAAAGAAGTTGGCAAAAGCGATGACCGGTTCGGGTGGGCGTCGGCAGCTCGCCCAGCTCTTACGGTCTCGGTAGGCGGTCTTCACATAGGCGGGAGAAGGAGGACAGTTGTGGCTGTACATTTGAGGCTGGCTCGAACGGGAAGACACAAACGACCGATGTATCGAGTGGTAGCGGCGGACTCACGGAAGGCCCGCGACGGACGTTTCCTTGAGATCCTTGGGATCTTCGATCCCCTAAAAGAGGCCGGTGTCCCGGAACTCAAGCAGGATCGTGTGCTCAAGTGGCTGCACCACGGTGCTCAGCCCACGGTCACCGTGCGGACCTTGCTGCGCAGGGCCGGGGTCTGGAAGCAATTTGAAGCCGAAAAGGCCGCGCAAAAAAAGACGCCGGCCAAATCATAACGTCGTAGGATGGCGGATCAACTCGAGACCGTGACGGTGGGCCAGATCGAACGTCCGTTTGGCGTCCGAGGGGAGATCAAGGTTCGCCCGCTTTCGGATGTGCCCGGCCGATTTGAAGGGTTGCGGCGAGTCGGTCTGATTGGAAGAGATGGACGGAGTCTTGAGACTAGCGTCACGCATGTGAGACGGGCTGGCGCTCGGTTCATACTTAGACTGGTCGGTCTCACCACACCGGAGGAAGCGTCTCTTTGGCGTGGAGGTTACATTCAGACGATTCGTGGATCGGTGCCCGACCTTCCGGAGGGGCAGTATTACGAGTGTGATTTGATCGGGTTGACCGTGCATACCGAGGAAGGACGGATCGTCGGTCGAGTGGAAGAAATTTGGAATTTGCCTGGAAATCCGGTATTTGTTGTCCGTCACGAAGAGAAAGAACTCTTGATCCCGGCGGCGAAAGACCTGGTTCGAGCGGTTGATCTTCACGCTCGAATGATGACAGTTCGGATGATCGACGGATTGGATGGCTAGCATGTTACGGTTCGAAATATTGACATTGTTTCCGGGGATGTTTGAGCCGGTTTTGACTCACAGTATATTGAAGCGAGGACAAGAGAAGGGCCTTCTTCGCGTGAACATCCATAACGTGCGGGACTTCGCGACAGATCGCCATAAAGTGGTGGATGACACGCCCTATGGAGGCGGGGCCGGGATGGTCATGAAGGCGGAGCCGATTCTTCGGGCGGTTGCCGCGGTACGGGAAGGCGCACAGTCGAATGGAGAGGATATTCGGATCGTGTTTCCGACTCCTCATGGTCGCCGATTGACGCAACAATACGCGCACGAGTTGGCCGGTGAGCGTCGCCGCATCGTGATTCTGTGCGGGCATTACGAAGGAGTGGATGAACGTGTGCGGCTGGCCTTGGCCCCCGAGGCGGTGTCACTCGGGGACTATGTCCTGACCGGAGGAGAATTACCAGCGCTGGTATTGATCGATGCCGCCGCACGCTTGGTTCCTGGTGTCTTAGGAGACCCACGGTCTGCGTTGGACGAGTCCTTTTCAGAATCGCTGTTGGAGTATCCGCAATATACGAAACCGGCCGAGATCGGTGGAATCGGGGTGCCCGAAGTCTTGCTGTCTGGCCATCATGAGGCGATTCGATTGTGGCGTCGAAAGCAAGCGTTGCGCAGCACGTACCTGAGACGCCCCGATCTTTTGCACGATCGGCTGTTTACGAGTGAGGATCGACGGTTGTTAGATGAGTTGATGAGCGAAGGCTTGGTGACGGCTCCGATAGCATGCAGGGAGGAGGGATAGGGATATGAATCAGTTGGAACGAATTCAGCGATCGTTGACGAAGAAGTCAGTGCCTCACTTCGAGATCGGGGATACCGTCAGGGTCCACGTGAAAGTCGTCGAAGGCGAAAAAGAACGGATTCAGGTCTACGAAGGAACGGTGATTGCCCGCAAGGGAAGCTTGAATACGGAAACGTTTACGGTTCGAAAACTTTCGTACGGAGTCGGGGTTGAGCGGATTTTCCCGGTGCATTCTCCGATTGTCGCCAAGATTGACGTGGTTCGACAGGGGAAGGTTCGACGCGCGAAACTCTACTACTTGCGCGGCAAAAAGGGGAGGTTCGCAAAAGTTGAGGAGCGGGAGTTTGTAGGAGGGGGAGGGAGCAAAACGTCCGCGCAGCCCGCTGCATCGGAAGAAGCGACAGAAACGACAGTCACGGCATAGGTCACATCCCTGAACCTATGTTCCATCATGGCCAGATGATCGCATGATTGCCGGTGAGGGAGTGTTTGATGGGGCCCACCCAGGAGTTCGAACGGGTCGCCAGGCTCCGTGGCTATCGACGCATTGCCGGTATCGATGAAGCTGGGAGAGGCCCCCTGGCTGGGCCCGTGGTTGCGGCGGCGGTCATCCTCCCAATACGATGTCCGCTGCTCGGGATCAACGATTCGAAGCAACTGTCGGCAAAGGATCGTGAGCATGTGTATGCCGAGATTCTTGAACTGGCCGTGGCGGTTGGCATCGGGTCGGCGGAGGTTGCGGAGATTGACCGACTCAATATCCTGGCCGCGACCCGGTTGGCGATGCGCCGAGCCATCGATCAACTGGCTCCCCTTCCGGATTATGTACTTATTGATGCCGTAGTGCTTCCCGGGCTCAAGGTGCCGACAAGGCACATTATTAAGGGGGATTCCCTCTCTATATCGATTGCTGCCGCGTCCATCGTCGCGAAAGTTACGCGTGATCGCCTGATGGCGAACTATCACGAGACGTTCCCTGAATATGGCTTCCTGTCTCACAAGGGCTATGGTACGGCGGAACACTTAGCACGACTTGCTCGTCATGGCCCCTGTTCCATACACCGTCGAACCTTCTCCCCAGTGCAGGACGTGATGAGTGCGGCAAAGATGGGCCCTGCTCCTTCGGAAAGCCCTAGGCTCTTCGAGCTGTAAGCGCATGACTATTCCGGACCAGCGTCATGTGTATGGTCAAGCCAGCGAAAGCTTGGCCGAACAGCTTCTGCGTGCCAAGGGCTATCGGATCCTCGATCGCAACGTACGGACTTCCATCGGAGAATTAGACCTTGTGGCGGAAGACCGTGGAGTCGTCGTCTTTGTCGAAGTCAAAGGTCGGGCGACCGAAGCTTTTGGCGGGGCGTTGCTGGCGGTCAACCATCGCAAGCGGGCCAAATTGGCAAAACTGGCCGGACTGTACTTGGCACGGCGCCACTGGTCCGACAAGGTCTGCCGATTTGATGTCGTGTTGGTCCATGGGCGACCTTCTGCGCAGGGACACATCGAGCACGTCCAGAACGCGTTTGACGTCACTGAGCCGTGACAACTCTTGTCCTTCTGTAAGGGAATTCCGTGGACGCGATCATTCAACTCATCCATGTTTCGAAATCCTACGACCGGCGCGCGGCGCTCCTCGATGTCACGATTGAGATCGAGAAGGGGGAATTCGTTCTTCTCATGGGGCCAAGCGGAGCGGGTAAATCTACCTTACTTCGCATGCTGATTGGCGACGAGCAGCCCGATGAAGGACAGATCTTCGTGCACGGCCGAAACGTGACCAAGCTGAAACTATCGGAGATTCCGTATCTCCGACGGAAGATCGGGACGGTATTCCAGGATTTTCGTCTCCTATCGAAAAAATCCGTTTTCGACAATGTGGCGCTGCCGCTGGTCGTTCAAGGCCTGTCCGAGAAGGACATCCGGCGGAAAGTGACGGAGGCGTTGCGCGCTGTGAGTGTCGATCACAAGCAGGATCAGCCTCCGAACAGTCTCTCGGCCGGAGAACAGCAGCGTGTGTGCATTGCACGAGCGATTGTCAATGGACCGGTCATACTCCTTGCCGACGAACCGACGGGAAACCTCGATCCTGAGCGCACCGGGGAAATTATCGAGTTATTCAAGTTGATCAATGCCCGTGGGACGACCGTTATTGTCGCCACGCACGATCCTCAGGTCGTGAAGCAGATTAATCGTCGGACGGTGACGCTGGTGGACGGAGTGCTGACGGCGGAACGCCGATCGACTGAGCGAGTCGAAGCATGAGACGGTTCGTGTATATCGTTCGTGAAGCGTGGGCCAATATGAGGACCAATCGCACGACGACGATCGTGGCCGTCTTGACCACAGCCTTTACGTTGGCCTGCGTCGGCATTTTTCTGCTCTTGTACGTGAATTTGCGGAATGCAGCCGGATCGCTCCAGGAAGACGTCAAGATCATGGTCTATCTGGATGACGGAGTTTCTCATGATGGGAGGCAGGCGCTTGAGCAACAGCTCAAGGTGGATCGGATGGTATCAGGGGTGCTGTTTATTTCAAAGGAGCAAGCCCTGAGGGAGTTTCGCGCACAATTCCCCGCGGATTCTCATTTGCTTGAGGGATTAGGTGAGAACCCGCTTCCGGCGTCGTTCGTCGTCACGCTTGCCAAGAATTATCGGTCTCCGGAGTCGATGCAAGGCTGGGCCAAACGGGTGCAAACGATGGAAGGCGTCGCCAAGGTCGATTATAATCAAGAATGGATCAACGTGTTGGCTGAGTTGATCGGTTACATCGAGCTGGTTGCGATCGCGGTGGGCATGTTGCTTTCTGCCGCCTCGGTGACGATCATCGGCAACACGATTCGGCTCGCACTTTTTACCAGGCGGGAGGAGATAGAGATTCTTCGTTCCATAGGCGCGACGCGCACTTTCATTCGTATTCCGTATTTTCTCGAAGGGGCCGTGCTTGGAGCCTTCGGGAGTGCATTGTCATTGGGGATCATGAAAGTTGGGTTTGAACTGTTTCGTCAGCAGATGCAGTTGACTGGTCGGTTCAGTGGCATTGAGAGCATGCTGTCATTCTTTCCGTTTTCTTTTTGCGTCGCCCTCGTGATGGCAGGAATGGGGTTGGGCCTCGCAGGAAGTGTGGTCTCACTCCTCCGAGTCGGAGAGGGACGCGCATGAAAATCTTGTGGTCTATCCTGCTCTGTTGTGCGGCGCTCGGTGGAGCGGCATCGGTTGCGGGAGGGGCGGACGATTCAATTTCTGAAAAGATCGAACGCCAACGAAAGACCCTCGAAGCGTTGAAGGACAAGATACAAGAAAAACGGAAGCGCGCGGACGAAGCGGAAAAAAAGTGGGAATCGGTGCTCCAAGGCATCCAATCGCTGGATGAACGAATGATTCGCCATCGACAGGATCATCGGGATATCAAGCAGAAACTTCGGCAAAAAGACCGAGAAATTGAAGAGATTACGGAACAGCTCGTGGCGATGCGAACCGGCATCCAGGCCAGACGCGAGGCGATTCTCTCACGGCTTCGGGTGCAATATATGGAAGGGCGGTTTGGTCATGTGAAGGCGCTCTTAACATCCGATTCGTATGGAGATCTTCAGCGCCGAGCGCAATATCTTTCTACTGTCTCGCAAAAGGACTATGAGTTGCTCGAGTCCTTCCGGACCGATATGGTTCGTATGGAGGAAGCTGAACGTCAGCGCGCTGAGGCCAGAGCCGGAATGGTTGCCTTCAAGCAAAACATTGAAAAAAAACTCACGGACATCCGAGTCCTTCAAAAAGAAAAGAAAGGGTATCTTGCAAAGATCAGGCATAAGAAAGATTCCTATCATCGAGCCGTGAAGGAGCTGGAGCGATCCGCTTCGCGATTGGACGGTCTGTTGCACGAACTGGAAACGCGTCGGCGGATGATGGCGATGAGCCCACCGACGACGTTGTCGCCACCGCCGCCGCGTGGTATCAGGGGCATGTTGCCGTGGCCGGTCGAGGGCAAGATCGTCTCGTTCTTTGGACGTCAGAAGCACCCGACGTTCGATACCTATGTTCAGCGAAAAGGAATCGAGATTAGAGCCACGGAGGGCAGTTTGATTCATGCAGTCATGCCCGGGAGCGTGGTCTACGCAGACTGGCTGAAAGGGTATGGACTCGTTATAATCTTGGATCATGCCAACGGCTTCTTTTCACTCTATGCGCATGCTTCGAAAATACTGGCCGTCGTCGGCGAACAAGTCGTCGAAGGCCAAGCAATCGGAGAGACCGGGGATACGGGCATGATCGGAGAAAATACATTATACTTTGAGTTGCGTGAAGGAGCCGAGCCGGTCGATCCGCTTCACTGGCTGGCGAAGCGATGAGTCAGTTTTCGCCGGCGTTTGGTGGTCGAACCGTCGGATGACCTAGGAAAGAAGGGGAATCACAATGATGGAACAGCAGCCGCGGCGGAACTCTTGGGTAGTCGGGCCGATGATCGCACTCGCCCTGCTCTGTGGAGTCGTCATTGGAAAAGGATGGGAGCGGACCGGACACGCGAGCGAAACCTACGAGGAGCTTAAGACATTTTCTGAAGTGCTCAATCAGGTTCAAAAACATTATGTTGAAGAGACGAAGCCCAAAGACCTCATTCAAGGCGCCATTCGCGGCATGTTGGCGACGCTCGATCCGCACTCAGCCTACATGACCCCTGAGATGTACAAGGAAATGCAGGTTGAGACCAGAGGAGAATTCGGAGGAGTCGGCATTCAAATCGGAGTCAAGGACAACCGTTTGTCGGTCATCGCTCCGATAGAAGGGACGCCCGCGTATCGCGCCGGCATCAAGGCCGGCGATTTCATCATCAAGGTCAATGACGATCCGACCAAAGATCTGACTTTGATGGACGCCGTCACCAAGATGCGAGGGCCGAAGGGCAGTAAAGTCCACTTGACCATCCAACGAGACGGTGCACCGGAGCCGTTGGTCTTCACCCTTGTCCGGGACACCATCAAGATAGAAAGCGTGAAGTCAAAGATGATCGACAATCTTGGCTATGTCCGGCTGACGCAGTTTCAAGAAGCAACCGGACGAGATCTCGCCAAAGTCATCAAGCAGTTTCGTGACCAGAAAGTGCAAGGCGCGATTCTCGATCTACGAAATAATCCGGGCGGTCTATTGACCGCAGCCGTCGATGTGTCCGAACAATTTCTCCCCAGCGGCAAGTTGGTGGTCTATACCAAAAGTCGTGAAGGGAAAAAGGACGAGTGGCTTGCCAAGTCCAAAGACCAACTGGAAGATCTTCCGGTGATCGTCCTGGTCAACGAGGGGTCGGCAAGTGCGTCGGAGATCGTGGCCGGGGCACTCCAAGATTGGGGGCGAGCGGTCGTGGTAGGGAATACGTCGTTCGGAAAAGGATCTGTGCAGACAATCCTGGCTTTGGGGGATGGCTCGGGACTTCGTCTCACGACGGCTAAATACTATACGCCAAAAGGTCGGTCTATTCAGTCAACGGGGATTACTCCGGACATTGTGGTGAAACTACCCAACTCCTCCCAGGCGAAAGCAGCTGAGGGTAAATCCGGCGAGAAGGAAGCAGAGGGGAAGGCGGGCAAACCTCCGGTCGGCAAGGATGTCTTACCCCAAGATGGAAAGTTGTCTCCGGACGAGGCTGGTTCCAAAAACGGAACGAGTCCACCCTCGTTGCCCGTGGAAGGGGAGCTCTCGCTTGAACAGGATATCCAGCTGCAGAAGGCGGTGGAGTTGTTGAAGAGCTGGAAGATATTCAAGGAACTGAAGGTCTCCTAGGGGTTGGAAGTCCGTATGCGTTGTTGAACGGCCCGCAGCAACTGTTCTTCCGAACCCGAAAAATTCGGCAACGTTCGTATCAGGTGTGATCGGACGAGTTGATCGAGATCTGTAAGCGTCCGAATCCTCAGTCGGAAGTAGAGGTAAATCACAAGTGAATCGGAGAGTCCAGGAAGCGTCGCCCAGTCCTGGACTTCCGGTGGGAGAGGGGTCTTAAGCTCTTCATAGGCACGGATGGTTCCCGTCGCGAGAAACTCTTCGACTTTTTTCGCCAGGTCTGTCCCGATCCCGTCAATCTCCTCAAGTGTCTGGCGCTCCGCAAGGGTTGCTACGTCTTCATCCAATGCAAGCAGCGAGTCCGCAGCGCGACGATAGGCCCGCACTCGATAGGGATTCGCTCGTTGAGACGACAGGAGGTCGGCCATCGAGCGGAAGATACCGGCGAGCTGGAGGTTCTGTTGTTTCATAATGGGACCTATTGTGCGGTTTTCTCGATGTGCCAGGCAAGAGGCCTTCGTTGACAAGCCGGATTCCCGTCTCATAGGATGACAGCTGTGGAAGCTACTATTGAGATTTATGTGAACGGTGATACCCGAATCACGCGGGTTGGGGCAACGGTTGCCGATCTGTTACGCGAACTCGAGATCAAAACAGAACGAGTCGCGGTGGAGCTGAATCTGGAAATCCTCGATCGCGCGACGTTCGATCAACGGTCACTCAAGGATGGAGACCGGGTTGAAATTCTGAGTTTTATCGGCGGCGGGTCATGTTAAGAGGACAAGATGGCGGATGATCGGCTGATTATTGCTGGGCGTGAATTCAAGTCCAGGTTATGGGTTGGGACTGGGAAATATAAAGATTTTGCTGAAACACAAAAGGCGATTGAAGTGTCGGGCGCCGATGTCGTGACCGTGGCGGTTCGCCGTGTGAATATCACGGATCGGTCAAAAGAGAATTTGCTCGATTATATCGATCCGAAGAAGTACACCATCCTTCCCAATACTGCCGGCTGCTACACCGTGGAAGATGCGGTGCGATATTCGCGATTGGCTCGAGCCGCCGGGGTCTCTGACTTAGTGAAGTTGGAAGTGCTCGGCGACGAGAGGACATTGTTTCCGGATACGGCAGGCTTGATTGAAGCCGCCAAGATCCTTATTAGGGAAGGATTCATTGTCCTGCCATACACGAATGACGATCCGATCGTCGCCAAGAAGCTTGTGGATATCGGGTGTCCAGCCGTCATGCCCTTGGCTGCTCCCATCGGATCCGGACTCGGCATTCGTAACCCGTACAATCTGAAAATCATCATGGAAACCGTCAACGTGCCCATTATCGTCGATGCCGGTGTCGGAACCGCCTCGGATGCCGCCTTGGCCATGGAGTACGGCGCCGATGCCGTGCTCATGAATACTGCCATTGCAGGGGCGCAGGATCCGATTGCCATGGCGGAGGCGATGAAGTATGCCGTTCATGCCGGGCGGCTCGCCTACAAGGCTGGCCGCATTCCGAGAAAGCTCTACGCGACAGCCAGCAGCCCAATTGAGGGGATGCTCTGAAAGCGAACGGTAGGGAGTGTGGAGTGCAGAGTTTGGTCAATAATAAGAGAAATGGCAAGAGCGATTTGCATGGGCAGCGTTCAACGATCTCAGTACCCAGTACTTCGGTCTCAATCTTCTACTGATGCCTCCAGTAGATTTTCGGTTGCTCCTGGTCACTGATCGTCACCAAGTTCAAGGGCGCTCCCTGTTAGAAGCGCTTCAGGACGCAATCCAGGCCGGTGTGCGGGCCATTCAGTTGAGAGAGCGCGATCTCTCAACCGGAGAACTCCTCTCGTTGGCGGGAGCGGCTCAAGCCATGACGACACCGAACGCTGTCTCGTTGATCGTGAATGATCGAGTGGATCTCGCGATGGCGCTTGACCTGCAAGGCGTTCATTTGCGGGCTGATAGTTTATCGGCTCGATTCGTGCGCCGGATCGTCGGTCCCCAGAGACTGATCGGTGTCTCTGCTCATTCGGCGGAAGATGTGCGTCGCGCGGGTGACGACGGCGCCGACTACGTCGTGTTTGGTCCTATCTTCGACACTCCCTCCAAACGTTCCTTTGGTCCCCCCCTTGGACTCAATCTGCTGACCGATGTCTGTCGCAACTCGTCTACCCCGGTCTTTGCCATCGGGGGAATCACGTGCGAGCGGGTCCATTCGGTTCGTCATGCCGGTGCACACGGAGTTGCCGTCATCGGAGCGCTGTTGACACGCAACGATATCGACGCAGCTGTCCGTGAGTTCACCTGCGCGTTGAAGATGTGAGCCGTTGAACCGCTTGGCGTGCGCATGAATCGCGCGAGATCGCCCGTTGGAGTTGACCACCCCTAGGTCGGGTGTTAGAATCCAAAAACCAGATCATTCCGCGGTCCATCCGATGTCGCGAATCACCTTGTCGTTTCGATATGGCGGAAAACAAGGGTCAGCCAAATCGACTCCGGTCCCTCCGAGATTCCGTCAAGAAGATGAGGAATCGGCTGTCTGAGGGTGAAGGAGAGATGATCCCTAAGAACGACGAACACACTCGGGAAGTGGACAAACTGCGTGTCCAGATTCAGTCGATGGAAGAAGAGATTCGTCGATTGTATCAGTCACGACATCAACTCGATCAAGCCAATAAGCAAAACGAAAGGCTTGCCGCAACGCTGCAGGAAGCAAAGGCCCAGATCGAGGCGCTCCGGACTGAAGTTGAAAAACTGACGGCGCCGCCGTCGGCGTATGCCATTTTTTCAAGCATGAACGCCGACGGAACCGGCAATGTGTATGTGTCGGGACGGAAAATGAAGGTCAGTCTCCATCCCTCGATCAGGCCGACGGAGTTGCGTAAGGGACGAGAAGTTGTTCTCAATGAAGCGCTCAATGTGATCGAGGTGAAGGGATTCGATAGTCAGGGCGAGGTCGTTCGACTCAAAGACGTGCTGGAGGGGGGGCGGGCCCTCGTGACGCTCCATTTCGATGAAGAGAAAGTGGCCGAGTTGGGTGATCCGCTGCTGGCGGAACGGCTGAGCGTCGGGGATCATCTCCTGTATGATTCCCGTTCAGGCTATGTGATCGAAAAGTTGCCGAAGTCCGAAGCGGCGGAGCTCGTATTAGAAGAGGTTCCTGACGTCGACTACGAGCATATCGGCGGTCTTCAAAAGGAATTAGAACACGTGCGCGATGCCGTCGAACTGCCGTTCCTGCATCCACAGGTGTTTTCCGAGTATAAACTCAGCGCGCCCAAAGGAGTTCTGCTCTATGGTCCGCCTGGTTGCGGAAAGACACTGATTGCGAAAGCCGTGGCGAACTCGATCGCCAAGAAATTGGGCCATCGAGCCGGTAAAGAAATTCGGAGTTACTTTCTCCATGTCAAAGGACCCGAACTGCTGAATAAGTACGTGGGTGAATCGGAACGACAGGTGCGGGAGGTCTTCAAAAAGGCAAAAGAACGGGCCGAGGACGGCCATCCGGTGATCGTCTTTTTCGATGAGATGGACGCGCTGTTTCGGACTCGCGGGACGGGGATCTCGTCGGACATTGAGTCCACGATCGTTCCCCAATTCCTCTCCGAGATCGATGGGGTAGAGCGGTTGCGGAATGTCATCGTCATCGGGGCAAGTAATCGCCAGGACTTGATCGATCCTGCCGTGCTTCGTGCGGGCCGATTGGACGTCAAGGTCAAAGTGGGAAGGCCGGATGCCACGGCGGCACGAGACATTTTTTCGAAATATATCTCGACGGATCTCCCGTTCGCCGATGAGGATTTAGCGCGACATGGAGGAGATCGACAGGCCCTCGTTGATCGATTAACATCGGTGACGGTCGAAACGATGTATGCGGCCAGCGAGGAAAACAAGTTCATCGAAGTGACGTATGCGAACGGTGAAAAGGAAGTGCTCTACTTCCGGGACTTTGCCAGCGGGGCGCTGATCGAAGGGATCGTCTCGCGCGCGAAGAAGTTTGCCGTGAAGCGTGTGATCGCGCAAGAAGGTTCGGGCCTGCGTTCAGACGACTTGATACGCGCCATTCGCGAAGAGTTCAAGGAGCACGAGGACCTTCCTAACACGACCAATCCGGATGATTGGGCGAAAGTCGCCGGCAAGAAAGGTGAAAAGATCGTTCACATCCGGACCATCAGCGGCGGGCCGGCGGAACATCGGCAAATTGAAACCATCAGCACCGGCCATTATCTCTAGCGATCGTATGCAAGAATACACTCCAACGAACCGTGTACGGGTCGTCGGCACTGAGACGGAGTTTGGCATTGCCGCAAAGGACGGGTCCGCGATAGACCCTGTCTCCGCTTCTTTGGCCGTGATCGGCCACTACCCTGATTTGCCGGCGCCCGGAGCGATCTGGGATTATGAAAACGAGAATCCTCTCCTGGATGCTCGGGGCTTTGAAGTCGATGGCGAACGAGAGCGTCCCAATCCCGACTATAACCGGCAATTGAATAAAGTACTGGCGAACGGGGGGCGCTTGTACGTCGATGGAGCCCACCCGGAGTATTCGACGCCGGAATGTTCAACTGCCCGCGAGGTTGTAGCATTTGAGCGTGTGGGAGAGCGAATCCTGGCGAAGAGTCTTCAGGAGATGGCTCGAGTGAGGGGGAGCGAGCAGTGTCTTTTATACAAGAATAATTCAGACGGCAAAGGCAACAGCTATGGATATCATGAAAACTACCTGGTTTCCCGGGCCGTGTCGTTTGACAAGATCGCACGGGTGTTGACCCCATTCCTGGTAACTCGGCCGATCTTTGCCGGAGCGGGAAAAGTCGGCGCGGAAAACCAGACCAGTCCGGCGGAATATCAAATTTCGCAGCGCGCAGACTTCTTTGAGTGTCTCATGGACCTCAATACGATGGTCAAGCGTCCGATCATTAACACGCGGGACGAACCACATGCCGATGCGGCGCGATTTCGAAGATTGCATGTCATCACGGGTGATGCCAACATGGCCGAAGTTTCCACCTATCTGAAGGTAGGAACGTTGGATATCGTGTTGGAGTTGCTTGAAGGTAGAGCCGACATGCCTCAGTTGGAACTTGATGAGCCGGTTCGGGTGTTCAAGCAAGTTTCGCGCGACCTTGATGTGAAGCAGACGGTGAAGCTGGTCGGTGGAAGGCCGACCACGGCGATTGCGATTCAGCGAGCCTACCTGAAAGCCGCCCAGACTTTTTATACCGGCCATCCCTGCACAGCCGCCACGCAGGATGTGCTGGTCCGTTGGGATGATGTGTTGAACAGACTGGAACGCGACCCGCGGCTACTCGTGAAGGAGTTGGATTGGGTGGCCAAGCGTTATCTGATCGAGTCCTATATGGAGCGCAAAGGGTGCGGGTGGGGTGACCCACGAATGAAACTGATGGATCTCCAGTACCACGATGTCCGTCCCGAGAAAGGGTTATTTTATACGCTAGAACGGGGTCGCCTCATTGATCGAATCGTTGAGGAAGAGGAGGTTCAGCGGGCTGAGCTCAATCCTCCGATCGGAACACGCGCCTATTTTCGTGGGCGCTGTGTGCGGAAATTCTCGAATGCGCTCTACGGCGCGAGTTGGACGTCCGTCCTGTTCCATGTCGGCAATGACACCATCAAGAAAGTGCCGCTGATGGATCCGCATCGCGGCACGCAATCGTTGACACGAGAACTGTTGGATACCGCAGATTCGATCGATGATTTGCTCGAAAGACTCCAGGTGTGAGAGATGGTGGCCTAAGATCACGATGAAGCTGCCGTATCTTCCCGATCACGACGACTCCAGTTTTTTCGATTTTCTCACCAAACATTACCCGGGATTGACGCCGGGGGGGCATGGCTCGATCCAGACATCGGACCAGATGCGAACCGTCGGGCCCATGGCCGTGCCGTACGCGACGACGGTGTTGGCGATCAAGTATCGCGATGGTATCGTGATCGCCGGAGATCGTCGAGCGACGGAGGGATTTCAGATCGCGGATCGCCGTATTGAGAAGGTGTTCAAGATCGATGAATGGTCGGCGATGGCGATTGCCGGAGCGGCCGGGCCTTGCATCGAGATGGCCAAATTGTTTCAGACCGAGCTGGAGCACTACGAGAAACTGGAAGGGACGGTGTTGTCGTGCGAAGGAAAGGCCAATAAGCTTGGGCAGATGGTCAAAGCGAATCTCCCGATGGTGTTCCAGGGGCTGGTGGTGATGCCGCTGTATGTCGGGTACGACGTCAAACGCGAGGAAGGGCGCATCTTCAAGTACGATATCACGGGTGGGAGATACGAGGAATCCGACTACCATGCCATCGGTTCCGGCGGGAAAGACGCCCGCAATACGATGCGAGAGCATTTTCGGAAGAATCTTTCAGATGCTGATGCGCTCCGGCTGGGCTTGCTATCGCTCTACAATGCCGCGGATGACGATGTCGGGACAGGTGGACCGGACCTCATACGGGGGATCTATCCGACCGCCAAGTTTGTGACTGCTCAAGGCATCACCGATGTCGCCGATGACAACCTGAAAGCTGTGTATGCCGAGATGATGACCGCACGTCGTTCAAGGGAGACCTGATCATGCCGATGCCCTATTACGTCTCCCCCGAACAGATGATGCAGGACAAGGCCGAGTATGCCAAGAAAGGGATTGCGAAAGGCCGTTCCATCATCGCGATGGAGTATGCCGACGGCATCCTGTTGACGGCGGATAACCCGAGCGCTTCTCTGCACAAAGTTTCCGAAATTTACGACAACATCGCGTTTGCCGGGGCCGGCAAGTATAGCGAATTCGAGAATCTGAGGAAGGCAGGAATCCGTCACGCCGATCTCAAAGGGTTTATGTATAGTCGTGAGGATGTCACCGGCCGTTCTCTGGCCAACGGCTACTCGCAAAGCCTCGGCACCGTATTCAGCCAGGAAATGAAACCGCTTGAGGTGGAGATTCTAGTCGTGCAGGCCGGTACCACCCAGTACCCGAATGAGATCTATCGTATTTCATTCGACGGCAGCATCATCGATGAAAAGAATTTTGCGGTGATCGGGGGAAAATCGGAAGCCGTCCAGACTGTTTTGAAGGACACGAGCCCCGAGCGAACTCCCGCACTCGACGCGGCGTTGAAACTGTGCGTCGCGGCGCTTGAACAAACGGCGAATCAGAAGTTGCAACCCGAAGGCTTGGAAGTGGCGGTCTTAGACCGATCCCGCACCGGCCGAAAGTTTCGCCGTTTGTCGGTGAGCGACATCCGTCGAATCCTCTCTCCCTAGCTTCCACTTTGGTGAACGCGTCGTTTGTTGCACATCCGAGAACTGGCGTGTAACCTGTTTCTATAGCCTGTATGTCGCCATCAGGTCCTATGAAACAAAGGATATTCGGTCTCGAGAACGAGTACGGCCTCATTTTTTCTCCCAATGGCCGAATCTACCTTCCCATGGAGAAGGTGCTCGGGTACATCTTCGAAGGATTGATTCCCAACAGCTGGCCGTCGAACGCCTTTTTAGTCAATGGGGCGCGGTTTTATCAAGACACCGGCTGTCATCCTGAGTACTCGACTCCGGAATGCGACAACATCCTTGATCTTGTGGTCCATGACAAGGCCGGAGAACGGCTGTTGGAAGCCTGTTTGCCGGCGGCAGAAGAGCGGCTTCGCGAGGAAGGTCTGTCCGGGGAGATCTACATTTTTAAGAACAATACGGATTCCCTGGGCAATACGTACGGATGTCACGAGAACTTCCTCATGCGGCGTGACGTGGATTTTTGGAAAGTCACCGAACAGCTGATCCCGTTTTTTGTGACGCGACAAGTCTTCAGCGGGGCGGGAAAAGTCTTGAAAGTCTCAGGAAAACCGCAATACTTCATCTCGCAGAGGGCTCAGCATATTCATGAAAAAACGTCATCCTCCACGACCTCTTCCAGGAGCATCATCAATACGCGAGATGAACCCCATTCTGATGCGGAACGCTATCGACGGCTCCATATCATCGTCGGAGATTCGAACATGTCCGAGTACGCGACGTACCTCAAGGTGGGGACGGCGGCGTTGGTGCTGTCGATGATCGAAGAAGGGTACACGGTGCATGGGATGGAATTGGAAGATTCGGTCAAAGCCATTAGGGAAGTGTCGAGGGATCCGACGCTGAAAAAGAAAGTCAAGCTGGACGACGGTCGGCAAATGACGGCGATCGAAATCCAACGAGTCTATTTGGCGCGGGCTCGAGAATATTTGACTCAGGAGGATCACGAGGCGATCCTGGACGATGTGTGCGACAAGTGGGAGTCCGTGCTTCAGCAGTTGGAGGAAGATCCCATGCAGCTCACGCATCGGATCGACTGGATCACCAAGAAACATGTGATCCAATCGTACGTCGAGAAGCGACATTGCGGATGGGACGACCCGCGGGTGTTCTTGTTGGATTTGCAGTACCATGATGTGAAGCGGACGCGTGGGTTGTATTATCTGATGGAGTCTCGCGGGTTGACCGAACGGGTGGTGGAGGAAGGGGCGGTTCAACGAGCCATGTCCACGCCGCCGCAGACGACGAGGGCCAAAGTCCGTGGAGACTTTATTCGATTCGCACGGGCAAAGAACCGATCCTATACGGTCGATTGGACCTATCTCAAATTGAACGGGTACTGGGAAGAAACGATTCTGTGTATGGATCCGTTCAGCGCAGTCAATCGGCGTGTCGAAGAATTGATTTCCCAAGTATCCGGAGGACGGTTTTATCGATGACACCGGCGCATGATCTGAGAGTTCAATCTGGTCACGGCAGGCGGTTCCGATTTGGGGCGATCGTTCTGCTTGTTGGTCTCTTCCCCGTCGATCTCTTTGCGGATCCTCCACCAAGCTCTTATGCCGTTACCGCTCATTATAGCGGCAAGCAAGGGCAAATCCTTATGGTGAAGATTCCCACCGAGAGGGGAGTCGCTCGCGTGCAAGGAACTTTTCTCGGTCGCTCCGTCAGTTTCTTTCCCGATACGCGACCTGAAGAGCCGAGCGGGGTTATTGGATTGATCGGGATCGACCTGCAAGATGAACCGGGAATCCATGAGCTGACCGTCGAAGCCAAGACTGAAGAGCAGAGTCAGACGATGACGTACCATGTACAGGTCCTCAAAGAGCAATTTCACGTGGAGCGCCTCACACTACCGAAAAGCAAGGTCGATCTTGATAAAAAGAGTTTGGCTCGATGGAAAGCGGAACAAGCCCAGGTCAAGGAAGTGCTGGCAAACGATTCTCTCACGAAATTATGGCAGAGGGGGTTCGTCGAACCTGTAGCCGGCAAACGAACCGGGATCTTCGGCAGTGTCAGGATTATGAACGGTCAGGCGCGCAATCCTCACAACGGCGAGGATATCGGCGCTCCGCTCGGAACCGAGGTCGTTGCGACGAACGATGGCATTGTACGGCTGACCGTCGATCATATTTTCTCAGGGAAGGGTGTATTCCTGGACCACGGACTCGGCTTGTACTCAATGTATTTCCATCTCTCCGAAGTGCTGGTCAAGGAGGGTGATCTCGTGAAGGCCGGAGAGATCGTGGGGAAAGTGGGCGCCACCGGTCGCGCGACCGGCCCCCATCTACATTGGGGCGTAAAACTCAACGGCGCGCGCGTGAACCCCTATGCTTTGCTGGATCTGCCGTTTAAGGGACGTGTGCAATCGGCGGCTCCGGTCTCCATCACCGATCCAGGATCCGGTGTCGGCTCGCCGGAACCATGATTCAGGCACCCTTCGTTTCCGTTGTACCGGCATGCTTCTCGTTGACCTGATCCCACTGTCGACATACCCTCTGATTCATTCTACGGGCATCAAACATGAGAATATTCCTGTTTGTTCTTTCCATCATTTCCCTCCTGCTTGCCGCTCATCAATTTGTGCTGGCCGAGCAGACGGGTCAGTTCAAGGGAGCACTCTTCCTCCTTCTCATCGGCATCCAGCTGCTGATTGCAGCCGCGCTCATTTTGGAGCATCGAGAAGAGCGTACGAGAAAGTCATCACCATCGTCTGATAAGGAAGGACTTGATTAAGAGGAAGTGAACACCTCGAAAGAACAAGAGACGAAATTCCGATGGTAGCAATCTGGATATTGACTGAAGGTGGCAACTGACATTCCAGATCCACGTCTGAGGATGATCGATCTGCTCCGGCTGGTCTGTTCGGAACAGGGGCAGTTGAATTATGAGACCGATATTTCTATCGCAGATGTTTCGGTAGAGCTATTTTGCATGTGGTTTGATGACCAGTATAGTCCCGATGAATACTTCTTCCGTTCTTCTTTTACAGCTGAAGAATTGGAAGCGCAGGAGGAGTTTCACTGATATTAAGACAAGCATAGGAGTATGTTGCCCGAGGTTCGCGATAGGGTCTGGATCTGGTTGGCTTTGCCGGTTTGGTGTGGAATCATGTTTGAGGTGGAGAAGACTTCGGAGAGAATTGCGCCGAACCCTGGATAGGAGGCCATCGGTAGGTCTTGAGCCTCTTCTCTACTCCGGCGAGATGCCCAAACCTCCGAGCAGCGGCATCAGGCTTTCTTCGCCGGGTCCCTTGCCTTTCTTCAACGCTTCGCTGATCTCAGATAAGAGCCGCCCTGCTTCGGGGCTCAATTGTTTCAGCCGTTCCTCCAGGTGACCTGAGATCAGATCTCGTTGGACTTCGTCGTCTGTGAGTTTTCCCTCTTTGATGCTCTGCTGGAGGATCTGCGCCAAAGATTGGACCTTCACCAGCATATCCGGAGGCATACTATTTAGGACTCTTTCCGCTCCCTGCTGCCCCCCGCCGAGTTGCGCATAGGAGGGAAGAACCAGGACGAGAAAAAGCCCACAGGCAGCGATCATCCATTTCCCTAGAACCATCATACCAGCCTCCTTCGGCGGACATTGTGAGTTGGGTATACGCCCAATCATTGCAGGATGCCTGCCAGCTTTCCCCAAAAAGACCGCGATGCCTTAGTGAGCAAGAAGACGAACAAGTGCGTCCGAACCATGGACGATACAGCGCCATATCCATTGATAATACGGCGCATTTCTTAGGCGATAATCCAAGACTTGTTGGTACGGTTGATCATTAGAAGCTGAACGTGGAGGGCAGTTGCGATGCTTGATAGGTGGCAATTTCCGGACGTGGCGGCTTATTGGGTTGGCATTCTTGGCCTTCTCGCAGCGGGCTATGGTGACGATAAGAAAATCCCAGCCGATGGAAGGCCTGCCGTTCGGGATACGGGCGTAGCGCAGACTAAGCAGCCATAGCTTGCTTAGTTATCCACGCATTCATCATGTAGAACTAAAATTCAGTAATTAGTCGATTAGTAGTTCGATTCCAGACTGGTCGGCGTTTTACTCAACACGGTCGCGGCGGCTTGCGACAGGGCGGCGTCGTGGGCATGGTCCAGCGAGTAGATTCGAAATTGAATAAGTTGCGTTGGCAGGAGATCCAGGAATTCTTCCAGTGGTTCGGGAGAAACCTGACCAGTGCCGGGATCGTAGACGTATAAGGGGTTCCCGCGTCGGTCTTTGGGATCGGGTCGTGGATCCAAGAGGGCCATGTCTACCTGGAAGTGGAGTCGCTTCAATCCCGCTGGCAATTCTTTGACAATCTGCTGTTCAAAATGCCGATGGCCGGGAAACGCCATGCCGCGCTCCTGGCCTTTTTCCTTCAGGGTCGTGCTGTAGGCCATCTTCCATTTGACGTCGCGGTCTAGGATGCGCGTCCATTCATGGCCCAATTGTCGGCGGACTTTCTGGCGGGAATGTCTCCAACTTCGAACCTCTTCCAGGAGCGACCAATCCGTCAGAGTGCGATATTCCTCCATCTTCTTTCGCGGATCACAAGGGCACAGTAGCTTCATCGTCTCACCGAATATATCTCGAAGGTGGATGTCGATCGCTCTGGTCGTGCGGTGAAAATACACGTTGGAATAGAGGTACATGCGCGTGTTCAAGAACATTTGGAGCGCGGGAAGCCCAGTCTTGTGAATGGTGAACCCCTTCTCTGTCACGATCGTGTAATGAATCAACCGTGTCAGATCGACGGGGCCCACGGCCACGCCGCACATGTAGGAATCCCTCAACACATAGTCGAGATTGTCCCCGGTGTAACTTCCGGAGATCACGGGTTGGAGTACACTGAGCCAACGCGGAAGGCGGGAATTATCTTTCCCTTTTTCCTTGAGGATGAGGTGCGCGATCTGGTCCGGGTCCAACTCTTCGCCCTTGTCGAAGGGCCCGGACGGGCTTCTTCGGATTTTCCTGATCACGGGAGCCAAGTGCTCGCGAATGATGATTTGACCCAAACGTTCGTGAGTGAGACCAATGGCATGAAGGAAGTTGTCGTCGAAGAAATGACAGAACGGACCGTGGCCGATATCGTGCACCAAGGCTGTGACCCGTAAGAGCTCTTCTACGAAGTTGGCCGAAGGAACGTCTTTGACGACTTTCTTGAGAAAAGGATACAGATGTCGGGCAAATCGTCCGGCCACGTGCATCGTCCCCAAGGAATGGACGAAGCGGGTATGCTCTGCGGACGGATAGACCCAGCGGGCGCTTTGGAGCTGATATATGTATCGGAGACGCTGGACCCATGGAGAATCGATCAGATCCTTCTCAGTCAGCTCGTGAGGATCAGGAGTCGCGTAGGGAACGGTGAAGGTGACGTATTTGTGAATTGGATCAGCGATCAGTGCCGATCCATCATACGGAGCGTTCGATCGGTCTGCACGTTCCATAGTCAAAAGCTATCTTAGCCCACTGAGTCGGAAGGCGGCAATGGTTTGGCCGCGAGAGTGCCTGACGGCTGGCGATATTTCGAAAAGAAAACATACGCGAACGGATACGACAACAATGCTCCGAGCACACTGAGCACGAGTCCCCCCAGCACAAAGGGGCCCGCGTATGGAAGGACCTGGTCGTAGATACCACTGGGACTCATGTCGTGCCAATCAAACGTCGGCGTATGTGTCTGGCCTAATAACAGGGCGCCGGTCCAATAGGTCGCACCTAATATTGGAATGATCGTCCAAGGGTTGTTGATCAATGCCCCAGTAAATAGGACCAAAAAATTAAGACCGAACAGCCAGGCACAGAGGACCACCATCGCAGTATGAAGACCATAGGCAGGCGAGAAGGCGATAAAGACTCCCAAGGCAAATGCCAGCGCCGTGCGTTGCGGTGACTCTTGAATATGGAGCACTTGCCGCAGCAGTGCCCGGAACGAGCGAGTTCCCCTTGCAGAAGGATGTTTGCCTGCTTCCGTCATCAGCGAAAATGCTCGTAACTGGTCGGTGGCAGAGGTTGCGTTCGGCCTTGGATTGTCATCTGGATGCCGAACTTTTTCGGGCGAATGGTTCCGATGCGGGTGATGCGATAGCCTCGTGCCCGTGCTTGTCGTTCGAGAGTGCGATGAAATCTCGGCGATGCGGTAAACAGCAGTTCGTAGTCCTCGCCTCCGGTGATCGCGAGTTGAACCGCCGAGATGACACAGGCTTTCGCGTAGGCTCGGCAGGCCGGCGAGAGCGGAAGGTGGTCAGTCTCCACTTCTGCTCCGACCCCGCTTTCCTCACAAATATGTTGAAGGTCTCCGGAGAGACCATCGGATAGATCGATGGCGGCAGAGGCTAGTCGTCCGTTATTGAGCCACTGGCCTTCGGCGACCCTCGCCGTAGGCTGCAAGTGGCGGCGTATCAGAAATTGTCGATGGAAACGAGACAATTGTGACGGTTTCTTCTCGGATGCTCCAGAGGGTGTGCCATGTCCTAACAGCCGGAGACCGGCGAGCGAATCTCCCAGAGTGCCGGAGACATAAATCTCGTCTCCCACCTGCGCGCCGTGACGAAACAGTGTTTGGTGTTGTGCTGTCGTCCCAAGGAGGGTGATGCTGAGAAAGAGGCCCGCCTTGGATGCGGAGGTATCTCCACCGATCAACGCCACGCCATGAATACGGCAGGCCCTCATCATCCCTCTGTACAAGTCGTAGACTTGTGGTTGACGTACCTGTTTAGGGATGGCGAGTGATATGAGCAGATACCGAGGCGCCGCCCCCATTGCGGCAAGATCGCTGAGGTTGGCTGTCGCGGCTCGGTATCCGATCGACTCGGGAGTAGCAGAGTTCAGGTCAAAATGGATTCCTTCGGCGAGCAAGTCCGTCGTGAGGTGCCACCATGCCGGTGAGACGGCTTCGATGACGGCTGCGTCGTCACCGATGCCTTGGATCACGCCAGGCGCTTGACGGCCAAACTGTTTCTTCAACTCTCGAATCAGAGCGAATTCCTGAATGGGTTCGGCCGTATGCGGGGCCACGATACGGTCCTACGAGCGAGCCGGCTCGCGCCTGGCTTTCAACGCGGCAGGAAGCTCGTGCGATCGCCGGCCTTTGCCGGATCGTAACGGCCGGATACGGGCGGGCGCCGGAGGCACCGACGGCTTGTTCGAGGCTGACGGCGCCTTGGCTCTCCGCCGAAGGGCGATCTTCATGACGTCGTCCATGGTATCGACGAAGGCCAACTGGATGCCTTTCAGGAGGTGCTTTGGAATTTCTTCGAGGTCTTTTTTGTTTCGGCGCGGGAGGATCACAGTCGCGAGCTTAGCCCGTTTCGCCGCCAAGATCTTTTCTTTGAGTCCTCCGATCGGAAGCACGCGACCGCGCAAGGTGATTTCCCCGGTCATGGCAAGATCTCGCCTTGCGGGAATGCCAGAAAATGCCGAAGCAATTGCCGTGGCCATCGTGATGCCAGCTGAGGGACCGTCTTTGGGGATCGCTCCAGCCGGGACATGGATGTGGAGGTCTTGTCTGCTGAACATCCCAGGGTTCAGATTTAAGGTCTTTTCTCGTGAGCGGACATAGCTGAGCGCGGCTTGCGCGGATTCCTTCATCACGTCTCCAAGGTGTCCGGTGAGGGTCAATTGGCCCTTTCCCTTCATGACGGTCGCCTCGATGTACAGCACGTCGCCGCCTGATTCGGTCCAGGCCAGGCCGGTCGCCACCCCGATTTCATCTTTCTCGAGTTCTGCTTCCGGTACATATTTCGGGACGCCCAGATACTTGTGGAGATTGGAATGATCGATCGGAAACCCCTGGCCTTTGCCTTCCGCAACTTTCTTCGCAACCTTGCGCATGACATTGGCGATTTCACGTTCGAGGTTCCGTACGCCGGCTTCTCTGGTGTAGTGGGCAATAATCTGCCTGATGGCCTGCTCGGTCAGCCGGACGTGTTTGCTCGTGATACCGTGTTCCTCAAGCTGACGTGGAATCAGGTATTTTTGGGCAATGCCGAGTTTCTCTTCTTCCGTGTAGCCGGGAATTTCAATGATCTCCATGCGATCGCGCAGCGCGGGCAGGATGGGATCGATCAAATTGGCCGTGGTGATGAACATGACTTCGGTCAGGTCGAACGGGACGCCGAGATAATGGTCGGTGAACGCGCTGTTCTGTTCCGGGTCGAGGACCTCCAGCAAGGCCGCGGACGGATCGCCCCGAAAGTCCATGCCGACCTTGTCCACCTCGTCGAGCATGAAGACAGGGTTGCCGGTGCCCGCTTGCTTCATTCCTTGGATGATGCGTCCGGGTAACGCGCCGACATAGGTCCGGCGGTGCCCACGAATTTCAGCCTCGTCGCGCACGCCGCCTAAGCTGATGCGCACAAACTCTCGACCCAATGCGCGGGCGATCGATTTGCCGAGCGAGGTTTTTCCGACACCCGGCGGACCGACGAAGCACAGGATCGGTCCCTTCATTTTTTCTTTCAGTTTTCGCACGGCTAGGTATTCCAGGATCCGTTCCTTGACCTTTTCAAGATCATAGTGATCGTCGTTCAATACTTTTGCAGCCGCTTTCAACTCAAGGTTGTCTTTCGACCGCTTCGACCACGGCAATTCGACCATCCATTCCAGGTATGTTCGGACGGTTGCGGATTCGGCGGTGTCCGGGTGCATCTTTTCGAGCCGTTTGAGCTGTTTCTCGGTTTCTTTCAGAACTTTCTCCGGCATCTTGGCGTCTTTGATGCGTTTGCGGAATTCCGTGATTTCCTCCGCCCGCTCATCAAGCTCGCCCAACTCCTTTTGGATGGCCTTGAGTTGTTCCCGGAGAAAATACTCGCGTTGGGTCTTGTCCATCTCGCCTTTGGCTTGCGCCTGAATCTTTTGCTGCATCGAGAGGACTTCGATCTCTTTCCCGAGAATATCGCTCACCTGACGAAGACGTTGAATTGGGTCGGAAATTTCCAGGACGGCCTGGGTGACGTCGACTTTCAGCCCGAGATTTGAGGCCACCATATCGGCCAGCCGTCCGGGCTCTTCGAGGTTTTCAATGACGACCATGACATCGGGAATGAGGACTTTTCCCAGGCCCACGATCCGTTCGATCTGCTCCTTGACGGTCCGCATCACGGCTTCTGCCTCAAGCGTCGTTGCCGTTGGCTTGGAGTCGGCGAGCTTGTCGATTCGAACCGAGTAGTACGGATCGGTCTGAATGTATTTGGTGATTTTTGCTTTGGCGATCCCCTGGACCAAGATCTTGATGCGTTCATCCGGCAGCTTCAGCATCCGCATGATGATGCCGACGGTACCGATCGTATGGATGTCTTTGGGGGACGGATTTTCGACATCGAGCGCCTTTTGTGTGGCAAGGAAGATCATCCGATTTCCGGCGAGAGCCGCTTCGATCGCCTTGATCGACATGTCGCGACCGACGAAGAGAGGGAGCACCATGTACGGAAAGACGACAATATCCCGAACCGGCAGCAACGGCAGCTGGGTTGGAACTTCAATATTTTGGGGAGGCTGAATATCTTGCTCGTTTGGGTCAGTCATGAGTTTGCCTGTTCGTTAAGTCGAGGAACGCGGTGTCGGCTGAGCAGCAACACTGATCATCGAGCATATCACATGACGGCTCTTTTCCTAATCGTTCCATCATTTTGACTGGTGCTGAATCACTTGCCGAGAGCATGTGTTCACGTGGGTTTGGACCGCTCAGTCGCTCCTCTTCACAAGTTGAATGTCAACGCCGACGGACTCTTAGGGTCGCCGACAAGACCGTGGATCACGGCACGCATGCAGGCTGATGAGATCAACTTCGCCGAGTATCCGTTGTGGTACGCATCCGGGTCGAAAGGTAGTCGCGAAACTCGGCTCCTAATGCCGGATTCTTCAAGGCAAACTCGACGGTGGCAATCAAGAAACCGAGTTTGTCTCCTGCATCGTGACGTTGTCCTTCGACCTCCAGTGCATACATGGGAGATTTTTTTGCCAGTTCCTTCAAGGCGTCGGTCAACTGGATTTCTCCGTTCTTTCCCGGTCGAGTCCTCCTCAGAATGGGAAAGATTTCCGGAGGAAGCACATACCGTCCGATGACGGCCAGCGTGGAGGGAGCATCCGCAGGAGATGGTTTTTCAACCAGGCCTTCAACGCGATGGAGGCCATGCGCCAGGTGTTTCGGAGTGACAATGCCGTATCGGCTGACATCGGCCTTCGGCACCTCTTGCACTCCTAAGACTGCGCCATGCCGTTTTTTATAGACATGGATCAATTGTGCGAGTGCCGGAACATGCGCGTCAATAATCTCGTCTCCCAGGATTACAGCGAATGGTTCGTCGCCGATCAAGTGTTGCGCGCATAATACGGCATGTCCTAAACCGAGTGCCTCCGCTTGCCGGACATAACAAAAATTGGCCAGGTTCGAAATCTGTCGAATTTGGTGGAGGACCTGACTCTTCCCGGTGCCCTTCAGATTTTCCTCTAGCTCGACGGAGCGATCGAAGTGGTCCTCTATAGCTCGCTTACCGCGCCCGGTGATCACGATGATGTCTTCGATGCCCGAGGCTACCGCTTCTTCGACGGTATATTGAATGAGCGGCTTGTCGACCAAGGGCAGCATCTCCTTGGGAGATGCTTTCGTGGCTGGAAGGAATCGCGTTCCCAGGCCAGCGGCAGGGATGACCGCTTTTCTCACGGTAAAGCGAGACATGCGGGGATACTATGTGATGGGTGGTATGAAGTCAAGAAACCGATGAACTGATCGCCGCAAAATGATGGTTCTGAGGCGTCCTTCCAACGATGGCATGGTGTGCGTCCCGGCAAGAATATTTTCGGTGGAGAATCTATATTGAGTGTCATTGACGATTCAGACTTTCAGCATGGCACCGAGCAGTTTGGATGAGAAACCGGATGGAGGAACGATCCGTCCGTCTGTAGTTTGAAAGGCTGCCGACTCCTTTACAATATTAGATCACCTCAATATAATCTTGAAGTTTTGCACGGGTAGGTTGGCAGCCAAGTCTTCGTGCTGAATAGATTTGGTGGGAACCTTGAATGAGGGTGCTTGTGCGTTGCGGCGAACAATTCCATGCGAGATATACCGGATGACAGGGGGGCGCCTCGGCCGGTCGAGCGTCGTGAAGAACTGTGGGATGGGTCTATTCACCTCCGCCATCTCGACCGTTCTGTCTAGGAATCCTCATCGGTGACCCTGCATGCCGTCTACAGGCCAGGATCGTTTATTGTCGCGGCGTTGGTCGCCTCCGTGTTGTGGGGTCTGCTTGAAGCACGTGCCCAAGTCCCTGAGCCCAGTGTGGCGTCGATCGAAATTCGCGGAGTCAAACGAATCGAAGTGCCGGCCATCGCCGGGCGGCTCACGCTCAAAGCCGGTGATCTCTATATGCCTGAAACCGTGCGCGGTCAGGTGAAGATTCTCTATGACACCGGTTTTTTTGAAGATGTTCAGGTTGAAACGGAATCCGTAGCCGAGGGAACGGCCGTCATCTTTGTGGTGCGAGAGAAACCGTTTATCACGGAGATTGTTTTCGACGGCAATGCGCATTTGAGCGACGATAAGCTGAAAGAGAAAACGACCATCAAGAGCCAGACGTTTCTTGACCAGCAACTGGTCAAGGCAAGCGCTGAAAACATGCGTCAGCTCTACCAGCAGGACGGGTATTACAATGCGCAAGTCATTCCGGTCATCCAGACGTTGGAAGAAGATCGTAAGCGCCTGATGTTCCATATTCAGGAGGGAGAGAAAGCGAAAATCAAAACAGTGATTTTTGAAGGGCTGCGCGCGACGACGAAGGCCGAGATGTTCAAAGCCATCTCCACAAGAGAATGGATCCCCTGGTATGGGCTCTTTACCAAACTGAAGCTGCCGTCTATCGTGTCCGATGCCGGTGTGTTGAAACGCGACGAGTTGGCGAACGATGTGGAGCGGATCAAAGAAGTGTTGCTCAACAAAGGCTACTTCAATGTTCGCGTGGGGCAACCTTCGGTCGAACTGACCGAGGACAAGAAATGGTTCACCATCAGCTATCCGATTGCGGAAGGCGAGCCTTTTACTATCGGTGAAATCGGATTTCGAGGGCATACGGTGTTCGAAGAGCCGGAGCTTCGAGATGGATTGAAGATCAAAGAGGGGGAGATCTTTCAGCGGGCCAAGATCAGAGATGAGATCACTCGATTGACGGATCTCTATGGGAGCAAGGGGTACTCCTTTTCCGAGGTGGTGCCCAGCGTTAACCCGAACAATGAAGAGCGGACGGTCAGCATCATCCTCAGCATCAAAGAGGGTGAGATGATGAGGATCCGGCAGATCAATATTTATGGAAACGAGAAAACGCGAGACAACGTCGTCCGTCGAGAAATACGGGTCGATGAACAGGATGTGATCGATACCGCCTCGTTGAAACGAAGTTTCCAACGATTGAACAACTTGAATTTCTTCGAGACAGTTGAAATCCTCCCGGCGCAAGTCGCTCCCGACAAGGTCGATCTCAATGTGCGCGTCAAGGAGAAGCCGACCGGTATGTTCAGTGTCGGCGGTGGGTTCAGTACATTGGACCGCCTGGTGGCGATCGCCGATATCACGCAAGGTAACTTGGGAGGGTACGGTTATCTCGGGCGCATTCGTGGGCAACTCGGCCAGCGACGAACTCTTGGGCACATCACGTTTCGCAATCCGTACTTGAACGATTCATTGACCTCGCTGCAAGTGGACGGCTTTCGAAGCGCGACGAATTTTCTTTCCTATTTTGAGGAGCGAACGGGCGGGAGCGTGACGCTCGGCCGCTGGTTGTCCGAGTACGTCACGGGCAGCGTCAGCTTCTTTGGAGAGCAAATTACGTTCAGAGATCCACAGTTCGGCATCTGCCCGGATCTGGTGCCGATCGTCTGTCAGCAACTGGGAACACGATCGTCGACAGGGTTTCGGACGACGCTTTTCAGGGATACTCGAGACTATTTTCTCGATCCCAGAAGCGGTTGGCGGTTCGGTGGAGGTTTCGATATTGGAACACCCTATTTGGGAGGGACCAACAACTTCATCAAGTACACCGTCGATGTGATCAAGGTCACACCGCTTCCGTTGGACATGAGAGTTTCAGTGCGGGCCCGTTACGGAGAGGTGCATGCGCTTGAGGGGACAGATGTACCGCTGAATGAGCGATTCTTTGTGGGCGGCATCAATACTATGCGTGGATTCGTGTTCGGCCGTGCCGGCCCGACGGTCCCCACGACTCGTGCGCCATTCGGTGCGGCGAAGCAGCTGATTTTCAACGCGGAGTTGATCTTCACAGTCTCTGCCGAGGCGAAGTTAAACGGAGTCATCTTTTTCGACTATGGAAAAGGCTTTGATGACGGTGAGCCGTTGTCGATCAATTTACGGCCTGCTGCGGGTTTGGAGGGGCGTTGGATCTCTCCCTTCGGCCCCTTGCGCGTGGCTTATGGAATCAATCTGGACCCGAGAACGGGCGAGCGTTCCGGTGTCTTTGAATTTACGATCGGGACCTTGTTCTAGTGGGAGCATTGATGAGATGGCGCTGAACGCAAGTAGGGGGGAATATCGGCCGTGGCAAACAGATTGGATTTGGATCTTGAGCCTCGCGGCCATGACATTTACGTGGGGCGGGTGTGCCGCATCGGCCCCCAGAGTCGATGGAAAGGTAGGGGTGATCAATTCGCAGCGGTTACTCAGCGATACGAAGGCGGGCAAGCGGGCCAAAGAGAGCCTGACCGTCTATTCAAAGAATCGACAGGCGCTGATGGAGTTGGAGGAGCGAGAGTTGCGGCGAATGGAAGAGGATTTTGTCAAACAGTCCTCGATTCTGAGTCCGGCCGCCAAGCGTGATCGAGAAGAGCAATTTCGACGGCGTATGCAGGAGTATCAGCAAAAGGCGGCGGAATTAAACCGAGAGGTTCAGGAAAAGCAAAAGGACGTGTTGGAAGGGTTTCGCGACAAGATTGAAATGGTGGTGGCGAAGGTGGCCAAGCGTCTGGGCTTGCAGGTCGTGATCGATAAGAGTAAAGGCGGTCCAACGGTCTATCATGAAGAGGGGCTCGACATCTCGAGCGAAGTCATCGAAGAGTTCAACCGCGAATATCCCTAGGAACTGTCGGAGGAGAGGCCATGATGAGTGCAGTGAGCGGGGTGGTGGTGGGCATTGCGTTATTGCTGGCGCAATGGGGAGGTCCGCTTCATGCGGGAGAGCCGGTGCGTGTCGGTGTCATCGATCAACAGATGGTCATGGAACGGACCAAGGCCGGGAAATTGGCCTTGGAAGACATGAAAGGGTATTCGATGACACGACAGAAGATCATCAGTTCCGATGAGCAAGAACTCAAGGAACTGCAACTGTTGCTTGACGATCCGAACGGAAAGTTGACCGGCGCGGCACGGCAAGAAAAAGAGGAACAGTTCAGGGGAAAAGCCGAGGCCTTTCAGCAGCGGCTGCAAGAGTTCAACCGAGAGGTGCAGCTGAAGCAGCGCGAGCTGGTCGCGGAATATTCACTGAAGATTGCCGCCGCGGTGCAGACGGTGGCGCAGAAGGAAGGCTATGTCGCGATTGTCGACAAAGGGAGTGACGCATTAATGCGAATCGTTCTCTATCACCAGCCCGCGTTGGATGTGACGCAGTCAGTGATCAAGGAATTTGATCGACAGAACCCTTAACCGTCTGAGCTGTTTGGGAGTGAGAGGAGGCAAAGCCAATGGCATCGGTCGAGCAAGATGAAATTCAGACATTACTTCCACATCGGTACCCCTTTTTGTTAGTGGATCGAGTCAAGGAGTTTGAACCGCAGAAGAGCATCGTTGGGATCAAGAATGTGACGGTCAACGAGCCGTTTTTTCAAGGCCATTTCCCTGGTCGTCCGGTGATGCCTGGTGTGCTGATTATTGAAG
>CAYTAS010000007.1:0-73730 GCA_964435885.1 uncultured Nitrospira sp. | reverse complement strand
CACCGCACAAATGGCCGGGCTCGTTCCTACCATCTCATCCAAGACTTCCACGAATACCTCCTCACGAGGGAATGGCAAGACTCATAAGTTTACGCGTCGTTTATGGAGCGTCATGAGTCCCGCCGGTCATCCACAAGACACACCGGTGGACGATCGAGGACTCTCACCTTGACCTGCTCTCGATTCCTATGGCCCTATCCAATACCACATATTAGCCCTGTAGCTCTAGCTTAAATACTTGGAACATTCTACCTATTTACGTAAAAGTTCTTTGTGGTTTACGGTTGGCTCGCTGAAGATGCCGGGGTTCGCCACCACATGACCACGATGGCATTCACTCGAATGAGTAGTGCCGAACGGCACTACCTTCGATCACTCTTGCTTCCGATGGGACGCTTGACCGATCATATCACTGACATTGCACGCCGACATACGAGTACCTTATTGCAGTACCCTGCAGAACAGCTGACCTCCGGCCTGAGAAACAACACTCACGTTCTGAAAACGGTTTAATAGCCCTGTATCGGAGAATCTCATGTTTGACTGGTTGACCAACTCAGAAATGTGGATGGCGTTCGCAACACTGACTGCCCTTGAGATCGTCCTGGGGATTGATAACATTATTTTTATTTCGGTTTTGGTCGGCCGTCTTCCTGAACATCGGCGGAACTTTGCGCGCCGGATGGGATTAGGCCTTGCGATGATTGCTCGGCTGGGGCTGCTCTTTTCGATTTCCCTTATGATGGGCCTGACGGCCCCCCTCTTCACCGTGATGAATCACGCGCTATCAGGACGCGCCCTCATACTCATCGGTGGAGGGCTCTTTCTGCTTGCCAAAGCGACCCACGAGATCCATGAAAGCTTGGAAGGAACTGCGGAGCACGAAACTTCCGTGCCCACGGTCAGCTTCGGTATGTTGATGTTTCAAATCGCGCTGCTGGACATTGTATTTTCATTGGATTCCGTCATCACGGCTGTCGGACTCGTCAATAATATGTCCGTCATGGCGACTGCAATCATCGTTTCCGTACTCGTCATGCTGTTCGCATCTCGTGCCATCGGAGAATTTGTCGACACCCACCCGACGATCAAGATCCTCGCGCTTTCATTTCTGATTCTTGTCGGCGTCACCCTCATGGTCGAGGGTTTCGATGTGCACGTGCCCAAAGGATATATCTACTTCGCCATGGCCTTTTCGGTGGCCGTGGAGATGATCAACATCAGGATTCGTCCACGCACTGCCCCACCACGCAAACTCCACAAGCGGTACTCCGCCGGGCAGACGACATGTGCTGCGCAAGAACATTGACAGCGACCACATGTGCTATTCTTCAGGTTCCTTGATCGGACCGGCCCATTCACCATGCGCCAGCGTGACTTCCTGAAATCCTCCGTCCGGCCATTGAAACTGTCCCGCCTCATCGACGAGCACGATAAAAGGCTCGGTTTCGCGCGCTTCTCCGCGGAACCAATACCACCCGGATCGACTCGGTATGTCGATCGTCCAACGATAAGTCGACATTGTTTCTCTCCCCATGCCGCAGTGCCTCGGCATTCCGTCACACCTCTATTTTTTGATACAGTCTGACCAACCTATGTTCGAACCTATCACGTCATGCTGTCACTTCCAATAGACGAGATCCTGCCGTCGATCCGGCGCGCACTCGAAATCTGTCCACATGCTCTCCTCACCGCCCCGCCGGGTGCCGGGAAGACGACTCGTGTCCCGCCGGCGCTCTTGGGGGCATCCTGGCTATCGGGACGGAAAATCTTGTTGCTGGAACCGAGGCGGCTCGCCGCGCGAGCCGCCGCATCTCGTATGGCGGAGGAGCTGGATGAGCGCGTCGGGGAGACTGTCGGGTACCGGATGAGGCTCGATACAAAGGTCGGACCGAAGACGAGGATCGAGGTCGTCACGGAGGGGATTCTGACAAGGATGCTCCACCAGGATCCGTCACTCGATGCTTATGGCATGGTGCTGTTCGACGAATTCCACGAGCGCAGTTTGCAGTCAGACACGGGGGTCACCCTGTGTCTCGAAGCCCAACGACTGTTTCGTCCTGATCTTCGTCTCCTCGTCATGTCCGCGACTTTGGATTCTGGCTCAGTCAGCGATCTCTTAGGGCGCGCCCCGATCATCACCTGCGAAGGACGGATGTTTCCGGTAGAGACCAGATATCTGGATGAGCCGTTCGCCGGACCGCTTGATCGCGCCGTGACTCAGACGATCAAACGGTCCCTCATACGGGACCATGGCAGTGTGCTGGTTTTCCTGCCCGGCATCGCCGCCATACGCCGAGTCGAACGGATGCTGTTGGATGCTGAACTGGGATCATCCGTACACATCGCACCGCTGCACGGGGAGCTCCCCCAGACGTTGCAAGATGCGGCCATTCGACCGGCGGCTCCCGGATCAAGAAAGATCGTGCTCGCCACATCGATCGCCGAAACCAGTTTGACGATCGACGGAGTACGCGTGGTGATCGATTCCGGCTGGCTACGCCTTCCCCGTTTCGATCCACGCTCAGGCCTGACTCGATTGGAAACAATCCGAGTCACCAAAGATGCTGCTGATCAGCGCCGTGGCCGAGCAGGACGCCTCGAACCAGGCGTCTGTTACCGGTTGTGGACCGAGAGGGAACAAGTCGCGTTGGCGGCTCATCGTCCGCCGGAAATTTTGGAGGCCGACCTAGCGCCACTGGTGCTTGATCTCGCCAACTGGGGCACACAGGATCCGGACACGTTATCGTGGCTCACTCCACCACCGCGAGGAGGGATCAGCCAAGCCAAGGAGTTGCTCACCAGGCTCGGAGCGTTGTCCGTTGACGGACGCCTGACCGAACATGGTCGCCAAATGGCCGCGTTACCCCTTCATCCCCGTCTGTCTCACATGCTGATCCGATCCGGATCACTGGGGTTGGCCGATCTCGCGTGCGAAGTGGCGGCGCTGTTGAGCGAGCGCGATATTGTGCCGGACGTGCGTCACCATCGGAACCCCGATCTCCGCGTGAGGATAGATCTTCTTCATGGTGAATCCGGCTCTGTCGGGCTGACGCCGAATCGAGCCACAGTCGAACGGGTGAAACGGACAGCACAACTCTGGCGTCGCCAGATCGGTGAACCATCCGAGGAGAGGAACAACAACGGTCACGACCCTTCGCAAACGATCGGGGTATTACTTGCGCTGGCTTATCCGGATCGAATTGCTCAACGACAGATCGGCGCGGACTCCCGCTATCGGCTCGTCAATGGACGAGGCGCGCGGTTCACCGAACCGACTCCTATGGATAGTGAGCCATTCTTAGTTGTGGCAGATCTTGATGGAGGGACGCCGTGGGCTCGAATTCATCTTGCCGCTCCGATTGCGAGAGAGCACATTGAATCGCTCTATCGCGACCAACTCGTGGTGGAAGAATCGGTGCACTGGGATGAGAGGAACGGCGCCGTTCGAGCATCCCGTCGACAGCAACTTGGTGCGGTGGTGACGACTGAAGAGGCCGTCACTCAACCGGACGAAGGCCATGTGATTGAAGCCCTGTTGGACGGCATTCGTCACGCAGGATGTGAATGCTTGCCTTTTACCAGAGAACTGCAGGAGTGGCGGGCTCGAGTCATCTGGGTCCGACGGATAGAGGGCCCCTCCTCAGAGTGGCCTGATCTGTCAGACGAGGCGTTGCTGACGACATCGGACACATGGCTCAGTCCATACCTGACCGGAATCACCACACTCGAACGGGTCAAACGACTGGATCTTGCCCCGCCGCTCCATGCCATCCTCACGTATGAGCAACAGAGACGCCTTGATCAGCTCGCACCAAGCCATCTCGTCGTCCCAAGCGGATCCTGGCTCAGAATCGATTACGCACAGCGTGAGGTGCCCGTTTTGGCTGTGCGCTTACAAGAAATGTTCGGATGCAAGGAGACTCCGCGGGTCGCGAATGGAAAAATACCCGTGATGCTGCATCTGCTCTCTCCTGCCGGACGGCCGGTGCAAGTCACGCAGGATCTAGCGGGGTTCTGGAAACGGGCCTACCATGAGGTCCGGAAAGAACTGCGCGGTCGCTACCCGAAACACCACTGGCCGGAAGATCCGCTTCATTCCATTCCCACCGCGAAACCGAAACGTCGAAGCTAAGCCGACTCGACCCCATCGCGGTTTTGTTCCCATACTCGGAATGCTGCGAGATCCTGCGCGAGCGTCTGGAGGAGCAGCGCCAGCACCACCGCATCATCGACAAATCCAATGCCGGGAATGAAGTCCGGCACGAGATCGACAGGGCTCACGAGATACAACAGTGATCCGACAAAGGCAATCACTGTACGAGGTGATAAGCCCCGATACGCCCCCCTCTTCCATGCTCTGAACAGGCGCCTCAAGAGAGGCAGCTCAGACCACAGACGACCGAGCATTCGCATGATCTCGAAGAACCTCGTGGATAGGCTCATCTGCACCTCCCCATGGCGTGGAGGCCGCCTTTCAGGCCACTCCCCCAAAGATGCCACATAGAATACCGAACACTCCACGGTTTAAAAAGCGAGTGTCACCTCGATGATTTCGCCAATACTTGATGAAGAGCCTGTATCGCCGACACAATCCCTTCCGGCTCATTCTGGAGACGACTTCCCAGGATAAAGATCGTATCTCGCCCCAGCGACATGCTCAGCTCAACGAGTCGCTCCGATCCGATTCGTCCACCGACTGCCGGCATGGTCGATCTCAGGTGCCCCCACGATTGCCGACAGGTGGCCGCCACCGAAACACACTCCTGTTTCGACATGAGATAGTCGGAACCGAACGCCGGATAGATGGGCATATCGGCGCCTGCCAATCGAGGAAACAGTCCGTACAAGGCGGCGGGTGCGAGGCCGTTCCGACAACCACCGACGGATGCGCCAAGGAACGTAGGATGGCACGCGACAGGCAACATGAGCGCGTCATCCGCGCTGAATGTCCGGAGCGAATCAAAGCCCGTCAACCCGGGCGCTATCAAGAGTCCGGTCGCCCCTACCGTTTTTCCATAGGCGGCTCGTCGTTGCAGAGCATTCCACGCTCCACTGACATGCGCAAAATAAAAGCAGGGTCTCCCCCGATAAGATCTCGTCGAAATCTGATCGTCGCTTCGTACCGTCCGCCGGAGATCGGTCGCAGCTCATCGAGATACCCCAAGATCGCGGATTGGAGCGACGGCGATACGAGATCTTTTTCGGCCTCAATCGTCTGGTCAAGGCAAATGCGTTCCGCCGTGGCACGCGCTCTGGATTCAGGTCCATCGACCTCATACCTTGCCGTAATAAACTCCGATGGATCCGGAGTTCTTTCAACCATCGCCGTTCCTTATTCTTCTGGCAAGGCTAGTCGCGGAATAAACGGACCGGGACCTTTCGTCCCTTGATCCAGGCGCGGCCCAGCACATCAATGATGATATGAGCCATGGATTCCGGCACATCGACAATGGAGAACTGGTCTTCAATTTCGATGGCGCCGATCACGCTGGAACGGATCTTCGCTTCATTGGCAATCGCGCCCACGAGATCACCAGGCCTGATGCCGGCCTCTCGTCCCGCCCCGATATACACGCGAGCCATGCCGGCCTCTCGGCCGCCGCGTCGCATCCGGCCGGCCGGCTGACGCTTCGCCCCGGCGAAGCCTCCATGCGGTTGACCGCTGGATCGGCCGGTATCTCGAATCGGCCGTCCGACATCACCATGCGATCTGCTCGGAACAGCAGGAATCTCCTGCTCCGGTCGTTCCCCGCCTTGAGCACGCACTAAGAGTTTGATCGCGGCAGCCGCCACGTCGGTCGCCGAACATGAGACAGACATCCGTTCAACGAGGGTCCTGAAGGTGTCCCCTGGGACTTCCTTCAGCGCCTCTTCGATCGCAGCCTGCACACGATCCACCTGTTTGAGGCGGAGATCCGTCACGGTGGGGATCGACAGAACGACGACGCGGGCCTTCGTGTGTTGCTCAATACTGCGCAGGAGACGTTGCTCGCGAGGATCAAGAATGGTGATCGCTTCACCTTCCCGACCCGCTCGACCAGTCCGGCCGATCCGATGGACGTAGACCTCGGCAGAGGAAGGCAAGTCGTAGTTGATCACATGGGACACGTGTGGAATATCCAACCCGCGCGCGGCCACGTCCGTCGCGATCAATAGCTCCGTTTGCCCGGTCTTGAACGACTGCATCACCCGGTCACGCTGTCCTTGACTCATGCCGCCATGGATGGCCTCGGCCTTACACCCGCGGGCAGTCAGCATCGCGGTGACGTCATCGACCTCCAGCCTCGTGCGACAGAACACGAGCGCCGACTTCGCGCCGGCCACATCGATCACGCGAGCCAGCGCGGCCGCTCGATGGGGCCTGGCCACGACATAGGCCGTCTGCTTGACACGCGGCGCCGTGCCGGCCTTGACCGGTTCCTTCGCGATCGTAATCTCGACCGGATTATGGAGATGCCGGCGGGCGATCGAACGAATTCTCGGCGGCATCGTCGCGGAGAATAAGGCGGTCTGTTTCGTGTCGGGTGTTTGCTGCAAAATGGCATCCAGATCATCCGCAAATCCCATGTCGAGCATTTCATCGGCTTCGTCCAGGACGACGATCTGTATATGCTGAAGTTTCAATGTCCCTCGACGGATATGATCAAGCGCCCGGCCTGGAGTTGCCACGACGATGTCGACACCGCGCTTGAGCGCATGGAGCTGGGGACCGATGGCCTGCCCCCCATAGACCGACAATGCCGTGACTCGCAACTCTTTGCCATAGCGCTGCACGGCCTCCCCGACTTGGATCGCCAATTCGCGCGTGGGAACGAGCACCAGCGCCGACGGGCGTGTCTTAGTGTCATGACCGATACGCTGAAGCATCGGCAAGGCAAAGGCCGCCGTCTTCCCCGTTCCGGTGGCGGCCTGTCCGAGAAGGTCCCGTCCTGCCAACAGCGGCGGAACAGCTTCGCGTTGGATCGGCGTCGGTTCTTCGTAACCGAGCGCTTCCAACGTCGCGAGGAGTGACGCCTCCAGACCTAATGACGCGAACCCAGGCGAAAAGCCCGTCGCAGTCGGTGTCGTGGACTCAGAGGATTGACCCTGTTTCATGAGAGATACAACTGCCTTTCCGCCTCGGATGGGCACTCAGACATCACAAGCACAGCTGACCAAGTCACAGGCGGCTGATGTTACGTTGAATGGTTCGGCAGCGCAAGGGGATACCGGCGCTCATTCGGCCTGCAGGCGTTGGACGCAGCAAAGCAACCGTTCGGCGCCGACCACAAGAGGAAAATAGATCGCCTGATCAACTCACAAGGTACGAATCGATGCTTTGAGGAGGTATGGCTCTTGAACCACGGGCGGACGGGTCATCCTAGACCGGTCCGCCCGATGTGTGAGATCGGAACAGCAAACCACAACCCCGCTTCATAGTCTTCGCGAAGCTTGCACACGAACCGATACCAACTGGTCTTGTTCCGGAAGGAGGAACATCATGTGTGCGAGCGCACGATACGCAGCCTCGAGCTCACGGCATCGATCCACGAACCGACCGGACGACAAACGCGGGAAGGAGTCCCGATGCCGTTCATAGAACAGTGCGCGTCGTTTCCATCGCTCGGCCTTGAAGATGAACAACCGAGTCGCCAGCTCCAATAAATGCCTCGGGGATAACCGCCTTGGTCCCCGTCTCACGGATACACGGACAAGAGATGTGGATATGGCCAGTCCTTTCGATACTTCCTTCATAGCGAATTCCTCCTTGTGCTACGTGCCTGACCCATTGTCCTAAGCAGCATACCTCCGCAGTCATAGGCGCCACCTGGTCTGTAGCTCATTCTGGCTTTCTTAGATAATCCATCAAGATGAAGAGATGATTAGGACAAGATGAAAACTTCTTCATCATGCGCAACAACCTTCATCCCCAGTATCCCCGTACGAAATAAAACGAACCTCTTTCGGCGACGAGGGAAAATGGGCGTGTTACCCAAGCATCGGGAGTGAGCCGACAGATCGGAATACGGTGGAAGAACACAAAGAAGTAATCAGCCCATCGACCAGGGGCTGGCCTGAACCTTTGCGGTGGGGTATCAAAACGATTGTGTGACGTCGGGCGAATCGGCCTCTCGCTCCTTAGGCCTTAAAGGCAGCCACAGCCTCCTCTTCAGTGTTGCATAATTGAACATCTTCTCCGTACACGCGGTTCAACAGATTGAATCCGCTGGCCTCAAGGGCTTCTTTGACCATCCCCTTCGCTGCGGCGATCTTCATCCTGCCTTGTACGTTGTTGAGTTGCTTGCACGACAAAATAAGGACCCGGATGCCGCCGCTGCTGATATAGTCGACATCAGCCAAGTTGACGATGACTTTTCTTGCGCCCGCGTCCACAATCTTTTTCATTTCCTGGATCCCGTGGTCGGCCGTGGTAGCGGCAAGACTTCCCTGCATGTTCACGACGGTGATGCCGTCGATCTCTCGTGAAGTCACGGTCAATGTGTGTCGAGTCCCTTGGTCCATTCTGACGCTCCTTTCACTTTGAAGATTGCTGCTGCAGTTGGCTGAATCATAGCAAAGAGAGGCACACGCTTTCATCCTGGCAACAGCGTAGTCGTAAACCGCTTGTCCCTCGCTGGAATCAGAGCCTCTCCAAACAGGAAATGGGATGCTAGAGACCCTCGTGGACCTTCGAAAAGGCTTCATCCAGGGTGGACGCGTGAAGGCTCATCATCAGCGCTCCGCTCAGTCGGAGGACCGTTCGAACATGGTCGTTCCCTCCGCAGAGCACGATCCGTCCACCCGTTTGCATCATCGCGACAACGGCTTTGAGAATCACTCGCAGCCCGATAGAGGAAATATACGAAATCTCTGACAGGTCAAGGATAATCCGACGTTCGCCTCGCCCGATGTGGTCGGTCAAAACACGTTCCACCTCCGGCGCGCTGTTGGTGTCAAAGCGGTCACGCGGGGTGACGATCAGCACGGGCCCACTATGCCGGATGTCCACGCCCATGCGGACTCTCCGTGCGCCTTCATGCGCTTGTGGCGGAAGTTGCCGAACTTCGAGCGCGCCGATTCCGACCATATCGGTGCGTCCGACGGGGACAGACTGTGGGGACACCAGCTTCTTTTTTATCGTCAGCACATTGCGGCCGACGTTGCGATGGTAGGTCACTTCGTCGAACATGGACCGGACCAGATGAATCCCGAGACCACCGATTTCACGCTCATGCAACAGGACCGACAAGTCGGGAGGAGCCACGGAGAGCGGGTTAAAAGGAAACCCATCATCCGTGATGGTCAAGACGACGCACTCTTCGCGTACTTCTCCATCTACCTCGATCTGATGTTCCATCGAATCCTCGGGGAACGCATACTGCACGACATTGTTCAGTAGATCATCGAGCGCCATATTAAGAGTGGGAATGAGCGGCTTGGCCTCGACCCATTGCGCGACATATTGCTCAAACGCAGTCTGCAACTCGGGAATGGCCATCAACTGATTGGGCATCGCTCGGTGAAAGACCTTCACCGCAACGCCGGACGGAGCGACGCCGTGATACCGCAGTCCCAACATGGTAATATCGTCCGCCTGCGGCGCCTCTCCGGCAAACGCTCTTACTGTGTTCATGACCTCGTTGAGACGGTCGACGACCGAGCCGGCCTGCGACTTGCTCAGCAACGATTTCAACTGGTTGTTCCCGAACAGTTCCCGTCGCCTATTATCGGCTTCGGTAACCCCATCGGTGTAGAGGAACAGTTCATCCCCCGGACCCAATTGGATCATGCTCTCCTTGAACGCAATGCCCGGCATGGGGCCGACCATGGGTCCGTCTTGGGCCGTCAGCCATTCAAACTGTTCGTTCTGCCGTTTCAGCAGCGGAGGATTGTGACCTGCGTTCGTCGCAACTAGCGTCCCGTCGCGAAGATTCAAGATACCCACGTACAGCGTCACGAACATGCAGGAATCGTTATCCGCGCTGAGCGCATCGTTCACATGGGTGACGATGCTGGCGGGCGAGGGATCGGCCATGGCTCTGGTCTTGACCATGATCTTCGTCATCGCCATGAAAAGCGCGGCAGGAACTCCGTTGCCCGATACATCGCCGATGACGAAACACAGCCGATGATCGTCGACCAGAAAGAAATCGTAGAGATCGCCGCCGATTTCGAGGGCCGGTTCGAGCACCGCGTAGAGTTCTAACTCCTTCCGATCGGGAAGGGCGGGAAATACTCGCGGGAGCATGCTCCGTTGGATGTCCCGGCCGACATTCAGTTCCTCCTGCATACGGGCCTTCGCGGCCTCCACCAACGCCAACGAATCCGCCAAACGTGCCGTGGCATCTTCAGCCGCCTGCTCGGCATTTTTCAAAGCCGTAATATCCGTCGCAATGGCGACAATCCCGCCATCGTGCGTCTTCTTTTCATGAATCTGGATCCATTCGCCGCTGGAACGGTCTTGAAGATAGGGCCCTTGCGGATTGCGGTGCGTCTCGAGCCGCCTGTGTACCCAGGACTCGACGTTCCCGATCGCTTCGGGGATATCGCCCCGTTCGGCAACGCGTCGAATGATGGATTCGAACGAGTCGCCCGGTTGGACTTCAGCTCCTGTTCCGGACACCACTTCCCGATATTTGCGATTGCAAATCACCAGGCGATCGTCCGCGTCGAAGAGCGCAAACCACTGCGGGACGCTTTCGATCGCTTCAAGCAACTGAGCGTGGCTGCGGCGCGCCAGGCTCGATGCCTTCGTCACTTGCCGATCGATAATGGCCAGAAGAGTCGAGAGCGATACCGCAACAACCGCGAGAAGCTGCACTTCGATTCCAGGCGGCGACGCACTGGTCGTGAGGCCTGAAAAGCTGTACGTGGGAATCATCCCGGCCAAATGGGAGGCAGACAGGGCTACCCCCATGACGCTTGCCTTTTCCGTCACCCGCCAATTCCCGTACGTCATGTTCCATCCGCCGACCAAGACAACGACGATACCCAGCCCGACCATCGCCACGACGGAGAAGATGAACAGCGACAAATCCTGGCTGACATCGGCCATCTGGTGTATCGCCATCAGACTCGTGAAGTGCGTCACCAGCAGGCAGGCGCCCATCAGCAACCCACCGGATACCAGTCGAGGGTGGCTCCCGTCATGGGTGCTGATAAGATACACCGAGACGGCCCCTGCCGCCCCGGCGGATAGAATGGAAACAAGGGCAAGGCCCACATCCTGTGCGGCTGGAATCGGCGGACAGAAGGCCAGGTTGCCGACGAAGTGGATCGCCCAGATCTCAAGCCCACCCGCGACGGCTCCCACCGTGAGCCAGCGTATCTTGAAGGAGCCTTGTTCGGTTGCCCGCATCCGTTCGGCAATGCTGAGGATGACGTAGGCAGCCGGGCCACCGAGCAGCATCGAACAGACCGCAAGCACCGGATCACAAATACCCAGCACGGAAGATCCCCGCATCAGAACGTTCTGAACACGACGCTTCGGAATACCATAAAAAGCGCCCCAGATCCCTGACGGATAGTGCTAACCAGAGTGGCAAGTGACCGGCCCAGAGTCGGGTACAACTACCATGTTAGGCCGCACCTCGCAAGCAGCGAGAGGTCGAAGAGCTTTTCCAAACCGGCATGTACAATTCCCGTCAACGCACCGGCTGATTGAGCCGTTCCCAGCGCGCCGACCGCGTACTGGAATCTACCGACCAGTGGATGACCACGACCTGTCCCAGAAGATGGGACTGGCTGATGAACCCTAAGAAGCGGCTATCCAGGCTCTCCTCTCGATTGTCTCCTAAAACAAAATAGGCATCCGGTGGAACGGTCATCGGCCCGATGTGATCACGCACGTTCCCGTAGGCCAGAGGGTGGTCGGTGTGCCGCGCATACGGTTCCGTAACGACTTCGCCGTTCACCGAGAGGCTCTGCGTACGGATCTCGATCCGATCTCCGGGAAGACCGATCACACGATGCACAAAGCGCTTTCCTTCCTTGTCCGGATAGCGATACAGCACGACATCTCCACGCTTCGGTCCGGCTGCATGATAGGCAGCTCTATGCACAATGACATGATCCCCAGGCAACAACGCAGGGGCCATCGCCGCATTGGAGATTTCCAACGTCTGCGATTGCGCTCGTACGACCGGTAATAGATCCGGAAGACGGTCGGTCACGAAACTCTGGCGGAGCGCCTGCACCCGAGACGACGCGTGTAGGACTTGACGTTCGTATTCAACGATCAGCGTCCGAGCCTCGTCGAGTGAGAGCACTCCGGCATAATAGTCGGCAAGATGGCGCTCCCAGAAGTCGGCGGGGGCCAGATCGAACAGCATGACCTTGAGTGTCCTCTTAAATGATTGAGTGATACGTTCGAGGTCAGCTGACGTGAAGGGACCGGCAAGGTCCGACTGAAGCTCAAGCCGGTGCCTGAATCCCTCTGCATCGGCTTGGCCCGCAATCGCCTGGTACAGATGATCTAAAGATACTTCTAGGCGAGCCAGTTGTTGAAAGATCGTAAGGGACTCTTGATCGGCTTGAGGAGGATGCCCTGGAATCGTGCCGCATCCGGCCTCCAACCCAATGCATACGGCAAGCAAACAGATCAGTGCATGATGCACCGATCGCCGAAAAATCCAAGACTCACGTGGGAACATGGTGACGTTCCGTCAACACCTGGCTTCATTCGTGTCTGTAGGGAGAATACCGCAGCGAGCCTGCGTGCGAAAGACCCCTTGAATCGGATCCTGAGCGACCCTCCGGAAATTGAATATCGCTGGCCAAGGAAACAGGGTCGGTATCTAATTGTGACCAGAGGAGTTTACTCAAAGGAGGGAGTACGATCATGGCGAATCGAACGATCATCGGTCTTCTTGGCCTCGCACTGGGCATAGGGCTCCTGCTGCATCCAAAGGATGGATCAGCGGAATGGTATGCGGATGCTTACGCGGGGGCTGTCTGGACCTCAAACACGGACCTCACCGTAACCAGTTCGTTGGGAACCACGACGACGTACCAGGGCCTCGATGTCCAGAACAGTTGGACGGCCGGTGGCCGCGCAGGGTACTGGCTCGACAAGCCCAAGATGGACTGGCTTGGATTCGGGCTCGACGTCTTCTTCTTCCACCTGAAGACGCCTCCGGGGCAACAGGTGGGCGTGACAGGCACCGGTGGGACTACCACACAATTCGCCGATTGGAGCTTGCCGGCGTGGGGGATCGGATTCGATGTGTTGCGCCTGCGACTCCCGCTCTTTCGAGACGACCAATTCATCCATGGGCGCGTGCAGCCCTACCTTGCGGCAGGGCCGGCGGTGTTCATTACCTACGCGGGGCAGAACACCTTTGTTCAGCCTAGCGGACAAAGTTCCACCGACGCTTCTGTCGGCGCGAAGGTCGACGCCGGAGTGACGGTCATGATCACGAAACGAATCGGCGCGTTCGCGCAGTATCGGTTCACGCACTTCACGACCGAATTGCAGTATCAGAACACCTCACCGGCCCTCGCCACTGAACTCTTCAAGACGACCTACGACACGCATCACGCCATCGCAGGGTTGTCGTTGCGTTTCTGATTCAATAAGAGACCTCCACGTCCCTGCTCGGCCACATCATGGCCGAGCAGGTCTATACCCATCTCTCTTGAAATGGTGAATCGACAGCAGCCGGAGCAAGGCTCGGGGATTGAATGCCAGATCTCGATAGGTCCGTTTCCCCGCCATCACGTCGGTCACCGCTTCACAGAGGCGCTGTCCCTGTTGCAAGAATGCCCAGAATCGAAGGCGTGGACAATCGTACAGCAGTCGGGCCAACCACCGTCCGGTCCGTAGTTCGGGCAAGATCGCCTCATCAAGCATTCGCCTGTACGTCTCACTGACAGTCGCCTCATCCAAATCGCCGTCAATCAACGACTGAGCTGCCATCAAGCCGCTGCGAACGGCGAAGGAAATGCCTTCTCCGGTGACGGGATCGGCAAAGCCGGCAGCATCTCCGACCAAGAGGATGCGTTGCTCGGCGAACGGTCCTTTTCTTGGTCGGATAGGAATCACAAAGCCATGTTGCTCGACCTGCGTCACATCGCGGCAGCCCAACAAGTCGAGATAGCGTGCCATCGCGCCCTTCACATCGCTTCCCCGCTGAGCCATCGACAAGACGCCGATCGACAGGTGGTCCTTTTTGGGAAAGACCCAGGCATAGCCACGGGGGAGTACGCCAAAATCAAATCGTGCCACCCCGCGAAAGCTATCCAACCGGTCCTGAGGCACCGTCACTTCGTACTCAAGTGCCGGAATGAGCACACGTCCGTCAGCCATCCGCATTTTTCGTGCGACCGCGCTGAGTGCCCCGTCGGCAGCTACGACAAACTTGGCATTCATCGAGCCCTGGTTCGTGGCAACCGTCACGACCTCGCCGCGCAACGAGACATCCTCGACCGCGCAACGTTGATGGACGACAGCGCCGGCTGCCTGTGCGGCTGACAGCAGGGCATAGTCAAACTGATCGCGCATCGTCATGGAGACAATGGGCGTCGAACGATGCGTGGTGAAGGAGAGGCTCGAAGGGAGAACATTGAGTTGCGCGGCATGACAGTCCTGTTCGACTACGTGGTGTACATCCAGGGGTAAGGCCTGTATCGCCCGCCCAATGATCCCACCGCCGCAGGTCTTGTACCGCGGCAGCGCAGCCTTCTCGAGTACGGCGACTGCCAGGCCTGCTTGTGCCAGCCGCCATGCCGCAGATGACCCAGCCGGGCCACTGCCGACAATGATGACGTCATACGTCCGATTCATGCCTCAGATATCTCGTCGTGTGGAAGAAGGGCCGATCGTTTTCCTCATCCCACCCTGGGCGGCCATTGTGGTAGCCTATGCGGAGACGTGGTCATCCTTCAACAGGGCACCACGAGGCTTGGTCGGGTGGTTCACTTGAGAAGTGTAGAGGGAGATCGAGCGATATGGTGCGCTTCATCCTGCTCCTGATCATCGTGGTGCTGGTCTTGGTCGGCCCGCAACTCTGGACCAAGCGAGTGTTTGCCAAGCACAGTGCGCCTCGTTCGGACTATCCAGGGACCGGAGGCGAATTGGCCCGCCATTTGCTCAATCGGTTCGACATGCACCATATAAAGGTCGAGCCGACCGAGGTGGGCGACCACTACGATCCCGTCAGCAAAACGGTCCGCCTGACGCCTGGGATCTTTGAGGGTAAATCCCTCACGGCCATTACCATCGCCGCCCACGAGGTCGGGCATGCCATTCAAGACCACCTGGGATACCAACCGCTGGTGGAGCGCACCAAGCTTGTGCGGGTCGCACAGGGAGCCGAAAAGGTCGGAGCCGTCCTCATGATGGGGATTCCGATCGCGGCGGCAGTGGCCCGCAGCCCGGTCGCGAGCCTCGTCGTGATGATGGCCGGATTGGCGACCATGGGGATCTCCACGCTGGTCCACCTCGTCACCCTACCGGTCGAGTGGGACGCCAGCTTCAGACGGGCCCTGCCCGTTCTCAGACAGGGCAACTACCTGTCGCCGGACGATGAGCAGGGCGCGCGCAGCATCCTCACCGCCGCCGCCCTGACCTACGTGGCCGCGTCCCTCGCGAGTTTGCTCAACCTCTGGCGCTGGATCGCCTTCCTCCGGCGCTGAATCAAAGCCTCCCCGCGTGCGTGGCGTGCGATAAATGCAAATCCATTTGCTCTCGGCGCGCCTCTGCCTTATGGTTTGGGCTAGGGAGGAGAAGGTCGATGACACCCGCACCGATTTTATTTCATGATATCGACGGGGTGCTGTTCGGGAACTATGCCGGCGAGTTCCAACTCCGCCCCGGAGTGAAGTCCTGGCTTGCGTGGGCCCACGAACACTTCGAGGTGATCTGGCTGACCTCGTGGGAATCCGACAAAATCAAGACGCTGCTGCATGTCCTGTACTGCGAGAAATTCCGGAGTCTTCCGGAACTGCCGCCGTTTCGGCATGCCAACTGGACGAACTGCGAAAGCAAGGTGGTCTGGATCGAACAGGCCGTGCCGAAACTCAAGGGACGTGAATGGTTCTGGATCGACGACGAGATCGAGGCCTTCACGCCGGTGATTCAGCAAGCTGGCCTCTCCCTTGAGCGCTGCATCCCATCAAATCCGCTGGGGCAGGACGAATTACTCGTCCTCCAATCCACTCTGGCCACCCGACTGGAATGGCTGAAAACAAACACAAGCCCCACGGCCGGTAGCGAAGAAGCAGCCTAAACGCCTTGGCCGCCTTTCGAAAGCCCGGCGAATCACTTCCATCCTCACACGCCTCCCATTGGCTCCTTTACTTCATCTCCGATAGATGCATGACAGCCTGTTCAGCGTGTTTGGTGGCCACATCAGCATGCCCCCCTTTCCCATGCTCAATGGCGTGGTTCAGCTCTGCAACCCCCTCGCCCACATGCAGAGCCCTCCCTGCTTTCAGGGCGTACTGGAGCGCAGCTTCCGCACTGGCCAGGAATGCGCCCACATGCCCCTGTTTGCCATGGCCCACCGCTTCTTGAGCGAGCTTGATCGCATCCTGGCGGTTCTGCTGCTCGGAACGCACCACATCACGCCGCGCCCCGCCCTCCCCGAATACCGGTTGCAACGGCATCATGGTAGTGGAGGCGAGAATGAACAGCCCAGCGAGTGCGACAGCGCGTGGCATGGTATATCGTGTCATCGGCATTCTCCCTTCTCAAAAGAAGTAAACGCTGAAGTTATTCTACCACGCTCGCTCCCGGAACTTCCCCAGGTCTACCCTGAGCATCGAGCAGTCACATCATTTTGTGTTCGTTGGGATACAGAGTCGGCCCAGTTAGTGGAGTATGGGTGTACACGATACACGATCCGGCTCCACCTGCGTCGCGCAGCTTTCCCTATGCGGCCACTTCCCCGCACAGCACTTCCGCCTGCTCCAACACAGTTTGAGTTGCCTTCTCCTGCTTGTCTGGGGGATACCCGTACTTCCTAAGAATCCGCTTCACAATCACGCGAAGCTGCGCGCGCACGTTCTCCCGAACGGTCCAGTCAATCGTCACATTCTTACGGACCGCGTCAGCTACCTCGCGCGCAATAGTTCGTAGCGTCTCGTCTCCAAGTACCTTCACCGCGCTGTCGTTGGTTTCCAGCGCGTCATAAAAGGCCATCTCATTCTCAGTCAGCCCAAGCCGTTCTCCCCGTTCATGGGCTCGGCGCATGTCCTTGGCCAGGCCGATCATCTCCTCGATCACCTGCGCTGCCTCAATTGCACGGTTCTGGTACTTGCGCACCGCCTGCTCCAACATCTCAGCGAAGGACTTCGCCTGCACGACGTTCTTCCGCGATCGCACCTTGATCTCTCCACTGAGCAGCTTCCGCAAGAGTTCGACAGCCAGATTCTTCTAAGGCATCCCCCGCACTTCGGCGAGAAATTCATCGGAGAGAATCGACAGGTCCGGCTTCTTAAGCCCGGCGGCGGCAAAGATATCCACGATCTCGTCGGACACCACCGCCTTTGAAATAATCTGGCGAATCGCATGGTCGAGTTCTTCATCGGTCTTCTGCTCCGCCGGTGTACTCTTGGCCAAGACGGCCCGCACGGCCTGGAAGAACCCCACATCATCCCGAATACGATAGGTCTCTTCATGCGGTACAGCAAGCGCAAAGGCGTGAGAAAGATCTGTCACGGCGCGGAGGAGTCTCGCCTTCCCGTCTTGCTGCTTCAGAATATGCTCTTGTGCAGCGGGCAAGACCGACAGTCGCTCTTGCGGCTTGCCGGTCATCCAAGGCGACCAGTCGAAACCCGGCACCATGCCGGCAGGCGTGGTGTACGAACCGAAAAGGCCGCGGCAGATTTCATACTTCTCCAGCATCACAGCCACAGCCTCTTCCTGTGGGATTGCCGTCTTACCAGTGCCACCGCTTTCCGTGTAGGTTGCAAGGGCGGCCTTGAGTTCGTCGGCGAGTCCGAGATAGTCCACGACCAATCCACCAGGCTTATCCTTGAACACGCGATTCACCCGGGCGATCGTCTGCATCAGTCCATGCCCACGCATCGGCTTATCAATGTACATCGTGTGGAGGCTCGGCGCGTCGAAACCGGTCAGCCACATGTCACGAACAATAACCAGCCTGAAGAGGTCCTTAGGCGCACGGAACCGGAGGGCCATGTCTTCCCGGCGTTTCTTGTTCCGGATGTGGCCCTGCCACTCAATCGGATCGGAGGCCGAGCCGGTCATAATCACCTTCATTGATCCTTGATCATCCGCATCGGCATGCCAGTGTGGCCGCAGGGCGGCAATCTCGCGATACAGCTCCACGCAAATCCGGCGGCTCATACAGACGACCATCGCCTTCCCATCCATCGTAGCCAGGCGGTCCTCGAAGTGATCGACAAGATCTCGCGCGATCAATTTGATCCGATTCTCCGACCCCACCACTGCTTCCAGCTGTGCCCACTTGGTCTTGAGCTTCTCCTTACGCTCGACCTCTTCCCCCTCCGTTGCTTCTTCGAACTTGGGATCGATCCTCGGGCGCTCGGAATCTTTCAGTTCCAGCTTGGCAAGGCGGCTCTCGTAGTAGATGGGCACCGTGGCCTTATCGATGACCGCACGTTGGATGTCGTAGATGCTGATGTAGTCACCGAAGACTGCCCGCGTATTGGCATCAGTCATTTCGATTGGGGTGCCGGTGAATCCGATGAACGACGCGTTGGGTAGGGCATCGCGCATGTGCCTGGCAAAACCATCGATGAAATCGTATTGGCTCCGATGCGCTTCGTCTGCGATCACCACGATATTGCGACGGTCCGAGAGAATGGGATGGCGATCCCCTTTCTCTTCAGGAAAGAATTTCTGAATCGTCGTAAACACCACGCCGCCGGAAGCCACGCTTAACTTAGCCCGCAAATCTGCCCGGTCGCTCGCCTGAACGGGGGCTTGCCTGAGCAAATTACGACATCGGGCAAACGTCCCGAAAAGCTGGTCATCGAGATCGTTGCGGTCCGTGAGTACGACGATAGTTGGGTTCTCCATCGTCGGATGCAGGATGACTCGCCCCGCATAAAAGGCCATCGTGAGGCTCTTCCCCGAACCCTGTGTATGCCACACCACGCCCACCCGCCGATCGCCTGGCTCGCCGCCTGGCTGGTGCCCGGACTTGTACTGACCCAACGGATCTGCAGCTCGATGCTCTGCCGCATGTCGAGCAGCTCGCAAGGTTTCTTCGACCGCTACATTGACCGCATGAAACTGATGGTAGCCCGCCATCTTCTTGACGAGCTTTCCATGGCCCTCATCTTCGAAGACAACGAAATGCCGCATGAGGTTGAGGAACCGTCGTTTCTCAAACACGCCTTCTAGAACGACTTGTAACTCGGTAAGCTTTGATGGAGCATCCTCGCGCCCGCCGATCGTGCGCCAGGGCTTGAACCATTCCTTTCCAGCACCCAGCGTTCCAATGCGAGCCTGGACACCGTCAGAAACGATCAAGGCCACATTCGTGGAAAAGAAGGAGGGAATCTGTGCCTGGTAGGTTTGGAGTTGCTGGTACGCACTCCAAATCGTGGCGTCTTCGTCTACCGGATTCTTCAGCTCAATGACGGCGAGAGGCAGGCCGTTGACGAACAAGGCCACGTCAGGCCGACGAGTATGCTGGCCTTCAGAAACTGTGAACTGATTCACCGCCAGCCAGTCATTTGCGCCCGGATCATCGAAATCGATGACCCGTGCTTGTGCTCCTGCGATGGAGCCATCCCTGCGGCGATACTCAACATTTACGCCATCGACCAGCATCCGATGAACGGTACGGTTCCGTTCAATCAACGTCGCCGCATCAGTTCGTGTCAGCTTCCGAAAGGCATCTTCCAACGCTTCCGCCGGCAGGTCTGGATTCAGCCGAACGAGCGCCTCTCGCAGACGCCGCTCTAGAATCGTGTCGCGGTAATTGGGATCGCTGCGCTCGGCGGCGGGTTCGCCCGCGGCAATGGCGGGGCCGTGGAGCACGGCGTAGCCCAGGGCTTCGAGCCAGGCAAGGGCTGCGTCTTCGACGATGGATTCAGTCAATCCAGCCATGGGGCCTCTGATTCTCGTAGGGGCGGTTCGCGAACCGCCCCTACCATCGGCCCTGTCAGGATCAGGATTCCGTGCAGATGATTTACATCGCCCTCTCTACGAACCTCTCCGCATCCTTCACCCGCAGCTCGCCAGACATAAGTTTGGGCAACAATGTGTCACGCAGGGTGGCGAGGGTACGGTTCTCGAAGTAAGGCTCTGGAATGCTCACCAGAATCGCTCGCACCAGGTGATTGAACGCTTTGCGAACGTCTTGGGGTGGGGCAACTATAGGCATGGTGTCGAGCGAATTCGTCCAGACCGCATAAGGTATTGTGCTTCCTGTGGAATGCCGGGTTGCGAAATCGATCGTGTCTGGGTGGTGTAACTGCAATGTCGCGAACGCAAAATCGTCCGCCTGTCGTGGGTGCAGAACAAAGGCCGTTGTACGGGTTGTCCCGTCGAACGGTGCGATACACACTTTGTGGAAATACGGCCGCATTGCTCCGAAAAGGATGTCGCCCTAGATCCTCGCGGCCTTATATTCGTCCGGATCTTCAGGATCAGCCCCCTGCTTCTTCTGCGCTTCGAGTTCGGCGTGCTTGGCCTCAAACGCATCGGAGATGTATTTCAAAAAGATCAGGCCGAGCACGACATGCTTGTACTCCGCCGCATCCATGTTGTTACGGAGTCCATCGGCCATCTGCCACAGCTTGGCCTCGAAGCCAAGATTGGCACCGGTGTCCTGCTTCGACGCTGTCTTGTCTTTTTTCGCCATCGATCCCTTTGCCGTTTAGGTCACCCTCCAGACTTACTCTGTGCAATGCAGGCTGATTTGGACGAATTTCTACTAAAGGATACCCTTTCCCCTCCAAGAAATCACGTATCAGAGGGAAGTGCAGGGAACTGAAAGCTGAGCAGGAACGAAAATCGGAGTAGAATCGTCGCACACGCGGGGCTTTCCTCAGGAGGACGGGCCGATGTTGGTGACACCGGAGATGAATACACGCAATCGCCGGGAGGCGCTGGCGGCCGCTGGACTAGCGGCGCTTGCAGCGGCATGGCTGGGTTGGCTCTTCCCCGTGCTGTGGCTCCTCGTGGGGCTGAGTCCTCTTGCCTACTGGTGGGTGCGCCGACGTTGTCTCCGGCGGCTGGCGGTGATGCAGCAACCCTTTCCGGATGCGTGGGAGGCGATTCTGGGCACTCACGTGGCGTTCTTCCGGGCCCTGGACGAGACGGGCCAGGCGCGGTTTCGCCGCCTGGTGCAGATCTTCCTGAGTGAGGTCCGCATCACGGGAGTCCGCACCGAGGTGGACGACACGATCCGGGTGCTGGTCGCGGCGAGCGCCGTGATTCCAACGTTTGGTTTTCACGATTGGGCCTACCACCGGCTGCACGAGGTGCTGATCTACCCGGACGCCTTCGACGACGCCTACCGGACGACCGGAGGGCAAGAGGAGACAATCTTGGGCATGGTCGGGCTGCACCATTTGAGCGGGGTTATGATTCTCTCAAAACCGGCGTTGCTCGCGGGATTTGATCATCCGTCCGGACATCACCACGTGGGAGTGCACGAGTTCGCACACCTGGTCGAGAGAGAGACACACGAGTATGGAATCCCGCCGGAAGTCCCCTGGATGGCGGTGCGGCAGTGGATGCGATTTGTGGCGCAAGAACTTGCCCATCCGTCGCAGCAACGGGCCAGGTTGAACGCCTATGCGTACAAGAACGAGCATGAATTCTTCGCGGTGTTGGCCGAGTATTTCTTCACCTCACCCGCATCCCTTGAACGACGAGATCCGGCGCTCTATGCTCTCATGCGAGATCTGTTTCACCAGGACCCGCGAGCACTGCTTGGCCTGGCTCCCCGTCCAACCGGCGGCCTCGGCCGCAATACCCCCTGTCCCTGCGGCAGCAGCAAGAAATATAAACACTGTTGTCTCGCCAAAGCAGGCTCGTGATGCCTGAAGCCGCTTTTCTTGGAGATGGAGAACGGATGGTATGCCCTTGAAAAAAGGATCTGCTAGCAACCCAATGAAAACGGTGAGGCCAATGGCGCGGGCCTGCTGAGCACTCCACGACAATCCTGAACCGGGTCAGCGCTGGTCTTAAGCAGGTGGCTTCGTTACCGGTGTCGGCTTTCCGGCGTCGAGCAGGATGGCGACGAGCATGTCGCTCATGACGTTCACGCCGGAGCGGGCGCGGGCGATGATCCAGTCCACGGTCATGATGAGCGGAATGGCGGCGAGGATGACCTGGTCCGGCAGACCGGCGGCGCCCAGGACGAGCGGGAGCACGATCATGCCCGCTTCGGGAATGCCCGCGACGCCGGCCCCCGCGATGATGGAAGCAACCACGATCACGATTTGTTTCGACATGGGCAGGTCGTAGCCCAACGCGTGGGCCAGAAACAATGCGGCCATCGCTTCATAAAGGGTGATGCCGTCGTTGTTGAGGTTGGTCCCGACACAAGCCGCGAGGCGCGCCGATTGCGAAGAGACCTGCATACGTTCGAGACAACGGAGCGTCACGGGGACGGTCGCCAAACTACTGTTACATGACATTCCCGTCATGATGGCATCGGCCCCCTGCCCGATGTAGACTCTGGGCGATTTCTTTCCGACGGCCCACGCCAGCAGCGGATAGTACAGCAGCGCATGCACCGCCAAGCCGAGGAGCATGGCGGCGAGGAAAATCCACAGTACTGAGAAGACTCCGATGCCGGATTTGCCGACGATACTCGCGACAACACCGAACACGGCGAGCGGCACGATGACGATCACCCACCAGAGAACTGTCACCAGCCAGCCATAGACACGTTCGATCGTCCAAGCCACGTGATCAAATAATCCACCGGCCTGGCCGGTCTTGCTTCGTACCCATCGCAGCACCAGACCGAGTCCGAGCGCCATCAGGACGACACCGATGATATTGTTGCTTCCAAACGGATCAGCCACCGTCCGGGGAATGTAGGCCAGAAGGTCTTCGATCGGATGATCCGATGGGGTGAGGGTCGCCTTGAGACTTGTTCCCGGAACCACGTTGAGCAAGTCTTCAACGTGGCCGTGCCAGGATTTGCCGGGCTCCCAGAGATTCATAATGGTCAGGCCGATCAGCATCGCCACTGAGACGTTGATCAGACAAATTGTGATGAGCTTTGCTCCCTGGCTCAGCGGCAAACTGGCGCGGATCAGCGAGTCCAGAATCGCGAAGAAGATGAGCGGGACCGCGAGCGTCTTGAGCACCCAGACCACCCAGAGTCCGAGCTGACCCAGCTGCTGGTTGCGGAGACCGTTCAGATAGGGTTCTTGGCCGAAGACCACGCCGAGCGTCGCACCGGCGAGCACGGCGATGAGGACTTGGAGAGACAGGGGGAATGAATTCGATCGGGACGGATCAGGCATCGTCATCTCTGAGCTGCGGCAGCTTACCCGGTTTTTCTCTCAGAACACCACATCTTCTTGTCGAAGAGTACGTCGGTCAGATGCCATCCGCTGTCGGTCGGTCATCCCTCGACCGGTAGGCACTGTGCTTGCAGAGAGGGAACCGGCTAAGTAGGAATATCTCGAGTTCCGTCGTAGGAAGCGCGGGATTGAAATGAGAACTTCACGATGTCGCCGTCGCAAACCGGTGAATCTGCGGACCCGATCTTCTTATTGATCGTAATTAAGGCTTCGCGGCTGTTGATGTATTGAAGCAGTGAACCCAGTTGTGCAGGGTGTGCTTCGATCAGTTGCTTCACGGTGGTCGGGCCCATCACCTGCACTTCGACTTCACTCTCCTCGACGGCTGCGCGTAGGGTTTGACCGAACACTTGTACGGATACCATCACATTCCTCAATGGCCCAAGCGCGCCCCTCTCCTCCATGGAGCGAGTGCCGGCGACACGATACACGATCGACGAGACGTCACTCAACCGTCCTCAGCTTCACCAGCCCGATAGGACTCTTGGAGCAACTGCGCGACATGTTTCACTTGAACGGATTCGCCCAACCCGTTCTTGAGCTGAATCATACAGGCCGGACAACTGGTGGCGACGACGCTTGCGCCGGATTGCGTGATCGCCCCGGCCTTTCGATCGAAGATCTTTTGCGATGTGTCGTAGTCTTTGACGATGTAGGTGCCCGCTCCTCCGGCGCACCGATCGGCATCTTGCATCTCGACAAAATTGACTCCTGGCAGGGACGCGAGGACTTGTCGTGGCTCTTTTGTGACCCCTGCTGCCCTAAGATGGCAAGACGAATGATAGGTGACGCGTGTGGTCGTCCCATGGGCCTTGGCCATCGGTGGACGTGCCGTTGAACGCGCGACGAACTCCGAGATGTGCACCACCTTCTTGGCCAAAGCCTCGGCCTGCCGCCGGTCCTCTCCATCCTGAAACAGTGTGGGATAATCTTTCAGCATGAGCGTACATGAGGCACAACCGGTGACGATCGTGTCATAGGCGGCAAACGAGCGAAGATTAACACGCGCTCCTTCACGCGCCAGATCGGCATGCCCATAGGTTTGAATCGGCGTTCCCGAACATCGTTGGGGAGGCAGGTCCGGCTCCACTCCGTGCTTCTTCAGTACCTCGATCACGGCGTCCCCTACTCCGTCATCAAAATAGTTGGCGGCGCAGCCATGGAAGTAGGCCACCGTCCTGGTCGGTGAGTTGTTCGTTCTACTCGGGATCAGGTGTGCATACCGCTCACGCAGGTGCTGTTTGGCCAACCGAGGGAGCGCGAGATCATGCGGGAGACGGGCGGTCGGAGCCAGCGCCTTCATGAGCGGAGCTGTGATTCGGTCCAGCACCTTCCGTAAAAACGGCCGGTCCCAGATGTGTTGCGTCCTTCCGAGGACGCGTAAGAACGATTCAAACGAGGCTCCGTGAGCCTGGCGCCGGAAGATCCACCCCGCCAACCGGTTCGGATGCTGCGCTCGTTTCTGCAGAATCAGGTCGGATACATCCACACCGGCGGGACAAACGGTGCGGCAGGATTTACAGTTCAGACAGGATTCGACCACTCGCTTGGAATTGAGATAGCTGTAGTCGCCGGCCGTGACGATCTCGAACCAGCCGCGCGCGCTCATGTCCTCCGATTGAAACACGTCGTAGACCGGACACACGGAGTTGCATTTCGCGCACGTTGCGCAGGACTTTGAGAGTCGCGTGTAGTCGATATGGTCCGTGAACGCGGCCTCGCTGAGTTTGATGCCGGGGTTCAAGACATGGCCCGGATCAAAGGCCTTCTTGACCTGCACAAAGAGATCATACAGTTCGTCGCCGAACATGCGTTTGACGAACTCGGCCCGAACACGCCCGTCGCCATGCTCGCCGCAAATCGATCCGCCGAACCGATTCAGCACGGTCGCATGAATCTCGTGGTAGGCCTGCACCATTTTTTCAAAATCGCCGCGATCATTCACGTCCAACAACGGCACGATGTGGGCATTGCCGTTTCCGATATGGCCGAAGACGGCGACGGGCACCTGCTGCCCACCGAAGAAGTCCTCCAGGTATCGGATCAGCTCGCTGATGCGCGTGGCCGGAACGACGACGTCATCGACGAAGTTGATCGGCTTTTTTCTCGGATCGAACCGGTACAGAGTCGGATACAACGCCTTCCTGGCTTTCCAGAGCTGTTCCCGCCGTTCGGCATCGAACGCAATCATGGGTTCCGACGCCAAATGATAGGATCGGCAGATCGCACTCAGGGCGTCGGCCTGCTCACGGAGATCGATCCCAACGGAATCGGCGTCCAACTCAAGCAGAAGGGTGGCGGCTGCATTCTCAGGAATGCCGTGCTTTGCACGCCCGATCAAGTGCAGCGTATTGGCATCCATGACCTCCAGGGCGCTCGGCTGAAGCGAGAGAATCTGTGGTACGGCGTCACCGACTTCTTCCAGTCGTTGGAAGTGAATGAGCGCGGTCAGTGTGGATGTGGGTTTGTCCACCAGCGTGAGTGTCGCTTCGCTCACGACACCGAGTGTGCCTTCGCTCCCGACAAATAACTTCGGCAGATCGAAACAGCCTCGCGCCAGTCCATCGGCCACCTCGAAAAGATTGTACCCGCAGCTATTCTTGCTGACCGTTGGTCGTCTCGCAGCGATGAGGTCGGCATTCCCTTGAGCCAATACGAGGACGTCACGCAACGCCGGCTCGGACGTCAGCAACCGTTCAAGCCTTGGATCATCGAGCGCGTAGGACCGGGCCTCAATCCAGGACGAGGAGGTCAAGCACAGTCGGAGACTGTTCACATTGTCTTTGACCGAGCCATAACGGAGCGTATGAGGACCGGAAGAATTGTTTGCAATCATGCCGCCCAGTTTGCACATGTCTCCGCTGGACGGATCGGGGCCGAACAAGAGCCCGTGCGAGGTGAGCCGCTTGTTCAATTCCGCCAACACAATACCCGGCTGAACACGGGCCCATCGCTCCTCCCGATTGACTTCAAGGATCCGATTCAGACGTGAGACATCGAGAATGATGCCGGACCCGATGGCGGAACCGGTCAAATTCGTCCCGGCGGCTCGAGGCGTCAGCGGAATGCCTCGTGAGACGGCGTAACCGACCGTCGCAGCGATATCATCCTCCGACTCGACCAACACGACGGCTTGTGGCGGAACTCGGTAGATGCTGGCGTCCACGGCATACGCCGTCAGCGCGGGGCCGTCATCCAAGACCTTCCCGGCTCCCAAGAGAGATCGAAGATCATTCGCAATGACGCGACTCCGCGTCGGTTGGATCAAGGGTGAAGAAGGGGTTGCCATACGTCGTTGCCTATCCTAACCGAGACATTCCATTCGTAACCACCGTCGTTGTGCCTGGAGTCCGATTTCTCCTACAATACCTGCCGCCATGGATCGCCCGAGCTTATATCTCACCCGGCAATTACCGCAGCCAGTACTCGACGCCATCCCCCGGCACTATCACGTGCTTCTTCCTTCGACAGACCGGCCTCCGACGTCGGAAGAGTTGCGCCGTGGTTTCAATCAGGCTGACGCGGTCATCTGTACGCTGACTGATCGTATCGATGCGCCGTTGCTTTCTCATGCGACGAAGGTAAAAATCATCGCCAACTACGCGGTCGGTTACAATAACATCGATCTGGCTGCCGCCACCCAGCGGGGCATCGTTGTGACCAATACTCCGGACGTTCTAACCGATGCCACTGCCGACCTGACGTGGGCCCTGTTACTGGCCGTTGCGAGGCGTATCGCTGAAGGAGACGCCTGGATTCGAACCGGCGCGTGGACGGGATGGACGCCGACACAGATGCTGGGCGCCGACATCACTGGAACATCGCTCGGCATTATCGGCATGGGACGCATCGGTCAAGCCGTGGCACAACGAGCAGCCGGCTTCCGGATGTCGGTACTCTATGCAGGCCGCCATGCCGTTTCAAGCCCTCCGGGTCTTCCCTGGACCCGGCTCCCGTTGGATGCCGTACTCAGCAATTCCGATTACCTTTCACTTCATGTTCCGCTCACCGACGACACTCGTCATCTTATCGGTGAACGTGAACTGGGGCTGATGAAACCGACCGCCTATCTCATCAACACGTCTCGAGGGGCGGTTATTGATGAAGCTGCATTGGTGTCGGCGCTGAAGATAGGAACCATTGCGGGCGCTGCGCTGGATGTGTACGAACACGAACCGGCGGTTTCCCCTGCGCTGTGCTCGATGCCGAATGTCGTCCTTCTCCCCCACCTCGGATCAGCCACACGTGAAACCCGTATTCGCATGGGGCTCATCTGTCTCGAGAATGTGGCGGCCGTCTTAGAAGACCGACCGGCACGGAATCGAGTCAACTACGGTGTGATCATGGAATGATGCCCGATCTTACGAGGCTAACCGAAACCCAACGTCCCCGCCTCTCTGCTTCCCTTGAAGGACGACCAGCCGCTGCGGCACGTCATGAAACGAAGGAATCGACCGGAAGGCGCGTGCGGCCTTTTCCCACTGTTCCTCCGCTTCATAGAGTAGACCCAATTCATAATGAATGGCCTGCCCCTTCGCCCCCTCACACCGTGGATCCGCCAAGACCGTTTCCAGCCCGAGAATAGCGAGGGCGATGTGATGGTCTTCCTTGAGGCAGACGGCCGTCATCAGTGCTGAATCGAGATAGAAGGAATCGCTGGCCATCGACACCTGAAATTCTTCCTTCGCCTCTTCGTACAGCCCCATGTTCTTGTAGGCCACACCTAACGCATAGTGCGCTTCGTAGTCCGGGGAAGGTCCGACAGACTCCTTCGCTGCCACATCGAGACTCGCGGAAGATATGTCCGGAGTCTCCGAATGGACTGCGGGAAATGGCTGTACTGCCTGCACCTCGTGATCGTTGGCAAAGGCATTCACGTCGTCTTGCTCTGTCTCTGCATGTCCCTCTCCCCAAACCTGTTCGGTCTTATCAGGCAGACCAGTCGGAGGGCTGTGTTCCAATCCACACTCCTGAGGCTCATTCCTCACGTCCGAAACAGATGTGTCGTTCTGCAAGATGTCCGGCGCGGAAGCAGTCGTGGCGGCACCGTTCAGCTCTGCCGTCGCACCTCCGTGTATCCTCGCCGCCAATCGATTCACTAATGTCTCATTGTCGGAGAGAGCCCTCACCTTTTCAAAAAGTTCTTCGTGGAGGCTTTCCATTCCAGGTTCAGGATGTTCTAACAGGAGTTCGACCGCTTTGGCATAGTGAAGCGCCGCACCGGGGTGATCTCCCTTTTCCTCGAACAACTCGCCGTTGAGTTCAAGCAACGGCACTGAGTTCGGCTCTGCAGACAGGAACTCCTGAATCAACGATTCGGCCAGCATGAAATCATGCGCGCGAAGCGCTGCACCTGCCAAGAAGCGATATTCACCTAATGCGATTTGAACGTCGCCTCGTTGCAAATGCAACCGGGCAAGAAGTTGACAGACTTGCGGATTGCCCGGCTCCCGCGTGAGTATCTGGTTAAAAATCGCCTCCGCCCCCTCATATTGCTTCTCGTCGATACGCCGCATCGCCTCGCTCAAGAGGTCGAACGGCTCGGATGGTTTTTGCCCAATTACTGGAGTATTTGGGTTGAGCGCCTTGACCGTTCCGGTCCCACCTTTCTTCAAGCTCTCTACGAACTGTGCCGCTTCGCTGTTCGCGGGATCGATTCGAAGAACGGCAAGGTAGGCATCGTTTGCTTCATCGTACCGCCCTTGCGCGGACCTCTCGCGGCCTAGTTGGAGGTACACCTTGGTCGCTTCATCCTGTTGGTTTTCTTGGACGCAGAGCTCGGCGACACGCTGTTGTGCATTGAGGTTCGACGGATCCTGCGTGACGATTTTCTTGTAGATTTCGAGCGCGTCTTTCCCCCGACGCTCCTTCAGGTAGTACTTCCCGAGCGTGAGATAGTCTTGAACCGCGCTGCTGATAAGACCCCGTTCGACATTCAGATCACCGAGATGGCGATACACTTCATAGCGTGTGGGATCACACTTGAGGACTTTCTTGAAGGCGGCAATGGCCTTGAGCGTGGCACCTTCCGTTCGGAATGCCGATGCCGCTTGAAGGAATGCCATAGCGGCCTCTCCTGGCGCATTCCGCTTGAGGTGCAAATCCCCTATAGAATTATGAATGCTGCCGTCGCCTGGCATTTCCGTGGCCAGTTTCTTCCATTCGGCGATGGCCGCTTCGAACTGTCCACGGGAAGCGAGGAGTTGGGCTTGCTGAAGAACGCGACTTCGATCCGTCGGCACAACCATTCCCTCCACAAGCGGAACAGCCAAACGCTAACAGTCTCAATGAGTTTTGTCTAGAAAATGGGAGAATCAGACGGAGGGTTGGCTCAGCAGAAGAGGCCGTCCTCCGTTCAGAGGGACGGCTCTTCCGCTGAACACAAGAAGGAAAGCCTTCGCTAGGATGCGGCGATCGCCGCCTTGAGAACATTGGCCGCCTGAGGCCCCTTGGCTCCTTGCACAATGTCAAATTCCACGTTTTCACCCTCTTTGAGGGTCTTAAAGCCGTCCCCTTGTAAGGCAGAGTAATGAACAAACACGTCTTCTCCACTATCGAGACGGATAAACCCAAATCCCTTTCGATCATTGAACCATTTGACCGTTCCTTTTGTTTTCACCGAATGCCTCCTTTTTTCAATAACTACGGACGCTTAGCACAGATCGCTTACTCAAATCACACGGCCTCGCACGATGCAATATGAAGATGGACCGGACAAGAATTCGATTGGTCGAAGGGACGGGCACCTGAAGGAGTGATACATCGCTCACGGAACCCATCATTCAGATGGAAAGTCGCGCAGCATGTAACATAGGGCCGATACTCTGTCAAGCGAATCTTCTCCGAGCGAGATTTCTCCTGTGTTTACAAGCAGGAAGGACTCCCCTATAGTGGGCGATATTTCCTCGATCCAGAAATTTTGTGATCCTACGAACGCTCCTCGACCGCTACATTTTCACGGAACTTCTTTCTCCCTTCGGCCTCAGCCTTGGGGCGCTCTGTTTTGTGATGTTGACGCGAGAACTCCTCCGGCTTGTCGAGTTGCTCGTCTCAAAGGGGGTGGGGTTCTGGGCGGTTTTGAAAGTGATCGCCATGCTGCTCCCCTCCGGTCTCGTGCTCACGTTACCCATCGCCGGACTCATCGCTTCCATTACGGCGTTCGGCCGATTGTCGTTCGACAAAGAACTCGTCGCCATGCGCGCAGCCGGACTCAGCCTGCTGCGCCTCTCGCAGCCGGTGCTGCTGTTTTCGGTGTTCGTCTGTACGTTCACACTGGTGCTGTCCCAATGGGGGCAGCCATGGAGTTCGCTGAACCTGAAGAAGGTCGCCCTCAATCTGCTGAAAGATCAGCTCGTCTTGGCCTTGGAGCACGGCACGTTCAATGAGCCGATTCCACGGATGATGATCTATGTCCCTGAAGGTGAGCCGGGTCAGCCTCCCGACGGCATCTTCATCTCCGACGAACGCCTGCCCAATGAGCCTCGAGTCATCGTAGCGCAGGAGTACCAGGTATTCATGGATCCTGAGCACGACCACGTCGCGCTCCGATTGGTCAACGGCACGATTCATAGCCGACCTCGTGAGGACGACCAGTACCGGGACATTGCGTTTGCCTCATATGACATTAAGATCGATCTGAACCTCAGCAACTACGCGGCCACGGAGGAACGCCCATCCTACGATCAAATCATGGCACGCCTTGCGGAAACCGACGGCAAAGACGCCGGGGCTCTTCGACGCCTGATGGAATATTACAAGGACCTGGCCTTCCCGACCGCTTCCCTCGTCTTCTGTTTGCTCGGCGTGCCGGTCGGCATTGTGTCCAAGCGATCCGGTCGTGTCGGTGGATTTGCCGTCGGCGTGGGCATCATCATCGCCTTCTATGTGCTCAATGTCGGCTGTGATTTCCTCGTGACCGCCCTCGTGCTTCATCCATTCCTTGGTGCCTGGCTGCCGAATATCATTTTTATGGTGATTACGGCGGCCATGTTCGCGCGGATGAGCAGACAATAACGTCATGACTATTTTGTTCCGCTATATCCTTCGCGAATTCTCCAAAATCTTCGGCATGTGCTTTGCCAGCTTGGTGACCATCTACCTGGTGATCGATTTTTTTGAAAAGGTCCGTCGCTTTCTTCGTTACGAATCCGGCGTGCTTCCCATCCTGGCGTACTTCGCCTTGAAAGTTCCTTCCATTTCGTTTCAAGTGGCTCCGTTTGCCATACTGGTTTCAACACTGTTGACGCTTGGACTCCTTGCGCGCAGCAACGAAATCACCGCCATTCGCAGCTGCGGAATCAGTTTATTGTGGATGTCATCTCCCTTTCTGCTCTTCGCCGGCGCCGTCTCCCTGGTGCTCCTCACCTTCAGCTCGACGGTGATCCCGCTTGCTTCGGAAAAAGCCGAAGAAATTCGCGTGATCCAAATCGAACAGAAACCGGCTCCGGTCACCATCCAAGCCGTCCAGCCTTGGGCTCGCATCAGCGCCAATGCCCTCATGAAAATCAATGAAATCGACACCACCGGCATGACCGTGCGAGGCGTGCGCATCTTTTATTTTCGCCCTCCGTTTCAACTCGAACGCCTGACCGAGGCAGAGGAAGCCCGGTACACTTCAAACGGTTGGATGCTGCTGAACGGCCATCATCGCCGGTTTCTTGAAAGCGACAACGCCGAACTGGTCCCGTTCACCGAGCAGTTGATCACGATTCCGCTTATTCCCGACGACTTCTCCAGTTCGCTCATCGGAAACTCCGAAACCATGACGTTTCGGGAGATCCATGATTACCTGACGCGTTTCCGGCACGAAGGATTTTCCTTTACGCGCTTATTGACCGACTACCACGCTCGGATGGCGTTTCCACTGGTCACCGTTGTAATGGTGGTCGTCGGCATTGCCTTAAGTCTTCGGCGAAGCGGGGTGCGTGGAGGCAGCATGGCGGTGGGAATCGGACAGGCGTTCATCGTGGGGTTTTGCTATTGGACGACTCACTCCGTCGCCATGGCACTGGGACGAGGGGGAGCGTTGGCGCCCATACTGGCCGGCTGGATGGCCAACGCCGTCTTCTTGAGCTTTGGACTTTATCTGTTGCTGAAAGTTCGCCATTAAAGTACGGTTTCCTAGTTGACTCGGTTCTGGTCTTCCGGTAAGAAAGGCGCCGGAGACACACATTGAAGGAGGAACAAGCATGGCCTCGCGCGTAGTGATCACCGGTCTTGGAGTGGTGTCTCCTATCGGAATCGGCGTCAGTGAATTTTGGAAGTCGGCCCTTGCCGGACGATCGGGGATCACGACGATCCCGTCGCTTGGGTGGTTTCCCATGTCCGGGTATCGCTCACAGGTGGCCGGCCAGGTCCACAACTTTGCACCGGAGCAATATCTGTCCCCCACACAAGTCAGTCGCGTGGATCGCTACGCACAATTTTCCTTAGTCGCCGCAAAGGAGGCGCTGACCGACGCCGATCTGAACATGGCCAAAGAAGCGCCCCACCGTGTCGGTGTGATCGTTGGAGCGGGCATGGGCGGCATGGTGATGGGGGAACGAGAAATCACCCAACTCTTTCAAACCCAGCGCCTGCATCGCGTTCACCCGAATTTCATTCCGACGATCACGTTGAACTCCGCCTCCGGTATCGTTGCCATGGCTCATGGAGCGAAGGGACCGAATCTCACCATCTCGACCGCGTGCTCTTCCAGTGCCCATGCGCTCGGCCAGGCCCTACACTGCATTCGCACCGGTCAGGCCGATGTGGTCATCGCGGTCGGCGCCGATGCCAGCATCACTCCCTTGGTCTTTGCCGGTTTCTGCTCCTTGCGCGCGCTGTCGAGCGAATTCAACAATGCTCCTGAGCGCGCGTCACGGCCTTTTGATCGACGCCGCGACGGATTCGTGATGGGGGAAGGCGCCGCCGCCTTGATCGTTGAGTCCTGGGCTCATGCCAAGAAACGGAAAGCGAGAGTCTATGCCGAGCTGGCCGGATACGCGGCGACCAGCGAAGCTTACCATATGGTCATCCCTCAGGAAGATGGTCAGGAAATCTGCACGACGATGAAGATCGGCCTGAAGTCGGCCGGCATCGGCCAGGATCAGGTGGACTACATCAATGCGCACGCGACCTCCACCACGATCGGCGACGCCGTTGAGACCAAGGCCATCAGGGCGCTGTTCAAGAGTCGCGCCGATAAGATTGCGGTCAGTGCCACAAAGTCGCTTGTCGGCCACACATTAGGCGCGGCCGGCGCGATCGGCGCAGTGGCAACGACCCTCTCCATTCACACCGGGCAGATCCACCCGACCGCCAACTACGAAGAGCCGGACCCTGACTGCCGATTGGGCGGAATTCGGCGAGCTGTCCAGGAGCGTAAGATCCGCTATGCTCTCTTGAATGCGTTTGGATTCGGCAGCAACAATGCGACGGTCGTCTTTAAGAAATTTGTCGCGTAGGAAATTATCGAACGATCACAAGGCGTCTCTACCCGATTCAACCGCGAGGCGCCTCATGCCACTGAAGGAGCACCTGTAATGACTGAACGGATCGACCCCCAGATCACTGAAAAGATCGTCCACGCGCTGGCCAGCTATCTCAAACGAGACCCGGCGTCGATTACCAACGACCATCACTTGCGTGATGATCTTGGGCTCGATTCGGTAGCCGTCATTGAACTCCTCTTCGAGATAGAAGAGCGATTTAAGCTTCAGATTCCAGACCAGGATCTTCCAGGACTGAGCACAGTAGGCTCGGTGGCCGCGTACGTTCAGCAACGTCTCGCCGAAGCTCCCCATGCCTCCAAACCGGCGACGGCCTCCGCCAAATCAGGATCAAAAAAGTCCGCCCCATCCAGGTCGACATCGGCGAAATCGTCCTCCTCAAAATCGGCTTCAAACAAATCAGCACCCACGAAACGGACGTCTGTCTCCGTCAAGAAGTCGAAAGCCGTGCCCTCCACCGCTGCGAAGACAAAGAAAAAGGTTGCAGCCCGATGAGCACGCCTCAACTGCCTACCCCTATCACGTTGGCTCACATCCATCAGGTTGTCGGCGGGACGATCCATGGCGACGACCAGACGCAGATCTTCAGCCTCACCAGCCTGGGACAACCTGCCCCACAGGCGCTCTCGTTTGTGACGAACGAGAAAATGGCCAAGGCAGCCGCTACGGTTACGGTCGCAGCGCTGCTGGTTCATCGATACCAACCTGAGCTTGCGATCCCGCAGATTGTCGTCGACAATCCGATGCTGGCCTTTGCGCATGTCGCGCAGAAATTCTTTGTTCGGACTCCGGCTCCCCGTGGCATGGTCGAACAGATCACACGAGGGGCCGACGTCCAGATCGGGGCCGATCCGTCCATCTGGCCGTTCGTCACGCTCGGCGATCGGGTAAAGATCGGCGATCGAGTCACGCTCTACCCCGGCGTCTTCCTGGGATCCGATGTCACGATCGGCGACGACTGTACCCTATATCCCAACGTGGTGGTCCGTGAGGGCTGTTCACTGGGTGCACGAGTGATCGTCCACAGCGGAACCGTCATCGGAGCCGATGGATTCGGATATGTCCAGCATCAAGGTCGTCATCACAAAGTTCCTCAACTCGGAGGCGTGACCATCGAGGACGACGTTGAGCTGGGAGCCAACGTCACGATCGACCGAGCCACATTCGGACAGACGTTGGTCAAGCAGGGCACGAAGGTCGACAATCTGGTTCAAATCGCCCACAACGTGACCGTGGGAGAGCACTGCATTGTCGTCGCACAAGTCGGTATTGCCGGCAGCACGACCATCGGCCGTCATGTGATGATCGGTGGCCAAGCCGGTCTTTCCGATCATCTGACCATCGGTGATCAAGTGCTGATCGCGGCGAAGGCCGGAGTCAATCGCAGTATCGAATCCAATCAGATCGTCGGAGGGATTCCCGCGATGCCGCGTGAAAAAGCGCTCAAAGTACAAGGAGCCATTTTTCAGCTGCCTGAGCTGAAACAGCTCGTGCGGGATTTGGAGGAGCGTGTAGCGACGCTCGAAGCACGTCTGCAAAAGACCTCTGCGCGACCTTCTCGACCCAGGGGCACTCGTCCTAAGAAACGATGAGCTCTCAAGTCTTCGCTTGTGGCACCGTAATCACCCTCCGCCATAAGAACATTCTTGCCCAATAATACCCGGCCCAAGGCAGGAGAAGCGCAGGAACGCTGTGAACGCGTCCATAGGCGAAGGCGGCAATGGAGCTCCCCACCAAGAGAATGATGCCTGCGACATAGGCAAACGGAACCACCTGCCGACCCGGATGTTCAAAATCAGCGGGATCCGATCTCTTCTTGAGTCTCCCTTTCATTCTCTCCAACCGGTGTTTCATTCGCGCTGCCATCACCTCCGGGAATTCGCGAAACAAATAGCGCTGGTACAGCGTATGCCCCGAGCCTAACCCGATACCTGACAGAAACAAACTGGAACTCTGATAAAACGTATCCCACGTATAGGTATCGGTCGCAAACCACTGATAGGCTAGTCCTCCGACTCCCCCGATCAAACAGATCAGGCCGAGAAACCCGGACGGCATGAGTATGTGCATCTTGACATACTCCAGAGCTTGTTGCGTCGTGTGCTGTGGCTGATGAACGTTAATAAGTTTCGGCACGATGCTCCCTTCCTTCTTATCTGAAAACAGGTGCTGGCTCGTAGCGCATTATAGCGACCTCATACGCTCCAGCAAAGGGAGAACATGCCCTTGGGAATTGGCTTTGTGCGAATAAGTGTACGGGAAGCAGCGGGATGACCGCTGTCCATACCGCCGGATTGCAGAATCCCGTTTCGCCATACGATCATTCATGCGTGCCTGACAATTTGACCTTTACTTCTTCCTCAAGATCTCAGACAATGAAACCTGTTGTCGTGGATCTCGCATGCCATGATCCTGTTCGTTAAACATTGTCGCTCTGTAATGAAGCAATCAATATCGTGATGTCTTCTCGGTCCCTTTGTCTCGTCTGAAGAATCTCGCAATCGCCGATCGGCGGGATCCGATGATGCCACTCCTGCTGATTTCGTCTTTACTTCTGACAGCGATACCCGCACCTTCGGCCGACACATTGAAGAAGCAAGCCTCGGAGGCCCTCAAAAAGTTTTTTCAGATCACAGAGCCGATGAAGGAATTTCGTGGTCGTTATGTGGACACGCCTCCGGAGTATGGAGCAAGCTGTCGTGTGCGTCTGGATTTTTCAGAACCGGGGAAGGAATACTTCACAATCAGGGGGGAATACACTCCCTCGACGTCCATCGGAGACGGGATCTATTTTGACGCCCCGGACGATACCTTTGTCACGGTGACCGCCGAAGACGACACCCTAATTCTTGAGCAACACCTTCGCGACAGCTTTTCCACGAGCACACACACCTACATGCGCCTGCATAAACGATCCGGAATCGTCACGGTGACCATCAAGGAAACCAGCCGGTTGTTATTATTTTCCACTACTCAGGTGAAGCATTGCGCCATACCGCTGAAATGAATCGACTGGTCTGCAGTGCCGGGTCGCGCTCGATACGAGACACAACAGTAGGCATACGCACGGCCTCATGATCAAAGGAGGATTCCATGGCAGTGGATCCGACAAAACCGCGAACCGTTCTGGTCATTCACGGCGTCCAGACCGGTGACAATGCGGACCTGAACCAGCACCTCTTGATCAAGCAACTTCTCGAAAGCCGCTTGGGCAACATGCCGCTCAAGTTCACCACCGACCTGTTCCGCTATGAACACCTCAACGATCACGCTCAAGGCAAATACCAAAAACTGGTCAAGCTGATCGTCGCCAATCCGGTCGGACAGGCACTGACGTCAAAGGCGATCGACCTGATCGGTGATGTGGTCACCGCGAGGCTGGACACGAGCACCGCGGCGATAATTAGACAAGGGTTCAAGGAAAAGCTGTTGGAGATTTTTGACGCCGGCAACCCTTGTTATGTAGTCGCCCACAGTTTAGGCTCTATTTATGCCTTCGATGTCATCAACGAGCTGATGGCCGAGGAGGATTTGTTCGACCGACAGTCCCGCCGGACCTGGCCGGTGCAAGGCTTGATCACGCTCGGCTCTCCCATCGGGCTTTCCATGTTCAAGAAAGGACGAAAAACGGTTCAGTTCTTGGGTGAAGGGGATAAGATGTTTCGATGGGTCAACTATTGGGATCGAACCGATCCGATCGTCTCAGGACAAATTTTCGGGCAACACTTGACCGGCTACGAACTCGCTGAAAAGTACCGCTCGCCCTCCCCCAAGCAGGGATGGGTCATTCGCGATCGTCCGGTCGATACCGGAAAAGTCTGGTTGTTGGCGCATGTCGCCTATTGGAACAATCCCATGGTCGGCGACGGCTTATTTGATATGGTCACAAATTAAAAGGATTACCGTATGCACCCCATCGCCCGAAACATCGTACGGTCGATTGCGTTGATGGTTCTCGCCGGCTGCACCCATTCTCTGTATCACGCCGAGTTGGATACGCTCAATTCGGAGGGAGGTCCTCGCAAATCGGTCATATACTGGTCAAAAACGGAGTCCCTGTTCGGCGCCCCCAAGGCTGGTCCGATCCTGTTACTAACTACTTGCAGCACCCGACGGATTCATCTCGATGAGACCGACCGTGGTATTGTTTTCCGTGGCACTCCCGGACAGGACCGTATCCCTGGGCAGCCCGGCACCGTAACGGAAGGCACTATTTGCGGACAAGTCCAATCCGCGTCGAAAATCACCGACCTGCAGGCCGGCCTCTTGTCCCTGACCGTCCACTGCGAGGCCATGACCGATGAGTTCAGTATCCAGACCGGGTTATTTTCGCCGGCTTATATTCAGGCGCGCCAACAACCGTACCACTTTGATGTTCACGAGAAACGCAGCCGGAGTCTCTTGGGAAAAACACCCGCCGCACCGGAACCTCCCATGTGTCCCTGATCGAACACATCGGATAGAAAACCGATGATTTTGGATGTGATGGGCGCGGAACAGGTATCGAACCGTCAGTAGCCCATCGCTGGCTTCACAAGTAGCGCTTACCCTATTAGGATCGAAACCGCGACGCAAGCTCGGCCGGTTTGAAGACCCCTCGTTCGGTAATGATTCCGGTAATGAATTCCGCCGGTGTCACGTCGAAGGCTGGATTGTAGACCGACACATCTTTGGGTGCGACCGGATGGCTGCCGTGGATGGTTGTCACCTCGGAGGGGCTGCGTTGTTCGATCGGAATTTCGTCTCCCGATTTTGTGTTGAGATCGATGGTCGAATAAGGAGCCGCGACGTAAAAGGGAATATGGTGGGCCTTCGCTAAGACCGCCACGGAATAGGTGCCGATCTTATTGGCCACATCTCCGTTTGCAGCAATTCGATCCGCTCCGACGACGCACAGGTGAATCCTCCCCTGTCTCATGAGCGAACCGGCCATGTTGTCCGTGATCAACGTCACGGGAATGTGATCTTGCATGAGCTCCCACGCGGTGAGGCGAGCACCTTGAAGAACAGGACGAGTTTCATCGGCAATGACATTGATTTTCTTGCCTTGTTCCCATGCGGCACGAATGACTCCGAGTGCGGTTCCATACCCTGCCGTCGCGAGTGAACCGGCATTGCAATGAGTCAAGACCGTCTCCCCGTCGTGGATCAATTCTGCACCATGCCGCCCCATGGTTTTGCAAAGTGCGATATCTTCTTCAAGTATCGCTTGAGATTCTAATCCCAGGGCTTGCTTGATCGCTGAGATGGGCTCAGTCCGAAGTGACTCCAGTTTCCGTTTCATCCGTTCAATGGCCCAGAAGAGATTCACCGCGGTCGGCCTAGTCGCCGCCAGCTCATCACAGATTTTAAGCACTGTTTGTGAAAAGATCGGATACTCACTCGCGTTGATTTGTTGCGCACCCAACGCGACCCCCATCGCTGCCGTGACTCCGATCGCCGGGGCCCCGCGAACCTTCAACGTACGAATCGCCTCCGCCACGGTCTGGTAGTCGCGGCAATCGAGGAACTCCACCGATCCGGGAAGTTTGCTTTGGTCGAGCAAGCGGACCACGCCGTTTTTCCATTCCACAGTAGGAACCATGGAGAGATCTTCTAGCGGGAATGAGTGAAGAGTGCAAGTCTTTATCGAGATCGGCGGCTGTTTGCCGGCATAGTACGCGTCGCGGCAATTACGCCGCCCTGAATAAGACGAGGATCCGGCGCCAGTTGTTGTATTCACAACGCCATGGACAGTTGACCGGGTCGATGGGTGCCATCATAAAATCACGCATACGTTCGACAGTGAACTCAGCGGTGGAGAGTCGTCCAGTGCCCCAGACTGCTCCATCAAGATCAGTGCGATAGAGCGTGGTCTCCTGATCCTTATACGCTTGAAGCACTGATTGCGCAGGATGCCTATAGGGGTTACCGGCCCCAACCGAGATGATTGCATACTGCGGGTGGAGTTGCCGGAGCCACTCCCAATCTAGGGAACTGCGTGCGCCATGATGAGGCACCTTCAATACCGTCACGGGACGGCGGCCGTCTAACGCCAACCGGCTCAATCCTCCGACTTCAATATCGGCAGCGAAGAAAATCGAGCGCGCACCGCATTGAAGCCTTGACACGATGGAATGGTTATTCAGCGAGGTCCCGCTTTCGAGCCGGACTTCATCAAGCCCTGAAGACTGTTCAGGCGGATTGAGAACGACCAACTGGCAGGGGCCGGAATGCAGCAAGTCTTGCCCGAGGCTTGGAACGCGTTCCTCGATTCCACGAAAGCGAAGCGCGGATTGAAGATCATAAGCGAATTGCTCGGGCCGAGCGATGCCTGCCCCCCAAAACTGCCTGACTGGCATGTGCCGGATGATCCAAATCAGTCCGCCGACATGGTCCAGTTGCTGATGCGTTCCAATCACAAGATCTATCTGGTGGATGCCTCGATTCCACAGAAATGGCGCTACCACCCGTTTCCCCATATCAAACCGTTCATGGCGCGTTCCGCCGTCGATGAGGACGGTCCTGCCGTCGGGTAGTTCGATGACGGCGCTGTCTCCTTGTCCGACATCGAGAAACGTGACGCGCCAACGGTCACCGTCTCCTGGCAAGCCTGGAACGACCAACCACCACGCGAGCAGCACAATCATCGTGCCGGCCCCAACGCTGTACACACGACGCGGCATGCCCTGGATACCGGAGAGCAGGACACCGGAATAAAACAGGATCATCATAGGAATTGACGGCGCGGCGACATACCACTCTCCACCGGGAATACGGGCGCACCACCGAAGCCCTACCACCATCCAGTAGAACAAGCGCTCCAGACCTTCTCCCATCATCAACGAATCCCCGCCTGTGAGGATCGTCCATAGCGCCGCCAGCAACCCTAGAGGCACCAATACGATACCGGTAAAGGGAACGGCCACGAGGTTCGTCACGACGCCCATCCATGGCACTTGATTAAAATAGAAGGCCACCAAGGGAAGGGTCGCCAATGTCACGGCGCCACTCATCAAGAGGGCGCTGAAGACATGGGTTGTGATGGGCTGATGGAGGCGACGATGGAGATCCGCATTGTTATCACGCACGGCCCTTGTGTGAGAAAGCAGGCTGATGATCGCGAGCACGGAGAGAAAGGAGAGCTGAAACGAAATATCAAAGATCGCTCGAGGATCGTGCAGCACGATGATGAGAAGAGCCACCGCCATGGCGTGCCCAAGATGACGTTCATGCCCGAGCCAGACCGCCGCCATTCCTAGAGTAATCATGACAAGCGACCGTATCGTCGCTAATTCGGCACCTGCCAACAGGGCATACAGCGCGACGGCAGGCCAAGTGAAGAGAATGGCGATTTGCGAAGGAGTGACGCGTCGCGATACGGCCAGCAAGAATGAGGAGGGAAGCCACAGGATGATTCGTTTCACCGCTCCAAAAAACACGACGGCGACCAGGCCGAGATGCGAGCCGGAGATTGAGAGCAGATGAACGGTGCCTGTGATCATGAACCATTCTTGAACCTCCTGCTCAAGGTAGCCGCGCTCACCGATGATCATGCCAAGATAGATCCCCAAGGCCGGTTGGCTTACCGTGTGGACGGCTGCTTGCCGCACAATGGCCCTCCACTCATCGATCCGACTCCAGATGCGCCATCGACCCGTGAGCGGCTTTTCAATGAGCGTCACCCCTTGCGGACCGCTCACCGTCGCAATAAGCTCAATGCCTTGACGCTCCAAATAGGCAGCGTAATCGAAGCCTGCCGGGTTCAAGAACCCTCTTGGACGACGGACCGTTCCCTGGAACCTAATGCGATCGCCCTGGTGAAGCGTGACGTCAGGATCACGCCACACGACGCGTATACGGCCGGACCACGTAGACAGATGGTCGGCTTTGACGATGATGGTCTGACGTCCGACGCCATACTGAACAGGCATCACAACGCGTCCGGAGATGATCGCCCTGCGGCCGACATCAAGATCCGAGGAAGGTGGATGGAGGGTCGGTGGTGGAGTAAAGAGACTCCAGTACAGCACTCCCGACAGAAGACTCACATACAGAAGTGGGCTTCGATGTGTATCCAGGTAGCCGAGTCGTTCGAGGATACTGAAACCAAGGGCGATACTAACTAACAGTGCGAAGAGGGACAGCGGGAAAAAAGGAAGCTGGGACCCAACCAGAAGACCAAGAAAAAACGCCGCCGTCAGCGATGGGAGCATGAGCGTCCCTCGTGCACGAGAAGGAACACTCAGCCGATATGGTCTCGCACGACCCTGGCAAGATCATCAGCAATTTCTTTCACGACGGTGGACTGCTCGCCTTCCACCATGATTCGCACTAACGGCTCGGTGCCGGAATAGCGAATCAGGACGCGTCCGTGTCCATTCAGGCGTCGAGTACTTTCTTGGATTGCTTGATCAATATCAGGAATCGTCTCTAGGACCGGCTTCTGCTTGACCCGGATATTGACCAATACTTGTGGAACGGCCGTCATGGCCTTCGCCAACTCCGACAAGGGTTTCTTGGTTCGTTTCAGCAAGGACAATATTTGAAGCGCGGAGATCAAGCCGTCTCCGGTCGTGTTGTGGTCCAGAAAAATAAAATGTCCGGATTGTTCTCCTCCGAAGTTATACCCCTCCGCCAACATACGCTCGAGCAGGTAACGATCTCCGACCGGCGTTCGCACCAGCTTCATGCCTGCCTTGGCCATCGAGAGCTCCAACCCGAAATTGCTCATCACGGTTCCGACCACTGTCTGTTTGGCCAAGAGCCCATTCTGTTGGAGATCGAGCCCCAGGGCCGCCATCACGTGGTCTCCGTCGACGACCATCCCCCGCTCACAGACAAATACGGCCCGATCGGCATCGCCGTCGAGGGCGATACCGATGTCCGCCTTTTGACGCAGCACGGTTTCCTGAAGCAGCTCGGGGTGAACTGCGCCACATCCAGAATTGATGTTCATCCCGTCCGGTTTGTTGCCGATGACCTCCACGGAGGCGCCCAACTCCCTTAGGACGGTCGGAGCCACTTTGTACGCGGCCCCGTTCGCGCAATCCACGACAAGCTTGATTCCTTGGAAGTCCAAGTCCTTGGGCAGGGACCGCTTCGTGAATTCGATATACCGTCCGTCCGCATCGTCGATGCGGTAGGCTTTGCCGATTAGGTCCGCTGTCGGACGGAGATGACGAATTTCATCGGAGACGATCAGCTCTTCGATGCGGGCCTCCACCTCGTCCGGCAACTTAAACCCATCGCTGGAAAAGAACTTAATGCCGTTATCTTGGTAGGGATTGTGCGAGGCAGAAATGACCACGCCTGCGTCCGCGCGAAGACTCCTGGTTAAAAAAGCAATAGCAGGAGTGGGCATCGGTCCGACGACCAACACATCGACACCCATGGAGCAGATCCCCGCCATAAGCGCAGATTCCAACATGTAGCCGGAAATCCTGGTATCCTTCCCGATCACGATCTGATGACGGCCGGCACGCCGCATGAAGATGTGCGCGGCTGCTCGACCCAATTGCATCGCCATTTCACTGGTCATCGGATCGAGATTCGCAACCCCTCGTACACCGTCTGTGCCGAATAATTTACGCATCGTACTCCTGTCCGTTAGTCCCCCACTGTGGGCTCAGCGCCGCAGCCATTGTCACAACGTCGATCGTCATCGCGACGTCGTGCACACGCACAATGTGAGCACCACGATCGACAGCCAGTGCGATAGCCGCTGCAGTTCCCCATTCCCGATCGTCCACAGGCTTTCCCACAATGGTCCCGATGAAGCCCTTCCTCGATAACCCGACAAGCAAGGGGTAATTCAATACCGTAAAAGCAGACAGCCTCTTCAGAAGGTCAAGGTTGTGAGATATGAGCTTACCAAATCCAAATCCTGGATCAAGGATGATGTTGGTTCGAGCGATCCCAGCCTGAAGGGCGAATTGAACACGCTCGTCAAGGAATTGCACTACGTCTCCTCCGACATCCACGTACTGGGGCGACCGCTGCATGGTCTGCGGGGTGCCTTGCATGTGCATCAGGACAACGGCAGCGTTTGAGCGCGCGATCACAGAGGCCATGGCTGGATCCTGCCGCAGAGCACTCACGTCGTTGACGATGTATGCTCCGCATTCTAGCGCACGCGCGGCCACTCGAGACTTACTGGTATCGATCGAGATAGGAATTGTCGCTTGGCGAGCCAACCCTTCAACCACCGGGATGACGCGGGCCAGTTCCTCATTCTCAGCGACCGGATCCGCACCAGGCCTGGTCGACTCTCCTCCTATATCGATGATATCGGCTCCCTGTTCGACGAGTTTCAGCGCATGGGCGATTGCCATTTCCGGCAATGTATATCGTCCGCCATCATAGAACGAATCGGGGGTAACGTTCACGACACCCATGACCAGCGGACGTGTTACGCAGCATATCTTGCGCCCTTTGGCCAGAAACCAATTCCGCGTCTGAAGAGGCGATCGTTGGGGTGAAACCTGTTCCAACTATTTCACCGGGAAAGGCATATTCCAGAATAAGGGTTGGCTGATCCGAAACAGTATCTCATGGAGTGAATGTGACACCCATGTGCGTTGACATGTTAATAGGACGGCTCCCGATTCGCCGGGAGCCGTCGTCGAACGACGCTGTCAATCTACTAGGCAGGAACGGTTTGAGAGGAGGATTGCAACAGAATCTGATCGATTTCCGGCGCGTCCAACACTTCCTTTTCAAGGAGCGCTTCTGCAAGAGCCTTGAGGCTCGTCATCTGCTCTGTCAGGACGCGTTTGGCGCGATCATAATTTTCAGTGACAAAACGCTTGACCTCCAGATCAATTTCAAGTGCCACCTGATCGCTGACATCCCGTTTGGTGGTAAAGTCTCGACCGAGAAACACCGAATCTTCTTTCTGCCCGAATGTAAGAGGTCCCAACTTTTCGCTCATCCCCCAGTCACAGACCATCTTTCGGGCAAGGTCGGTTGCACGCTCAAGGTCGTTGCCCGCTCCGGTCGTGACATGCTTAAACACGAGCTCTTCTGCGACTCGTCCACCCATGAGAATCGCCAGCGTATTGTATAGAAACTCTTTGGAGTAGTTATGCCGATCGTCGGTGGGCAGCTGCATGGTCACACCTAATGCCCGACCTCTTGGAATAATCGTGACCTTGTGAACGGGATCTGTTCCCGGCAAGAGTTTCGCCATCAGCGCGTGGCCCGCTTCGTGGTAGGCCGTCACCCGCTTTTCTTCGTCGGTGAGAATCATGCTCTTGCGCTCGGCCCCCATCATGACCTTGTCCTTGGCCATCTCAAAGTCGATGTTTTCGACTTCTTTCTTGTTTTGCCGAGCCGCCCACAGCGCCGCCTCATTCACCAAGTTTTCAAGATCCGCCCCCGAAAACCCTGGTGTTCCCCTGGCGATCTTTTCGATTTCCACATTGGCTGCGACGGGCACCTTCTTGGTGTGGACTTTCAAGATCTCAGAACGTCCACGGAGGTCCGGACGATTGACGACGACCTGTCGATCAAACCGGCCTGGTCTCAGCAATGCTGGGTCGAGCACATCGGGGCGGTTCGTCGCAGCGACCAAAATGACACCTTCGGTCGTATCGAAGCCGTCCATTTCTACCAATAACTGGTTGAGCGTTTGTTCTCGCTCATCGTGGCCTCCGCCGAGGCCTGCCCCTCGCAATCGGCCGACCGCATCGATTTCATCGATGAAGATAATGCACGGGGCATGTTTCTTCCCCTGCTCAAACAGATCACGAACTCGAGCGGCTCCCACTCCTACAAACATCTCAACGAAATCCGAACCGCTGATGCTGAAGAAAGGCACCCCTGCTTCACCGGCGATGGCTTTCGCTAGTAAGGTCTTTCCGGTTCCTGGAGGACCGACGACTAGGACGCCCTTGGGAATACGCCCGCCGAGCTTTTGAAACTTCCTCGGGTCTTTCAGAAATTCGATAATTTCAAGAACTTCTTCCTTGGCCTCATCGACGCCAGCTACATCGGAGAACGTAACCTTTTTCCGCTCCTCCGTCAGCATGCGCGCTCGGCTCTTTCCAAATGAGAGCGCTTTATTTCCACCAACTTGCATCTGCCTCATCAAGAAAAACCAGAGCCCCAGAAAAAGAATGAACGGACCCCAGGTGACCAGGAAGGTGATATACCATGGACTTTCATCCGGTGGTTTCACCTCAATCTGCACGTCCTTTTCCCTGAGGATTTTGACAAAGTCAGGATAATCGGCTGAGTAGGTCCGGATGCGCGTCTTGTCCCTGAGGACTCCACTGATGTGATTGCCTTTGATGACGACTTTCTCAAAATCACCTTTATCGAGCTTCGCCATGAAATCGCTGAATATGACTTCTTCTTCAGGCGCGTGAGTCGGTACGCTGAAAAGGTTGAAGAGGAGAATCATGAACAAGCCGACAACCACCCAAAAGAGCAAGTTCTTGACCCGGGAATTCATCCAGTTCTCCTTGGCAGGGATGGTGGAAGTAACATATTGAAAATTCGAAGTGATGTTACCATAGCATCGCGCAAATTGACAACAGCTCGTGAGAAACCGTCACGTTTCATTCTCGCTCAACTGATCGAGAACCGCGAGGTAAGGGAGGTTGCGATACTTTTGCTGATAGTCAAGTCCGTAGCCGACGATATACTCGTTCTGGATCCTGAAGCCGACATAATCTACCTGTACGTCGACCACTCGGCGTTCCGGCTTGCTCAGTAACGTGCATATCTTCATACTGTTCGGTTTCTGCTTTGCCAGCGCCTTCGTCAGATACCGGACCGTCAATCCAGAGTCGACAATATCCTCGACCAGGAGCACATCCTTGCCTTTGATCCGTTCAGTTGGTTCCGTGACTAACTTCACCTTCCCAGAGGTCTTTGCCTGAGATCCATAGCTGGTCACGATGATAAAATCGACGTGGACTGGAATTCGAATGGCCCGCGCGAGATCGGCAAAAAACGCGTAGGCTCCCTTTAACACGCCGATAAGGACCAGATCCTTACCCGCATAATCAGCGCTGATCTGCCGTCCCAATTCTCTAATACGGGTCCGCATCTGCTCCTGGGTGACGATTGGGCGTCCGAACATCCGTTCCATCTCACTCAGTTCCTTCCCTTAGAGGTAGATCATCGACGGTAAACACAAGGCGGCATTCCGTCTCGGCTGTGGGTACCCAGCGTCGATCTTGGCGATATCCCACGACCCACACGATTCCTTCGGGCGCAACGACCAGTGGAACACGAGAACGGACAGACCTGGGTATTTTCAGATCAGTGAAAAAATCCTGAAGTTTCTTTGAATGTCCATGCATGCCGTATGGCTGAAACCGGTCACCGGGTGACCAACTGCGCACAAGTAATGGTTGAGAGATGAGATCAGCGTCTACCACGATTCGACGTCTTGCCGGTTGTGCCGGATCGTGACTGCTTGCCTGAGTTTGTACCTGAACTCGCTGATTCGTTCCAGGCCAGATGAGGGAACCCGGCACAGTCAGGTAGTGTTGAAGTCCGAACGAGCGGGCACGGTCATAGGCGATGGAGGGTTCGCCATGCGGGATAAACCGAAGATGGCGGTCGGTCACGGTCAGATGTCCACCGCCGACATCAAGACGAGAGCCATGCTCCCCTTTCGCAGCAATGCGGATGATTTGATCGACTGTTCGGAGACCGAGCGCATATTGCTGATTGAGGCTCTTTCGAATGAGATTACGGATGCCGCGGCGCTGAAGCGCGCGGGGAAACGTCAGGAACTGGGCACGATCGAGAGCCCAACTCCATGCTGATTCCCATGTCACAGCAGCAGTGAGCATTGCGGCAGCCTGTTGATCTAGATAACGATCATCTTCTCGGCAAATGTCTGCCAGTCGACACAGAGCACCAAGACTTCCCGGCGCCAGCCGATTCACCGTCGGAACCAGCTCATACCGGATTCGATTCCGCAGATAGAGCGGTTTCTCGTTACTGGAGTCGGCTCTGACCTGTAAACCAGAATCCTGCAGGTACGCCATGATCTCTTGCCGCCTGGTCTCGTACAGAGGCCGGATGATCGTGCCGTCTCGAGCCGCAGGCATTCCGGATCGGCCGGTGAGCCCTGTTCCGCGAAGCAACCACAGCAAGATCGTTTCAGCCTGGTCATCTGCCGTATGGCCGAGCACAATACGATCCGCCCCGCACTGTTCGGCAATCTCTGAGAACGCCTGATAACGAAGGTTGCGAGCTTCGGCCTGGAGAGAAGATTGCTTCGGCCCGGCACGCAGTTTGAGCCGCCGGACATGGAGCGGGATGCCCAGCTCCCTGCAGTAGGTTGCGACGAACTCTTGATCACCCTCGGACTCAGATCCACGAAGTCCATAGTTACAGTGAACGGCCGTTAGGGTCAGTGACCATCCGGAGCGGAGGCGGTCCAGGAGCGCCAACAACGCCGTCGAATCAGGCCCACCAGAAACGCCAACTAAGAGGTGGTGGTGATCATGAAAGAGATCGTTGGTCCGAACGGTACGGACCATCCGATGAAGTATGGGAGGCCAGGTCTTGCGCGGATTGTTATGTATGACCGTGTGCAATGATTCGCTACCCTCAAATTGCCTGATGATGCCGACGGAGAATCGTCTTGGCAGACTCTACATCGGATGCGATCTGACGACGCAGAGCTGTTTCCCCATCGAACTGTGCGTCCCCTCGGATGCGTTCGAGAAATTCAACCGCAAGGATATGTCCGTATAGATCATGAGACCCATCCAGAAGGCTAACTTCCACGAGACGTTCTCCACCGTCGAACGTCGGTCTTGTTCCAATGTACACGACCGAATCGTGCCGTTCATGATTGACGATCGTGATGGAGGCATAGATTCCATCAGCCGGCGCGACGCGGTTGGAAGGTAGTCGAAGGTTGGCAGTCGGCCATCCGAGGGTCCGCCCCCTCCCCTCGCCTGGACCGACGACGCCGGTGAGCGCGTAGGGGCGACCGAGCAACGCAGCGGCCTGATCGACTTGTCCGGAAACAATGAGTTGCCTGATTCTGGTGGAGCTGACCACTCCCCCGGCCATCATCACGGGCGCCGTCGGGTGGACGAGGAAGTCGAATCGTTTCCCGAGATCGATCAAATCACCAATCTTTCCCGCTCGCTTGTGCCCAAAGACGAAATGTTGCCCGACGAACACCTCTTTGAGTCTTAGGCCGGTGGCAAGAATCTGTTCGGCAAATGCCTCAGGTGAAAGGGAGGCAAACACCGGGGTGAATTCCAAGACAACGACTTCATCGATCCCCGCCCGTTCGAACAGACCAAGCTTCTCCTCCTCACCGGTCAGGAAGCGTAGATCAGCCTGGGGCGCCAAGATTTTTACCGGGTGAGGATTAAAGGTCAGCACGACGGCGGTTCCTTCTCTCCGGCGTGCTGCCTCAACGACCAATTTCAAAAGCGCTTGATGACCGCGATGGTGCCCGTCGAAGTTGCCGATCGTTCCCACTGGATACGGTCGGTCAGCCTGGCCTAGATATCCTCGCCTTACCCGCATGGTCGATCAATGGAGCAGTTTGGCTGCATCTTTTGAGAAATACGAGAGGATCAGATCTGCTCCCGCTCGCTTGATCGCCAATAGCGATTCCATCATCGCGCGTGATTCATCGAGCCATCCGGCCCTTGCCGCAGCCTTGATCATACTGTACTCGCCGCTGACCTGATAGGCCGCAAGAGGAAGCAGTATGCGCCTGCGAGCGGTTGCGATGACATCCAAGTACGGCAAGGCCGGTTTGACCATCACGATATCGGCCCCCTCCTCAATATCGAGATCGATTTCGCGAAGCGCCTCGCGCGCATTCGCCGGATCCATCTGATACGACTGGCGATCGCCGAATTGTGGACTCGAGAACGCGGCATCGCGAAACGGAGCGTAGAAACACGAGGAGAATTTGGCGGCATAGGCCAAGATGGGCAGATCTGAGAACCCGGACTGATCCAATTCTCTGCGAATTGCGGCAACCCGCCCATCCATCATGTCCGAAGGGGCTACCATGTCGGCCCCCGCCTCGGCATGCGTACGGGCCATGACTGTGAGGCACTCAAGCGTCTCATCATTCAGGATTTTTCCGTTCCGGACGATTCCACAGTGCCCGTGGCTTGTATATTCGTCGATACACACATCGGTGATGACCAGTAACTCGGGAACCAGCTGCTTGACCGCCCGGATGGCCCGTTGCACGATTCCATTCGGATCCCATCCGGAACTCCCACGCTCATCCTTGCTGTCTGGAATGCCGAATAACATGATGGCAGGAATACCGAGCGCCAATACCTCCCCGGCCTCCTTAACCAATAGATCGACCGACAGACGAAACTGACCAGGCATCGACGCGATTTCTTCACGACGACCGGCCCCCTCGACCACAAAAAGCGGGTAGATAAAATCCGATGGAGACAGCGTTGTCTCACGAACCATTCTTCGTAAAGACTCATGCTGTCTCAGTCGCCGCAGACGTTGAATCGGGAACGCCATGGCCCGCCTTACTTCCTCGGAAGGTTCGTCAAAAAGACGACCAGGTCTCGAACGGAAATCATGCCGACCAGCTCACCGTCACGTGTCACACCTAAATGCCGAAGATGGGACTGTGCCATCAGATCGTTGGCATCCAGGAGAGTTTTACTCTCTTCAATCGTCATGATCGGCGCCGACATGATCTGCTCCACTGTCGTTTTTGTCGCATCGCTTCCGGCGGCGACCACTCGGCGCATCATATCGGAATCCGTGATGATTCCGATGATCTCTCGATCATTCGTCACGAATAAACTGCCGATTCCACGGTCGCGCATGATGCGGGCGGCGGTTTGTGCGTCAGTGTCACGTGGCACCGTCACGAACTTGTCTCGGGGTATCATAAAGGACTTTACAGGGACCATTTCACCCTCCCTCAGTAGCTATGGATTCACGATATGACATAGGCTGGCATTACACCAGTGCTCCCGTTTCCGCTTCTTTACAGTGCTTGTAATGGTGAGCGATCGCTTCCACCAGCGCGGGAACCGTATTCTCTTTCGGCATGATCGAAACCGTCAAACTGTATTCCTCGGCGGTCTTTGCCGTGATGGGTCCGATACAAGCAATCGTGACGGATTGCATGAGCGACCTGACGGCGTCCACCCCACCAAGCATCGTCACAAAATTCCTGACCGTGGAAGAACTCGTAAAGGTGACGACATGGATCCGATGATCCACGAGCAGCTGCCGCCAATCCGCGCCGTCTTGCGCAGGTGTGACTGTTCGGTACACCGGAACGACGTCCACATGAGCGCCCTGAGCGCGAAGCTCCTCCGGCAAGAGCTCGCGAGCCACCTCCGCGCGTGGGATCAGAATACGGACCTTGGTGAGATCCTGCCGTGCAAGCGACTCCAATACCCCTTCGGCCTGATAATCCGCCGGTATCAGATCGGCTTTGACACCAAATTTCTCCAACTCCTCAGCGGTGCGAGGGCCGATGCAACAGAGTTGCCGTCCTGCCAGGCAGCGGGAGTCAAGGCCCTTGCCCCACACACGAGTCATGAAACGGTCCACGCCGTTCACACTGGTAAAAATAATCCAGTCATAAGTTTCGATCGTGGAGATGGCGTGATCGACAGGCGCCCAATCGAGAGGAGAAACAATCTTGATGGTCGGAGCCTCGATGGCCTCGGCTCCATAGCCGGTCAGCAGGGCCGCCAATTCGCCGGCCTGTTCTTTTGCGCGCGTCATCAACACTCGTTTGCCGAAGAGTGGACGTTGCTCGAACCAATTGAGCGCCGGCCTAAGTCGAACAACTTCGCCCACGACGATGACCGTCGGAGGTTCAAGCCTTGCCACGTCAGCCTTTTGCGCAATATCGGCTAAGGTGCCGACCACGGTTTGTTGAGCGACCCTGGTGCCCCAACGAATAACGGCCACAGGTGTCGATGGCGCCAGCCCCTCTGTCATGAGGCGTGTGGTGATCGTGGAAAGGTTCTTCATGCCCATGAGAAACACCAAGGTGCCCTGGTTGCCGGCGAGGCGTGACCAATCCAACGCGGTGGACGGTTTGTCGGGATCCTCATGTCCGGTGACAATCGTCAGTGTAGACGCCAAGGTTCGGTGCGTGACAGGAATTCCGGCATAGGCTGGTACCGCCACGGCTGCCGTGACCCCGGGAACAACCTCGAACGCTATCCCGGCCGCTGCCAACGCCTCGGCTTCTTCGCCGCCTCGACCGAACACGAAGGGATCTCCCCCTTTGAGACGGACCACCACATTCTGGGTTCGTGCTCGCGCAATCAGGAGACGATTGAGGGTCTCTTGATCGGGGTACCCTCCCTTTCCACGCCGTCCGACGTACAGGCGTTCGGCCTGATCTGGAGCGTAGGAGAGTAGTGCGGGATTGGCAAGATAATCGTAAAGAACGACGTCGGCCTGCTCAAGGCACTCCTTGCCTCGAACCGTCAGGAGGCCCGGATCTCCGGGACCAGCTCCGACCAGATACACCTTGCCACCAGCTTGCCTCGTCTCGCTCATACTGATCCGTAAATCTCCCTGAGAATCTTATCCCCTCCTCGCGCCAGCAATCGTTCGGCCAGTTGGACACCAAGCGACTGCGCTTCCTGATACGTCCCCGTGATCTGGTCGCGAATGATGGTTTTCCCATCGACACTTGCGACAAGGCCATCCAAGACCAGATCGTTAGCGGATAAGGTGGCATGAGCGGCAATGGGGACCTGACACCCCCCTTCCAGACGGTGCAAAAAGGCCCGTTCTGCCGTCACGGTCGTGTGCGTTGTCCGATCGTTGAGACGCGATAAGATAGATCGCACGGCATCATCATTGGCCCGACCTTCGATACCAAGGGCTCCCTGGCCTATGGCGGGGAGACTGAGAAGAGGGGGAAGATACTCCGTGATGGTCTCGGACCAGCCCAGTCGGTGCAGACCGGCAGCGGCTAGGATAATGGCATCGAACTGCCCTTCCTTGAGTTTTCGTAGGCGTGTGTCCAGGTTACCGCGCAGCATCGTGATCTTGAGATCCGGTCTGGTGTGTAACAGTTGCGCTTGGCGTCGAAGGCTGGCCGTCCCGACGATAGCTCCGATCGGGAGATCCTGAAACGAGCACCCGTCGCGGCTGATGAAGGCATCCCGCGCATCCTCACGCGGAGGGATACACAGAATATCAAGCCCGTCCGGCAATTGCGCAGGCACATCCTTCATGCTGTGGACGGCGAAATCAATGTCGCAGGCAAGCAACGCGTCCTCGATCTCCTTGACGAACAGGCCCTTGCCCCCTATTTTCGCCAGCGGGACATCCACGATTTTATCGCCGGAAGTCTGAATCTTCCGCAGCGTGACACGAACCTCCGGCGCCACGTCCTGAACCTTAGATTGAAACCATTCGCTTTGGCAGAGGGCTAATTTGCTTCCCCGTGTGCCAAGAACCAAGGTTGAACGCTGATGCTGTTGTGTCGACACGAAGTGAGTCGTTTCCTTACATGAAATGGTCAGTGGGCTTGTTTGCGCATGGACGGTTGTTGAGCCGGTTCCTCAGGTTCCACGCCATCGGATCGGTCGTTATTGAGGTAATGCGGCAATTCAGTATAGTCTTCCGATTGTCGATTCGGTGGGAATGGTCGGTCGAGGTGAAAAAACCGACGGGCCGCGTCAACGAACGCAGGGCCGCTCGAAGAGTTCACCTCGGTCTTCAACGTGACCATGGTGCGATGAATCAATTTGTTCACGATCGATGAGGCCAGCCCTTCCACCAACTCGCGATCCTGCTGAGAAAGATGCCCCAATCGGCTTAATACTTTTTCAACCTCAGCTCGTTTGATATCGTCCACACGGTTCCGAAGAGCGACGATCGTCGGAGTGACCTCCAAAGATTTCATCCACTCGAGTATGGTCGCCACCTCCTCAAGGACCATCCGCTCGGCCTTTTCCGCCTCTTGCACCCGCTCGGCTCGGTTTTGCTCGACCCGATGCTTCAGATCATCAATGTCGAAGAGAAAAGCATTGTCGACATGCCGAACGGCTGGATCGATATTGCGAGGGACGGAAATATCGATCAAGAACATCGGGCGATTCATTCGTTCTTGGACCGCGCGATGCACGTCCTCCGCACCGACAAGGTAATGCGACGCACCGGTGGAGACCAGGACGATATCCGCCGATGCCATATCCTCTCTGAACTGATCGAATGGGACCGCGGTTCCACCGAATTTGGCGGCCAGATCCACGGCATGCTGCGGAGTTCTTGTCGTGATCCGCACATGCTCGACTCCGTGCGCGATCAAATGTCGGGCCGCCAACTTGGCCATCTCCCCCGCTCCGATCAACAGCACGGTCTTCTCCTCGAGATTCGAGAATATCTTCTTCGCCAGTTCGACCGCGGCATAACTGACAGACACCGCCATTTCGGCGATTTTTGTTTCAGTCCGCACCCGCTTGGCAACTGAGATCGCCTTCTTGACGACTTTGTTCATGATCACGCCGGTTGTCTTATGAGCCAGCGCGACTTCAAACGCGTCCTTCAGTTGTCCAAGGATTTGCGATTCCCCGATGATCATCGAGTCGAGACTCGCCGCCACCCTGAAGAGATGGGCGATGGCCCGATCGCCAGTATGCCAATATAAATGGGGAGTCAGTTGCTCAGAAGACAACGACAAATGCGTGTCGGCGAGAAATTCCTGAATCCGCCCATAGCCGGTGTCCACATCCTCGACGACGGAGTACACCTCGACTCGATTACAGGTCGACAGGAGGATGCCTTCCTTAATGCCGGGATAGGAGCACAATCGAGTGAGCGCTTCGCCTAGGCGACATTCGGGAACGGCCAACTGCTCTCGGATCTCGACCGGAGCGGTCTTATGGCTTAATCCAACGACAATCAGATACATGAGACCACGACACCCATGTTATGACAATGGATTCTGTCCTTTGAGTACGACGCCCACGAGTGTCAGAATCACGCCGGCAAATCCGATGACGGTAAGGTATGCCGCGCGCTTGGCCCTCCACCCTATCGTCAGTCTTCCAAGCAGCACAACGAAGTAGAAGACCCAGGTGATCAGTGCCCACGTCTGTTCCGGGTTCCAACTGACGTAGGATCCACGCGCAAAATTAGCCGAGATGGCTCCTGTCACGATACCGAGTGTGAGCAGTGGAAATCCCACAACGATCGATTGTTGATTCAAGTGGTCGAGAAAATCGAGTGCGGGCAACTTGCTGTACAGCACGTTGAACTGTTTGGACTTGAGGAGCCGATCTTGAATCAAGTACATCACTCCCGCAACGAAGGCCACGGTAAACCCCACGGTCCCCAACATGCTGAGCGTCACATGAAACCACAAGGTTTTCAGGACAGGTTGCAGCGTGGGTACGGTTTCAGGTAATGCTGCAGCCGAAACTAAGAAGACGAGAGCCAATGGCACCATGAAGGACCCAAGGACATAGATCCGATGACGAAACTCGACCACTAAAAATACAAGGATGATCATCCAAGAAAGAAAAGAGAGCGCTTCGGAAAAACTGGGTGGCGCAGAAGACGAGACTTCGAGCATTCTGATGGCGAGAGCGATCGTATGGAACACGAACCCACCGACCGTAATCCCGAGTGAGACTTTTGAGAGGGCTTCTGAACGACGCAGCGAATAGGAAAAAAACGACACCGTGGCCGCAATGTACAGGACCAGCGTCATCATGAAACAGACTGCCGCCATCGGAAGTACTCCTGCAGTGCCTCAGGATCCTAAGTCAATAAGATAAGTGGGAAATTATATCGATGCGACCCAAACGGAGTCAACAAAACCTCGGCGCGGCGAGGAGGTTAGAAACCAGGCCCTCCCGAAGCGGGAGGCTCTATGTGGTCGCGGTGCCTATCGGACATCCGGACGACATCACCGTTCGCGCCATTCGAACGTTGAAGACGGTGGATATCATTGTCTCGGAAGATCCTCGAGCGACGCAGCAACTACTCATGCATCACCGGATTCGAGCAACAGTGGTCAGCTATGGCCCATGGAATCTGAAGGAAAAAGTAGACGTACTTCGGCAACGCCTCAGGCACGGCAGCAAAGTTGCCCTCGTGTCAGATAGTGGATCGCCGCTGATCGCCGATCCCGGCCATCTCCTCGTGGCTGCCGCTCATGCCGATCGCATCCCTGTTGTTCCAGTTCCAGGCCCATCTGCCGTCATTGCCGCCCTCTCTACGACAGGATTCCCCTGCGACTCGTTCGTCTTTTTGGGACATCTGCCGAATAGCTCTGCGCACATCCTCCCTTATGTGACCGATGCGCTGAACCGAGACGTTCCAACTATAGTTTTTGGCACCGCGAGATCAATTTTGCGTGCTGTGGGCATTCTGATAGCTACGGCCCCACGACGTCGTATCGTACTGGCCTGCGACTTGACGAGGTCGAACGAACACATCCTCTCTGGGACCGCACGTCAGGTAAGCCAGGCCCTCACCGGCCTAGTGAATCGAGACATCGCGCTCATTGTGGCAGGAAAACATTCTCGGGGATGATGCGAGGCTAGAAGAACTGTGTCTAGTCGCTGTCTTCCCGACGAATCAAGACTCGGTAGGCCTGCTCCACTCGTTCTTGAGCCAAGACGGTGTGCCCTTCATTCTCAACGCTCCGAGGCACATTCCGAATAGGATCCCCGTCATCCAAGAGAACCGACAGCACTTCTCCCTCTTTCATGGTCTCCAGCTTCAGCTTTGTCTTCACGAAATTGTACGGACAAATAACTCCGCGAAGATCAAGCTCAACGGTCGGGGCATCCGACAAATTATGATCATCCTTCATAAACAACTCGCTCCGACAACGACATAAATTCGATGTCCTCGATTCGAGGACTCATGCTCAGGCATCTTAACAACCGACGTACGGCCCATACGAAAAAGGGGCAGCAAGAGCTGCCCCTTTCCCATCAGTTCTGACCAGTCTGTTACCAGGGAAGGCTCGCTTACTGCACGCCTTTCACGAGATTCGGCTTAGCAGCATCGGTACCATAGTCCGACTTTGACTGTCCCTGATACCCCCACCCTGGTTGCGGTTCGCAATTCCAGCATGGAGCTGACCCAGTAAATTCCCCGATAGTGGTATCAATCGCTCCCGTAATCTTTCCGGGAAGCACCGCACCGGGAATGCCGCCCGTGATGCCACCTCCATCGACGACGATTGCGCGATCGTTGGTGGGATCAGGCCGCTGGCCAAGACCACCGAACCCCTTTCTTGTGGCGACGATGTTCGTGACAGAAACCTCGACCACTAATTTCTTTCCTGTTCCGTACGGTTGATCCTTTGTCGTTTCTTCGACAACCTGGACCGTGACTTCGTCTCCGACATTGAGTTCACGGATTGCTTGCATATTTGATCGATCGGTCAAAAAGAGCGGTACGACCGTACGCGCGCCGTACCCCGCTTTCCCTTCTTGACCTTCGTCCTGTAAGCGCCCGGCTCCACCGGTTTCAACCAAGAGCCTCCGCTGCGGCAAATCGAGAGCGAAAATACGCCCCATCACGGTTTCAGGCTGCGAGAGGCGATCGAGAAACGTGTTCCGGTCGAACGCATGAACGCGGTTCGCGCTACCGGACACATCTCCCACGCCGACTCCGACGCTCAGCGACGATCCACCAGAAGACTGCTGGAGTCGCTCTTGAGCTTCTGCAACATTCAAAGAGCCCACGCAAAGTATTGCGGCTCCCAATGCCCACACTGTACGCATGTGCTGCCTCCTTAATAAGTTGACGGCGATGCCCTGGAAAGAAATCAACCGAATATTCTGAAGAGGGTGGATGATGGTATGTTTCAGGTCGACGGTACTCATACGTTATTGAGAAATATGGCAGAACCTAGGCTAATCGCGCGCCGCTGTCAAGAGGGGCATTGCATCGTATTTGGTGGACCCAACCTCTGAATACCATCTCTGGTTACACCGCCTTTGGCCTCCGAGAGTCACGAGGATAATTGAGACGGGTCAGCCCGATTATTTGGTGCCCGGAGGGAGGGTCGAACTCCCACTCTGTCGCCAGAACCGGATTTTGAGTCCGGCGCGTCTGCCAGTTCCGCCATCCGGGCACCGCGCTTTACTTACCAAGGGTCTGGTTCTAGCATGCCGCCGTGACGGGGTCAATCGGGTAGCGGCTCGATGACACATAACTCCGTGGAAAGCAGGATGTGGGTTCAACGTTCCACCTTCACACCATTACTTTGATCACGACACTGGAATATCCAGGACCAGCGCTGAAGTGTTTGTAAAAACATGCGGTCTGTGGACAAATCCATACAGAGTAAACAGCAAGTAGCCTCAAGGGATCTTCACCTCATAAACTAGGGCTCACCCCTGTAGCAAGGCAGGGGCTTTCATCGTACGCTTTCATAGGTCTCATGTGCGTTACAGGTTGAACCGAGCTCTGTGTGGCATGTGTTTGGCACGCGTCACGGAATGATGATTGATCCTCCCTGTAAAAGAGAGTGAGAGAAGGAATGTACGCACCTATGTGTTTTCATCAAAAGGAGACTCATCATGCTGAAATGGTTGCCCCTTCGAATTACCTGCGGTGCGCTCCTCTTGAGCGGCATCCTGAGCCCTGAAGCCCACGCGTATATCGATCCCGGCAGTGGGAGCGTATTACTCCAACTCATTCTTGGAGGCATCGCCGGCATTGGAGTTGTCGCCAAGCTGTACTGGGGTCGAGCAAAGGAGCGGTACCGATCTTTATTCGCCAAGAGCAGTCATGAATAGACCCGCCACGACGGCACTCCCGGATCAACCTTTGAGAGTCGGCGGATCCTTTCGAGACCCGAGCGGGTACGTCTATCGCCATGGTGACCGCATTTTCCGGACCGTCACACATGCGGGGACAGAGCAATTCGACTTCGTGCGCCGGTCCGGACTCTTCGAGCTGCTCATGCAAGACGGACGTCTGTTGCCTTTCAATCTCCTAGAGAGGGCTGCCATCCCTGATGGGTTTGATGATACAGCGCCTTATGTGCTTGAGGTGCCGAAGCTCGCCTTTGTATCGTTTCCGTATGAATGGCCGTTCTCCGCGCTCAAGGCCGCTGCCCTGTTACATCTGGATATCCAGCTTACTGCGCTTGACCACAACGTGACGCTGGCTGACGCCTCTGCGTACAATATTCAGTTTATCGGCGCTGCTCCCACATTTATCGACCATCTCTCATTTCGGCGATATGAACAGGGCGAGATGTGGTCCGGTCATCGACAGTTTTGCGAGCAGTTTCTGACTCCCCTCTTGTTGAGGTCCCTGTTCGGCATTCCCCATAACGCATGGTGTCGTGGGAACCTGGAAGGGATTTCAGTCGTTGAATTCAGCCGATTACTCACATGGAGGCACTACCTCAAAAAAGATTTACTGACACATATCGTCTTCCAATCCTGGCTGCAACAATCGACTCAGTCGACCTTACGAGGGCAGAATCTCGATAAGACCACCGTGGGCGGAGGAACCCTTCCCGTGCAGGCCTATCGAAGACTACTCACCGGCCTGCGTGATTGGGTCAGTCAGCTTGAGCCTCTCAATAAAGCCACGAAGTCGACTTGGCAAGACTATGCCAAGGAGAACTCGTACCAAGCCGACGAATTGCGTCAGAAAGTGGCCTTCGTGCGGGACTTTGCTGCACAGCACTTGCCTCGGCAGCTGTGGGATTTCGGCTGCAATGTCGGGGTCTTTGCAAAAGCAGCCGTAGAAGGCGGCGCAGCGTATGTCGTCGGGTTTGATTTCGATCAAGGAGCGCTCGACGGGTGTTACGCGGAGGCACGTGCGAGTCAGATGCCGATTTAGACAGTCGTGATGGACATGGCCAATGTCAGCCCAGACCAAGGATGGATGGGAGTCGAACGGGAAGGGCTTGCCTCCCGTCGATCAGCCGATGCCCTGGTCGCGCTCGCCGTGGTCCATCACCTGGCCATTTCTCGAAACATTCCATTTGGAGAGCTCTTGGATTGGATGATCGATCTTGCTCCTTATGGAGTGATCGAGTTCGTCCCCAAAACGGATCCCATGGTACAGAAACTCTTGGCGCTTCGCGCAGATATTTTCGAAGACTACACATGGGAGTTTTTCATGGACCGGATCGCCCAGAAAGCACGGATCGATCATGTTCTGCAAGTTGGAAAATACGGTCGCACGCTTGTGAGCTATCGTCGGCACGGATATGAAGAGATCCGCCGAGGGTGACGTCTGTACAGTCGGCACAGTCCTTCGAAGCCTCCTGGCTGGACCATAGACTCCACCTTGCGATCACCCTTCCTTTCCTCGCCCTGCTAAGCCCCATTACGGTCTACCTGACGAATCGGGGCTATCCCCTGATGAGTCCGGAGATCCTGCTCATCCTCGCGGGAATGTTCTGTGTTTCAACTGGGATCGGGTGGCTCCGCCATGCCGGCGGTAAGCGAATGTACGCCCTGTGCGTGAGTGGCCTTCTTGTAGTTGCGGCCGACCATCTATTTGAGTGGGTTGCACAGAGTCGCACCATTACGCTCATTGTCATTTTCGGAGTACTCGTGGTTCTGGTTCGACGCTTCGAAAAGGCCACGACGCTGGGAGTGACGGCGTTTCTGTGCGTGTTTGTGATGTCGACGGTTCTACGGAACGGATTTGATAGTGAAGCACGTCCGACTCCGGCAGTACCGTACATGGATACAGTGCCCGATGGTCTACCACGACTTATTCATTTAATTCTCGATGAACATCAGGGTATTGAGGGAATTCCCCTTGAGACCAACTACGCAAAACAGTTGAAACTGAAAATCAAAGAAATCTATCAACGCTATGGGTTCACGCTCTATGGCGGGGCATACAGTCACTACTTTGAAACCGTAGACTCGATCCCAAATCTCGTCAATTTTTCAGCGGAAAGCCTCTCTCAGGTACTCATAGTGGGTGAGCGCCCTCCGTACCAGTTGCCACAGAACCGCTACTTCCAATTCCTGAACAGTATGGGCTATCGGATCCATGTTATGGATGGGGACTTTCTGGATTTTTGTTCGAGCGAGAATGCGCAGCCTCAACTCTGCACGAAATATCGATGGGCTACCTTGAGTCATGTGGCAAAACTGGATGACCTAGTATTGACGAAGACGGCGACGGCTCTCGCCGTCTTCGTGGCGAGTTACCCTCGATATCAGGGGATTCTGAATCTCTACGAACAGCGGGTACGTCCATTTTTGCTCTCGCGCGGAGTGGCCGCTCCGGTAATTGCTCATGACTCCCTCTGGACAAAGCGACGCCTCCAACCGTTTTCGGTAAATACGATGGCGGCGATGGACACGCTATCGGCGAGCATCCAGCAACTCACTCCCGGCCACATGCTCTTTGCGCATCTCTTGCTTCCGCATTTCCCCTATGTGTACCGGGAAGATTGCTCCCAGCGGACGATTCCGGAAGCAATGGATAATATGGAGAAGGTTCCTCCGGAGTTTCGCACAACGGAAAGTAGAAGAATTCGCTTTGACCAATATTTAAGGCAGATGGAGTGCCTCTACGTCAGATTGGATGAATTATTTCAGAGGATGCAAGCATCCGGGATGTTCAGTGACTCGATCGTTATTGTTCACGGAGACCATGGAGCACGATTGGGACTCCGACATCCGACACCGAACGAGCAGGATCAACTGACGGCAGCCGACTATGTGGATGGATTGTCAACGCTGTTTGCCGCCAAAATTCCCGGGAGACCGGGAGGCTATGATCCCTCACTGCATGCCATCGATGAACTCTTGGTACAAACGCTTGGCAGCGCTGTGGGCAAGGCCCCTTCTCTTGCAGTCCCACGGCAAGAGCCGTTTGCCTATCTCTATGCTGGAGGTCGGAGAGAGCAGCTCCTTGTGGAAATGCCCTGGCGCCCTTCGAACTAGGTGCGCAGTATCGCCTCTCTTCGATCATCCTAAGAGCCGCTGTTGAAACAGTGGCGAGCTTCGACAAACCTGCGCCGACCATTTCGGAGACTCGCCAAGCCAAGACGGAAGAAGCCACTATTTCCTACGAAACCGTGACGTGGAAAACCGGGAAGGAAGGATGCGCGACGGAAGTAGTGGAAAACGTTGGAGCGGGCGATGGGATTTGAACCCACGACAACTAGCTTGGGAAGCTAGGACTCTACCACTGAGCTACGCCCGCTCGCTGGAGCGCATCCTACGCGGGACATTCATGGCATGTCAAGAAAACCGTTCGCACGTTCACTGCTTCAGTTCCGCAACGGCAAACTTCTTTTTCCCGATCTTGAAACGGCGTTGTTGGTGAGGTTCAAAAGGAATGAGCTGGTCGGGATTTGTTTCTTTTGTCCCATCGACCTCGACTCCACCTTGAATGATCAAGCGCCTCGCCTCACTGCTGCTGGAAAGCAGCCCAGTCTTGGCGATCAATCGAGCAAGCTTGATGCTAGGAACTTGAGCACCGTCTTTCTCTGACATATCTTCCGGCTTCAGCGCTACGCATGCGTCCGGCTCATCAGGGAATTCCCGCTCTTGAAATTTCTGTTGGAACTCCGCTCTGGCCTGCTTCCCTGCTTCGGCTCCGTGGTAGCGCACCACGATGAGTTCCGCGAGTGCCTGCTTTGCCTCCATAGGGTGGAGCGCTCTGGCGCGACCAAGGTCTTCCGTCGTCAACAATTCATAATAGCGATACATGAGCGTATCGCTGATCGACATAATTTTGCCGAACATCTCCCCCGGCTTATCCTCCAGCGCAATATAGTTACCGACGCTCTTGCTCATCTTCTTGACGCCGTCTGTTCCTTCCAATAACGGCATCGTCATGACGACTTGCGAGTCTTGGCCATAGTCTCGTTGCAATTCACGTCCGACCAACAGATTAAACTTCTGGTCAGTTCCACCCAGCTCCACATCGGCCTTCAACGCGACGGAATCATAGCCTTGTACGAGCGGATAGAGGAATTCGTGGACGCTGATGGGTTTCTGCTCCTGGTATCGTTTCTGGAAATCGTCCCGCTCCATCATACGCGCGACTCGATAGTGGGCAGCCAGTTGAATCAACCCATCGGCCGTCATGGGTCCCATCCATCGACTGTTAAATTCGATCGTCGTCTTGTCGGGATCGAGAATCTTGAAGATCTGACGTTGATAGGTCTTGGCGTTTTCCTGGACCTGTTCCTTGGTGAGTGCTCTGCGTGTTTCGGAGACTCCGGTAGGATCACCGATCATACCGGTAAAATCACCGATGAGAAAAATCACATGATGTCCCAAGTCTTGAAAATGTTTCAACTTGTGGATCAGGACGGTATGCCCGAGATGAAGGTCGGGGGCGGTTGGATCGAACCCCGCCTTAACGCGCAAAGGCCGCTGCTCCGAAAGCGACCGCTTGAGTTTCGATTCCAGCTCCACCAGCTGAATCACCTCGACGGCCCCACGCAGGATCAAGTCTAGTTGTCGGGTAACATCGTTCATAGCTCACGCTGCTCCGCCCCATGCGATCCGGATGCCGAGACGGTCACCAAGGTCTTGATGCGGTCGAATTTCTTGGATCCGATCCCCTTGACCTGGCGGAGATCGTCTACGGCGCGAAAGCCTCCGACCGATGTTCGAAAGGCGATCACGCGCTGAGCCAACACGGCGCCGATGCCAGGCAACGCTTCAAGCTCCCCGGCACTCGCCTGGTTGAGATCAAGCAGGCGCCGCCCGTGCTGCAGCACTCGTGTCTCGCTGACGACTTCCTGGACCTTCGGAGTGTCCAGTGGAAGATCAGGTATGCGGGGAAGCATGTCTACTGGCTGCTCATCCATTACTGCGGCGATAGGCTCCATGGGCCGAGAACCCGTCATCGCCCAAACACTCACCCCCATCGTGACGATAAGCAGTCCCAGCTTGAAGAGCAACGATTTTATCACCGCCCGGTCTTCCTTCGGGCTGTAGGAACCATTCTCGATACTGGAACCACTTGACGTGTAAGTTGCGCTGAATGAATGTGTAGGCAGGCTATTTCCCAACCCAACTGTGCCTGTGACATCACCCTTTTTTCTGGCTGGCAAGAAAGGCTTCGTACTGCGCGGCCGTCATTAATCGATCGACGTCGTCCTGATCGGCAAGATCGATCACGGCAATCCAGCCCTTGCCGTAGGGGTCGGAATTCATCACCTCAGGATGGTCTTTCAGCTCGTGATTGATCTCGCTGATCGTTCCACTCACAGGTGTATAAATGGTCGAGGTCGTTTTCGTCGATTCTACTTCCCCGATCTGCTGCCCGAGCTTGACTGATGCGCCCACCTTCGGCAGATCTACAAACACAATATCGCCTAAGGCATCCTGCGCAAAATCACTGATGCCCACCGTGACCCGCTTTCCTTCCAGGCGAACCCACTCATGCTCTGTATGAAATTTCAAATCGGACGGAATCATGTCGGCTCCCTTCGGCTCCCTATTGAAGAACGACAATGTTGAGTGCAAGTCTCTCAGGATGGTAGTTTGGCCCGGCTGATCTTGTCAAGGAACGAGCCCGTCGAGTGGGCGGCGAAGATCGCCGACCTGAACCTCATCTCACTCTTGAAGAGTCCTGGACTGAGAGAAGAGAGGGAACCGGCACCCTCGCCAGTCCTCTCTCGCCTGAACGAATCCGGAAAAGCCAGAAGAGAAGGCCTTCCAGCTAAGGCATCTCAATTGAAGATTTCCATGCCTGGGAAAAAATAGCCGATCTCGAAGTGCGCGGTTTCAGGAGAATCGGAGCCATGAACCGCATTGAACTCGATATTGGCGCCATGCGCTTTGCGGATCGTGCCGGCATCGGCTTTCGCCGGGTCCGTCGCACCCATCAATTCCCTGTTTTTCTTGATGGCATTCTCCCCCTGAAGCACCAGAATCACAGCCGGGCCTGAGGACATGAACTCGCAGAGGCTTCCGAAGAACGGTCGTGTTTTGTGGACGGCGTAAAACCCTTCTGCGACGGACTTCGACATGTGGAGCATTTTTATCGCAACAGGCTTCAGCCCTGCCTGCTCATATCGATGGATGATATCACCGATCACTTGTTGCTTCACGGCATCCGGCTTGATAATGGCCAACGTTCGTTCGCTCATGATGTCTAACATTCCTCCCGGCAGTTAAAGTAATCATTGATAAGCGGGGCTCATTATAGGGATGGCCTCTCTTGCCTTGCAAGCATCCAACGATTCATACATTTGGCATAAGTGACGGTTTCGATATGAGGACGGCCTCTTGAGACCTCACACGGCCTTCAGACGAAAGAATCCATAGACTGTCATTTTCAGCAACAGCCATCCGTGAGCGAATCGTTGGATGTTCGTGTTGCCATAGGATCGCGCGTGGTATCGAATGGGGATCTCGAGAATCTGCAGGTTCAATTTCGACGCCCCGAACAACAGGTCGAAATCGCCGAAAGGGTCGAACTCCCCAAAATATCGCCGATTGGCGGCCAGTCGCTCATAATCGCTTCGGAACAACACTTTGGTCCCGCAGAGCGTGTCTTTGATTCGCTGGTTCAGCAGCCACGAGAAAGCCAGGCCGAAGAATGTGTTCCCCATCAAATTGAGGAGGCACATCGCCTGGGCTTCCATGGGATAGACGAAGCGACAGCCGTTAATAAACTCGCCTTTTCCACCTGCAATGGCCTCATAGAACTTTGGAAGCGATTCCGGCGGCACCGTGAGGTCCGCATCCAAGATCATGAGCACATCGCCTGTCGCATTTTCAAAACCTTTGCGCACCGCATCGCCTTTGCCGTTTCCGTCTTGCACCAGAAATTTGATGTTCTTGCCGGGATAAAAGGCCATCACACGCCGGATCTCCTCCGGCGTCCCGTCGTTCGAATGTCCGTCGACAAAAATGATCTCTTGCCTACCGCCGAACCGAGGAATTCTCCTCAGTGCAGCATCGATGTTGCCTCGTTCGTTTCGACATGGGATCACGATCGTCGTCGAATACGGACGCTCCGGCCTTCGCATCCGTGGACGCGCCACGACGTAGTGCGAGAGACACAACGCTCGAAAACCAGGGAGATGAGCAAGTACGGTATTGAAGAAGCCGGAGAGGACAGGAATTCGTTTCGGCACTAACAGCCGCCGTTCCATCTTCACCACATCGAAATCCGCCAAGTAGAGAAGATTGGCGATGTCCGCCTGCGAGAGCCGGCTCTGCTCGGGCTGCGGCATTTTCATACCCAGCTTCTCGGCGAACCGAAGCATCGGCTCCCACAGGTGGTTGTAGGACGACACGATGATCCTTGTCTGCGGTGTGCAGACGTGGCGGAGGCGTCTCAAAGTCGATTCAATATCAAGCAAGTGGCCGACCACATCGGCCAGAATAACGGCATCGAACTTCTCATCGAGGGTCAGCGCTTCCGCATCTCCGACACGAAACTCTAAGTCGGGATGTCGCCGGGCGGCTTCTTTCACCATCTCCGGACTCAGGTCGATCCCAACCCCGCGACGTGGTTTCACGGCGGCCAGTAGAGTGCCCAGCCCAGACCCAATCTCCAAGACACGCGACCCTTCGGGGATAAGAAATTTGTAGTAGCGGGCCTGATCGTCGTAGTAGGCCCGGGCTTTGTGTTCCCAATAGGCACGCCGACTGGCATAGGCATCGAAGTGGTCCCGGATTGCCTGCTTCTTGGCATCCAGCTTGGGGCGACGAGTATGATGAAAGGGATCGCGAGACTCGACAGGATCTAAGTCCTCTAAGTCAGAAGGGGAGAATAGCCTATACAGTCGTGCCGGTTCCATCTGCAGCCGTCCCAGAAATACCGTGGAACCACAGTATCACCAGGTTTCAGATTTGGCACGGTTTGTGCGGAAATCAGCAGAAGAGGATCAACCCTTGCCCCTGGTCAAGGCATTGGTCGGTGATGAGAAGAGTGATATGGCCGGGCGTGCGTCATCATCGATCACAGTCCAAACCATATTGCTTCTGAATTTTCTGCACGACGTCGGGCGGCTCCTTCGTCAGGAGGGCGCAGGTGGTGAAATTCCCGACAATCCTTTTCTTGGTCCTGTCGACGTATGTCCAATCGACGATTTCACTCTTCGCAAAGGAGTAGGATTGCCCTTTTTTAACCGATCGGATCATCGGGATATTATCGATCCGACCGGACCACATCTCCCCTCTTGCCGTCAGGTTGGACAGCCATAAATACTCCAGATTGCCTCCTTCACGCACTCTGACTTTGACCGAATAATAATCGGTGTCGGGGGGTGGAGATCCGGCCTTTCGAAGAAAATCGTCCAAGCCGGTCCGGGCTCGTTCCATGGCCTTCTGCATCGCCGGCTCCTCATCGTTCATCTCGACCGCGCTGTCCTTTTTAGCTTTGTCCATGAATGATTGGGATAACGCCGAACCGGGAGCTGTCACGAACATCATGAGGACGGCACCCAACATCAGAAAGAATTGCATACGGACCTCCCACCGACGAACCATCACCTTGACTCGCAGGCCCCAATACCGACTCCGCCATCTTGACCCCGCTTTGGTGGCAATGCAAGATCATTCATGTAATCTGATCATCCACGACCCGATGTGATACCGACATCTGCACGGCCGGGAGGAAGGAATCGGCTCGTTATCTGTTAGGCTACACACCATGTCTCGTCGTCGCCGCCCACGGTCCTCTCGCCCACGCGAGAGTCATCGACCCAAACAATTTTCACTCCCTGTGCAATTCTTACGTCGGCGATGGGTGGAAACTAAACTGGTCTTGCAGGCCGTGCGAAAGGTTCCGCCGACCGTGCAGGTTGGGATCTACCTCTCCATCCTGGTCATTGTGTCGATGGGCATCAACTGGGTCTATCATGCCTACTATAAGCCGACGGAATTGTTTTTCCCGGTTGAGAGAGCATTCCACAAAAGCCCACGGGAGACCTGGTCGGAGTATGGCGTCCTGTTCGAAGTTCATTCGACCTCCATTGTGGCACCTGAGCTTCTCGCCGCACTGGCACAGGCCGAGGGGTCTGGGAATCCTGTCGCGCGAACCTACTGGCGGTTGCGTCTCACCTCGCGGAATCCTTTGGAATGGTATCAACCGGCATCGAGTGCGGTCGGGATGTTTCAAATTACCAACGGCACGTTTCAAGAAGCGAAGCGGTACTGCATCCATAACCACGAGGTCGTCGAGGACGGTCCGTGGCACGACCTCAACTCCTGTTGGTTCAACAGTCTGTACTCCAGAGTCATTCCCGGGCATGCCATGGAGATGACCGCCGCGCTCCTTGACCGGCAGGTCACTCGGTTGATCGGAACCCGACCGGCAACGTTACAGCAGAAACAGGATTTGGCGGCAGTCATTCATCTTTGCGGCGCCGGCTTCGGCCGTACCTATGTCTCACGCAACTTTCAGTTAGCCGTTCACCAACGGTGCGGGGACCACGATGTGCGTACCTATCTTCGGAAGATCCAAGCACTCACCCGTCAGTTTGCATTTCTGAAGGTACAGGCAGAAGCTCCGGAGGAGCTTCGTGCTGAGCCCCACCCAGGGTAAATACACGCGATTATCTATGTGACATATCCAACGAGGGACGTAACCCAGGTATGTCATCGGCGCCGTCCGGATTGGATCTCGTGATGAAATCTCACGGACACCTATGCCGTCAATCCAAACAGCCCTCACGCGCGTTGGAAATAGAGAAGCCTTCAAACTATCGCGATTGTTTCAGATGACCGTCACGGAGGTGTCGCGCGCAGGAGTGCCGAGTATTACCATTGCAAAGCAGCCTGGAGACCAGGGGCCGCCGTCAACAGCCTGGCGTGGTCATGCGTCGGCGCGATCCAGGCCGGGTTTGGGCGGACGACGACCGATGAGATACATCATGCCGGGAAAAAGCATGGTCGTGCCGGGGAAAATCAAACGATACCCCCACCAAGGCAAACTGGGCCGAAAGAATCCCAACCCGACGGTCAGCAGCACGGAAGCCAACACCGCGTAAATGTAGGACGCTACCAACGTGGTGGAATGATCTTCGCTTCGCTGTCGTGCAGCTGAAATACATCCCTTAATGAGAAGATAGACGGACAGTACGAGACAGGCTGTGCCGTAATACACTGCGTATTCTTGTTGCTGCATAAAACCGCCCTTGTTAATACTTCCACGTATCCACAGTGGACGTCATTTATAGCCTATCACCTCTGCCCTTGTCGAGCCGGACTCTTCTCCCGTAAGGCCCGCCACACTCTCCAGCGTGCTGTAAAAATCATCTCTTGCGCTTGAATTTGTCCCTGGCGCTATTGATAATGGATCAAGAGTCGGCACCCACCGGAACAAAGGAGCGGCGCGTATGGAAATGTTGGTGATCGTGTTTCGTGAATCGCTCGTTGAACAGGTGCATGCCATATTGAAGGAGTATGAGGTGACCTCGTACAGCGAGTTGCACAACGTCACCGGAAAAGGAGAGACCGGCCTCACCAGCCAGTTCTTTCTCGCTCCCTCAACGAACCGGATGGTCCTCGTCGCGGTTCCCGAACAATCGGCCCACCGGCTCATCGACGGGTTCAAGCGGTTCCGCCTCGAACAAGAAGCGTCCACAGGTGACCTCCTGTTCCCACTCCACGTCTTTGTCTTACCTTGCGAACAGGTGGTGTGACCGCACCGAACCACCACAAACAGCGACCTTCCGTCCTGCAACAGCCCGACCGTCGTCATCAATATGCGCGGTACAACAAGACGGCCTCCAGAGGGGCTCCTCTGGAGGCCGTCTTGAGCACCGTGATCCTGATCGTGTCGTTCAAACCTGCTCGTTGAGTTTACTGTTCGGCGTGTTCCAGAGACTCAACCGCATCCTCAGCATGCTTGCGAGCTTTGGCCTTCTTCGCCTTGGCGGTTTTCTTCATCTCATGCTTCTTCGCTTTGAGTGCGTCCCGTTTATCCTTCTGCTCCGATTTCATATTATCGCGCTTCCCTTTGATCTCCGACCGCATCTGCTCACGTTTGCCTTTCATCTCCGACTTCATCTGATCCCGCTTGTCCCTCATCTCGGACTGCATCTCTTCCTTTTGCGCTTTGAACTCATCCGTCATCTGCTCTGGCCTCGCCCGCATACCGCTCTTTGCCTCACCGGCGATCGACCCGACTTCGTCTCTCAATTCCGAGCCGAAGCTGCTGAGCTCATCCGCCAGCGCCAACGCCCCGGTCCCAAACATAAGCGAGCCTGCCACTGCTGAGACGACAATAAATCGCATAAAGACCCTCCCCTGAAATAAGTTGTATCGCCACACCCGGCGCTAGGACTCAGCGCCCCGTCTACCGGTATCCTGAGTCGGGTTTTCTGGCAACAGATTTCAAGGTTTTGGCCTACAGCGAGATCTTGACGTGCAAACAAGTCGCGTTTCCACGTCAGTCTTCAACGAGACAACCGCGCGACCCTGCGATGGCCATCTTCAGATAAGGACTCACGGCTGCGCCGCTGTTTTTGAAGGGTGACCGGCTGCTGCCCCAGTTCGGGACACAACGGCCTGCCCTCACCTTGGGAACAGGGTCAAGGACAGGTGCTCCTCGGACTTAAACGGTTTGTCGACCAATTGGCGTCAGGTCTGTGCTGAAACGGTTTGCAACCCGACCGACACTGCGCCAGCTGTTCGGCACTCGTCCTCGTCTCGACCAGGCCCGACACAATGAGACCATTCGCCTGGCGCATCTCAAGCATGCCTATGCCCTGTCCGACATCGGTAACGTGGTTGCGCTGCACTATTCCACGATCAGCCGTCTGGTCAATTCCCAGGAAACATGACGGCGCGTAAGACAAGTTACGGTCGAACCTCCCAAAGCAGATAGACCAGCCCAACTGCAATGGCTGCTACGATGACAATATGCATGGATACATCCTCCTGATGGCGGTTGAGAATCCTCTCTCGTGCTGGCAACCAGCGTGCCGTCTAGAGGTATCGTGAGAGCGGGATTCCGACAACTTATTTCACGATTTTTGCCATCAGGCCGTCGCCACGCCTGATCAATGATGGCGGTGGCAACTCCCAGCCTTGCGCCCAACTCGGCACCGTTGTAGGACTCGGGTCCGGCTTCAAGAGATCCGCGTGAACAAGAATATTTAGGTGGTCGAGAGACTGGTCGCTACTTGCTCCCTTTACCACGAGCTCAACGAAGAACACCATGAAATATTGTAAAGACCCACCAGGACATCATTCCCAAGGCCAGCATACAGAACATCAAGATCAGCCCCAATACTTTGAGGAGCCTCCCTCGAGCTGCGGCAATCTGACCTGTCAACACAACCGTGTCTCGCACAACTTACGCATCAGGAGGAGGAAATCGCAGAGTCCGCCGAATGCGTTCACCAACCCACCAACACTGCCAACCGACGATGCACACACATCCGATCATGATACCCATGCACAGGAGAAAGACTCTGGACACTGATTGCTTAGCCTCCTCAACGGGCAAGCTCCACACCTCAGCCATCCAGTCCTCAAAGACCATCCAGAGTACCACCCCACCGATCAACACCATGATCACGGCAATGATGGCAAATTTTCGGCTCTGGTCGTCCGCTCTTTGAATCTCAGCCATGGCGAACATCTCGGTTGATCGCCAATCCAGCACCATGCGTGGGCAAGCATGGTGCATCGCACAAGGAAATCTTGACTAGACCAGGGATGATCGGCAAGCAATAGCTGGAAATCTGCTGAAAGGAAAGTGTGTGAATCGGTCTCTGCGAGGCCTGCGACGAGACTTACGGCATCGTGATCAACTTGCCGAATTCCTCGCGCGCGGTGTTCACAATTGCTGGTGGCGCCTTGTCCGGACTGCCTGCATCGAACGGCGGCTGAGGGTCGTACTCAATGAGCAGCTGGGTCAGTTGCGCGGCATCAGCACCGAACTCTTCGGCGACCAGAGTCAGCGCCATGTCGATCCCGGAGGAAACCCCGGCAGCCGTGATGACTTTCCCCTCGCGAACGACACGTGCTTTGGTCGGAACGGCTCCGAATTGCTTCAAGGCATCGAGTGCAAGCCAATGCGTCGTCGCTTTCAGCCCGTTCAGCACACCAGCGGCGCCCAGCGCCAACGCACCGGTGCAGACCGACGTGGTCCACTTCGTCGTCAGATGCACCTGGGCAATCCAGTCCAGCACGAGCTGATCACCCATCACGGCTTGCGGAAACGCGGTGCCTGGCACCACGAGGATGTCCGGGCTGGGAGTTTCCGCGAGCGTATAGTCGGCCGTCAATCGGAGTCTGCCGAAGTCGGTTTGCTTGATACCCTTTTCCCGAGCCACGAAGCGCACGTCGGTCCCAAGTGTCGGCGCTTGCAGAACCTCGTACGGGCCGATGGCATCGAGCGCCGTCATGCCATCGTACAGCAGTATCGCCACTTGTAGTTTTTTCTCTGTGACCAGGCCGTCCATCAAACAACCCCCCCTTGGTCATCTCCATCTTGCGAAGCGACAGGAGGCCAGTATAATGCACCTATGCACTGGATCGCTATCTGCTTTGTGATGACAGTCGGACTTGTAGGGCCAAGTTCGATGCTCGCCTTAGATGCGGAGTCATCTCAACAGCCCAGCACACAAGAGCGATTGCAGCAAGTCCTCGACGCGGAAGGCGGAACAACCGTCTATATGGATCCCAGCGGCAACGTCCACAACAGGACCGATCGGCCCACCGGCGAACAGATCATGACCGTGCAGCCACCACAAAGCCCGGCGATCAACCTCGGTCCACCCCTTCAATTGAACAACCAGACCATCCAGTTTCCTCCTCCGCCTCCCGTTCCAGCTCAACCTCCTGCTCCGGAATTTCCGCAGCGGGCTAGGTAGGATTTGCCTTGACGATCCCTTCTGGCTCACGCCATACTCAGCCCCTCATGTATGTGGTTGGTATCATCTTGCTGGTGATTCTTGCTCTGCCCGTTGGGCAGACTGCGGCGTTTCCACCTCCCAACAGTAACGACCTGCACGCAGTCCAGGCACAGGCAAGCCAAGGAGATGCCGAGGCGCAAAACAGCCTCGGTGAGCTATACGCAAAGGGAATGGGAATGCCACAGGATTATGCCCAGGCGCGAGCGTGGTACGAGAAAGCCGCAGCACAGGGTCATCCCCTCGCGCAAAATAATCTCGCGGAACTGTACTTCGCAGGACTTGGCGTCACACAAGACTATGTGCGCGCCTATATGTGGGTGAATCTCGCCGCCGCACACATGCAAGGTGAGGAAAAGAAACAAGCCGAAGAAAACCGCGAAGATGTCGCCCAGCGCATGACCCCCGCACAGATCACCGAGGCCAAGCGGCTCTCGGAACAGTGTCGGGCAAAGAAGTTCAAAGGCTGCTGAAGTTCACTCGGCTGCCTCTGTTCTCACCGTGTAACGACCCCACCGACTCTCGCACTCAACGACAGACTTCACCCTCTGTGCCGTACGTTGAACTTCTGAGCACCGCGAGAGCGCCGCTGGCGGACCTTGTCAACAACCTGCTAACCAGGAAATCGCGCACAGACAGCAGCTGAGAGAGTTACGAGACGCTGGTGTTGCCATGCATCCGACTGAAGACGTCCCAGTCGAACTGTTTCGATGTAACCGCATGGAGTGGAATCGGACCGATTGATCCCCGTTCACGGTAGGCCAAGAGACAGCCGACAATGTCTTCAGGCGAGTCAATCAGCCGATGCACCACCTCATGGGCAAGATGCTGGGCAATCGCCTTATCCTCCGGTATTGGCCTGGCACCCCGGAGCGTGTGGCCAAGAATAGTGGCTTTGGTGGCCGGCGTGAGTGGATAGTGATCAGGCCGCGCTTGCCGTTCCGGCCATCGAGCGATCACGCCCGCAACATAGTCCACCAGCCCATGCACGCCGCCGTCCTTATGATGACGGTGCGGTG